>CAMDJH010000297.1 GCA_945900455.1 Akkermansia muciniphila
GAATGCGCCGCGCGCATACCACTGCAGTCCAAGACCGCGTTCGGGGCACTTCCCAACACGGGCACGCAGCGCTATTTCCGCGTAGACGGTGCTTGCCTTGAGAATGGAATTTGTCGCCACCGACTATTGAGGAATGAGAACCACGGATAGACGCCGATAGACGCAGATTCCATGCCCTTTCTATCCGCGTCAATCCGTGTTCATCCGCGGTTCTCCTCTCCTTTATCCGCGGATTTGGGGGCACCATCCGGTATTGCTATTCTGGCAGACTGGTGTTACCGTGGGATGCATGAAAACACTGACAATGAAATTGTCCGAGGGTCTGCTGGGCTGGCTGGAGACTGAGGCCAAACGTGCCCGGCAGCCGAAATCCGCACTGGTCCGGGAAATTTTGCGGCAATATCGGCAGCGCCAGAACCCATCGGCGCTGGATCTGACCGCCGACTTGTGCGGGTGCGCCGAGAGTGGCTTGGGCGACCTTGCCCGCAACAAGAAGCATTTGAAAGGCTTTGGCCGATGACCGCGTGGCTGCTGGATACGGGGCCGTTGGTCGCCTTCTTCGACCGCAGCGACGCCGACCACGAATGGGCGAAGCAGCAATGGGCGCAGGTGCCGATTCCGATGCTGACGTGCGAAGCGGTGTTGGCCGAAGCGGCGTATCTTTTGCAGGAGCACGCGGGGCTGCCGAATGAGAAGGTCCTAGCTCTCTTCGAGCGCATGATCATCACGGTGCCGTTTCGCCTGGAAGAGCATGCCGGTCCGGTGACCCATCTGCTGGAGAAATACCGCGACCAGCGGATGCAACTCGCGGATGCCTGCCTGGTGCGGATGTCCGAGTTGAAGCGCGACTGCCGGGTGTTCACGCTCGACCGGCACGAGTTCCAAGTCTATCGGCGCTTCGAGCGGCAGGTGATTCCGTTGGTGGCCCCAGAGTAAGTCTGCCGCCATGCCAAGCAGCACGGAATCTAAAATCTGGAAAAAGTGAAAAAGTGACAGGTTCAAACGAGCAGCCGTCCTGTCCGCCCGCTTGCTCTTCTTGTGCGCTCCGGACTCGCATTTGCCGAGGACAATGTCCCGCCCGCGGGATTCACCGCCCTCTTTAAGGCGCTGGAGTTTGGCCATTTCGGAGGCGCGGAGCGCCGCAAGAACTTAGCCCATGGCGTCAGCCGTGGGATTTCAGGCACGCGGCGCGCGAGCCCAGGAGGGGCGACAGAGAATTGCGCGACGATATGGCGCATTATCCTCAGGCTCTGTCGCCCCTGACGGGGCTCGCGTTTTGCGCAAACACCATCCCACGGCTCACGCCGTGGGCTAGGGTCTGACGCCGCTCCGCGGCTTTGCTAAATGCCGAGTGTCCTGTCAAGACACACGCGCCAAATATGGCCAGCAAAGGAGTCAGTCCCAGCTATTGCCTTGTACTCCGTTGACAGAGGCGGCGGCGGCGTGCCGGCCGTTGCCCCGAGCAGGGCTGGAGTTTCAAGACTGCCTTCACCGCGCTGCCGGTGTTCCCGCCATCGGCGAAGTCCTTGCCCGAATGGCAACCCGCCCGGATGCAAAAATGGCGACCACCGACTGGCTGCACTAGTACGGGTTTCCTGGTTCAAAATGCCGCAATTGCTGTGTTGCGGGCAAATGTAGCGCCGAGTGAAAGATTAATGAGCCTAGAACACATTAGCGGCAAAGATCTGAAGATCAGATTACGATCGACCCGTCCTGGAATCTCGGATCAGGCTGCACTGGGCGTTCCCACTACCTTGATCGTGAATCGCCAAAAGACATTTAACCTGCCTGTTTCGATGAAAATTTCATTCCTTCCCCGCTCAGATGAGAGCGTGGCGCCGGCTGATCCACGCCCGCTGAACTCCATTCTGAGACTGGGAACCGTGTTGCTGACTTTGCTGTTGACCGAGGTTGGTTTGCTGGCCGCCAACCAGACCTTGACCTGGGTTTCCCCGACCAACAACGCTGTGTTGCTTCTGGGACAGGCCTATCCCTTGACGGCCACCGCGAGCAGCGGCTTGCCGGTCACTTTCCGAGTGGAAAGCGGACCAGCGATGATTGCGAACGGGACGGTGACAGCCACCAACGTCGGCACGGTTTTGCCGGCTTGCAGATCATTGACGTGAGCAACCCCGCCACTCCCGTCCGCACTGGTGGCTACTACCTCTTTATTGATGGAGTGCTCTCGGTTTTCCCATACGCTTATGGCGTGCAAGTCGTGGGCGACTTTGCCTACGTGGCGGACGGCGCTGCAGGTTTGCAGGTTCTGGACGTGAGTAACCCGGCCAATCCCATTAGGCGCGGCGCTTTCGACACCAGTGGGCATTCCCTTGGCGTGGATATAGCAGGTAACGTAGCCTACGTCGCGGATGGCGATTGGGGTCTGCAAGTGCTGCAACTGCGCGAGGGTTTGGATCAGCCGTTGGTTTTTTCGCCACCCTCGACGGTCGTGCTGACCAACGTGATGGAAACGTTGTCTTTTTCAATTAGTGCGACAGCTAGTGCGGGTCTACCAGTGACGTTTAGCTTGGTCAGAGGACCTGCCATTCTCGATGGCGAAAGACTGACCGTTACCAATCGCGGCGTGGTCACGCTGCGGGCGGATCAGGCGGGAAATGTTCAATTCCTGCCAGCCAGCCTGGAGCGCACCATCAATGTCACCGGGGTTCCTCAGAGCATCACGTTCAACACTCCAGCTACCGTATATCTTACTAATCCGATTGTCACCCTGTCTGCCACGGCCAACAGTGGTCTGCCCGTGACATTTTCGCTGATCTCGGGACCCGCCACATTGACAGGCAATCTGTTGACAGGGACCAATGCCGGCACGGCTTGGATTGTTGCCAATCAAGCCGGCAGTGCGCTTTACGCAGCTGCGGAGAAGATTAATCAGATCGTCTTTGTCAAGGCTGCTCAGCAACTAACTTGGGTGGAGCCCGTCTCCAAGCGATTGCCAATTACTCAAGCGATCCGGTTGAGCAGCACCGCCAGCAGTGGGTTGCCAGTCACGTATCGAATCTCAGAGGGTCCTGCTTTCTTAGATGGCGACATTCTGACGATCACAAATCTCGGCACCGTCCGACTGATCGCGGCGCAAACGGGCGATAATCGATTCAATTCCGCTTCATTGAGCAGGATATTGAATCTGGATGGTCCCGACGCTGCACCCACGGTTATAACCGCAATGCCCGATGGACGGGTTCTCATCGGTGGAAACTTTACCAATGTGGTCGACGCGATTCGTCCCCGGTTGGCTAGGCTGAATAAAGACTTAACTTTGGATCGCACCTTCACACCTCCAGATTTTGTGAACTCCGGCCGCTTTTCCAATGTGCTGGTGCAACCAAATGGGGGAATAATTTTACAGGGTCGGTTTGGTGGGGTTGGGTACCAGTCGGGATTGCTCCGTCGGATTCACTCCGACGGTTCGGAAGATCCGACATTTGGAGCTTTGGAGGAAGACCTGCTGAATAATAATGTTAAAAACATGGCGGTTGACGGCAATAGCCGCATCCTTGTACTCGGAAAGTTTCCGACCGGCGACATATCTGGTGCTAATGGTTTTCCCCAATTTCGTTCCTTCGTTCGTCTTCTGCCTGACGGATCCCGAGATCCGGTTTTTGCAGCGAACTTTGCGGCGCGATTCCTCGGATCACCTTTGAGTCTGGTTCAGTTGCGCGATAGCCGGATCGTGCTGGGCGGAATTTACCAAAACAACAACTACGGTCGTATCGCCCGAGTGCTGCCAGATGGCTCTTTCGACGGTTCGTTTGTCACCGAACCAGGCTTTAGCAACACGGTGTTCGGCGTAGCATTGAATCGGGTAAACGTGGTGGCGGCCGATCTGCAGGATCGCATCCTGGCTGCCGGCCCCTTCAATCGCTTTGGTTCGAACATAGTGCCGGGTTGGGCGCGACTGAATGCGGATGGAACCTTGGACCCTTCTTTCAGTCCAACCAATTCCGGTGCCACCATCGTGCAGATGGACGTGCTGCGGAACGGGCACATTCTTGTGCGTCACAGCACATCCAATTTAAATGAGCACGCCGAGGACGGTGTTTTCCTAGCCACGCTGGCGTCGAACGTGACGGCCTTTGCGGTAGAAGCGTCCGGCACAATATTGGCGGGTGTTTCCACTGGTTCTCGCCTACAGCGAATCACCCCCCTGTCTGTACCTGCGGCTTCGCAGGTTGAACTTGGTTGGGGTGTGTTGACCGTCTCCGAAGCGTCATCCGAAGTGCGCATTCCCGTCTGGCGGACCGGACCCGACGCGGACCCGATGGAAGTTAATTACCGCGTCAGTGGGGGTTCGGCCCTAGAAGGAACGGATTTCGTTCCGACCAACGGTGTCCTTCAACTCGCGGCGAGCGTGCACGAAGCCTTCATCACTCTCCCGCTCACCGCCCAAAACACAGTGGCCAATGATGACCGAACGATTCAGGTGGAATTGCTCTCGGCCACGGGGACATCGTTGGTGAATGGGCGAACCAACTGTGTGGTGACGCTTGAAGATGACGACGTTGGATTGACGGCAGAGGTTTTTGCGAATCAAGCAAACAGATTTGGAATCACCGACAGTTTGGTGCATCCGTCGCCCAACCGTTACTTTTCCAATCGAGTGGACATTCATCGAGATGCTCTCGTGCATTTCGAATGGGGTCGCACGTCGCCGCGGGGCACCTCCAACGAGTACTTCTCGATCATCTGGACTGGCTGGCTGGTGCCCGAGGCTGCCGGCACTTATCAACTCGCCACCGTCGCGGACGACGGTACCCGTATTTGGTTGGATAATCAATTGGTGCTGAGCAATTGGCGGGATACAAGTCCCGTCCTAACAAACAGTGCGCCGCTCAATTTTGAAGCTGGGCATCCCTATCGGCTGGTGATGCATTACTTCGAAGGAATTGGGGATGCCACTTGTCGGCTCCTGTGGAAGCCCCCTGGTCAGACGAGGTGGACAACCATCCCCCGGCGTGTCCTCCGCCCCGGCGGACCTCAACTTATTCCACCCACGCTTGAAGTTTCCTGGCTGGCGGATCCGGTGCAGCAGTTCCGATTGAGCTACATGGCGGAGCCGGGAAGGCCGATTTCCATCCAAACATCGGCCAACGGCGTGGACTGGCAATTTGTCGCCGAAGCTGTTTCCCCTGCCCTTGGTTTCGTTAATTCGTTCAGCAACTCGCCTGCGACCACCTTTATGCCGGCGGGTGGCCTGATCCGGGCCATCTCGGTGGATGGATTGGCTGTTACGAATTCGATTCCTGCGGTGAATACTCGAGCAGTCACCCGATTACCCGGCGACTTCGCCAATGGGGGCCTCCGTTTTGAATCCATCTCTGACACACGTCCAACCATCCCGGACCGACTGCTATCCTCCGCCGTCAGCACTCTCGTCTCAAATGGGATAACCCTGTTGCCGGCCGGGACCATCACGAATATCGGCCAGACCTATATTAGCCAAGGCTCTTTCTACCCGTGGATTCAGTTGGATACGCTCCGGAATCTGACCCTCTTGCATCCGGCCTCAGATCATCAGGGCGCACTTCACGGCGCATCGCTCGGAGTGCCGATTGCTCAGCCCGGTAGGTATCTGATCCGCGGCGCGTTTGCTCGCGCCAACGACTTCCGTTTCGCGGGAGACGGCGTTTCCGTGGCAGTTATTCGCAATCTCGACACGACCAACCTCCTGTTCGGGGCTGAGATCAGCTCAGACCATGCGGTCAACGCGAACCTGCCATTTATAGGCACCGGTACGGCGCCGTTCATTGTTTCCGAACCGGTGGGTCGAAATATATCGTCCGGTGAGAACGTTGTCCTGCGAATCGCAGCATTTGGCGGGGAACCGCTGACATACCAATGGTACCATTTTGGTAATGAGGTCGAGGGGGCGAACGGTCCAACGTTGAACTGGTCACGGGTCAGCGTGGCCGATGCCGGGGATTATGCCGTGGAAGTGAGCAACGCCTTTGGGCGGGTGTTGAGTCAGACTGCGCGCCTAACGGTAGTCGAATCGCCGTCCATCGCTCAATCGCTGCTGCCAAGCTCGCTCCCTATTGGCGATGTAACAAGCCTCTCCGCCGGCGTTTCGGGCAACGAACTGACCTACCAATGGCGGAAAGATGGCGCTCCGTTGACCGGCCAAACCAACTCCAGCCTTCCACTTGGCCCCGTGACCCTGGCCGATGCCGGTCTCTACTCGGTGGTGGCCACGAACCTCGCTGGGTCGGTGACCAACGGCCCGGCGCTGCTTCGCATTCTGTCTCCAGCGCGCTTCGCCCAACCGCTGGCGCCGCAAACCATCCTGGAACTCGATCAAGCCCTCACCTTGATCGCGCAGGTCGAAGGCACCGGCCCGTTCTCCTTCCAATGGCGCCTTAACCGCCAGGACATTCCTGACGCTATCGGTGCGATCTATACCGTTTCCAAAGTGACCTTGGCCGACGCCGGTACCTATACCGTGGTGGTCACAGACGAAACGGGCGCGCTCACCAGTGCGCCGGCCGAAGTGCGGATCAATACCCCCGTGCGCCCCGGTAACGACGCGTTCGCCAACGCCGTTTCGCTCAATGGCCAGGGCAGTCCCGTCAGCGGCAGCAATGCCAACGCGACGCGAGAAAGCGGCGAACCGGTCCACGCCGCCAAACCCGGTTCCCGCAGCGTGTGGTACACGTGGACCCCTCCGCAGAATGGCCGCGTGACTTTTCGGACCCTCGGCAGCGCCTTCGATACCCTGCTGGGGGTTTATACCGGTGATTCCCTGGCCACGTTGGCCGAAGTTGCCAGCAACGAGGACGCTCCCAACACCAGCTACTTCACCAGCGAACTCACCTTTAGCACCACCGCCAACACCCGCTATGTGATCGCCCTCGCCGGCCTGGGCGACGCCGGTGGCAACTATGTGCTCGGTTGGCAGTTCGTGCCCTCTGCTCCGGTTGTACCGCGGATCGTGACGCAGCCGGAAAGCCAGACCGTGCCTGCGGGGGCGCGAGTGGAATTGAGTGTGATCGTGGAAAACGCCGAACGAATCGAATGGTGGTTTAACGGCCAACGCCTGGGGGGTGCCACGGGCCCGACGCTCTTGCTGCCGGCGCTGAACCGGGACCAAGTCGGTGCGTACGTCGCGGCGGCAGTCGGCGG
>CAMDJH010000298.1 GCA_945900455.1 Akkermansia muciniphila
GCCCACGGCGGGAGCCGTGGGGATGATGTTCGAACAAAACGGCAGCCCCGTCAGGGGCGACAGAGCTGGAGGAGTGCGCCTTGTGCCAGATTCTCTGTCGCCCCTCCGGGGCTTGCGTGCGGCGCACCCGGGAACCCACGGCTAACGCCATGGGCTACGTTCTGACGGCGCTCCGCGCCTCCGGAGGTCGCCTCAGCTGTTAGAAGAGCGTCCATTTTGAATTCCCAGAATGGCCAATCTCCGGTGCGACCCTCCGGGTTGCTGCGGGGGCAATGGTCCGACTTCTGAAACGGAAGACGCAGGCAGGAACCCAGAAATTCCAACGGCAGTTCCGCACCGCGCACGGCGGCCGTGAACGCCGCGCCGCTCTCATCGTTGCCAAATCCCCTCCGCTTCTTGACTTACAAAAATGGAAAGGCGCGTCCTGGTGCGGGAGGGCGCCTCGGAATTGCACCTTGACGGGAGCAACAGAAAAAAACTAGGTTTCGGCCCGTAAATCTTGAAGCCGGCTTCACCGGCACGAGAAGTCGGACCCGACGGAGTGCCGGCTTTTTTGTTACCCCGAATGGGTCATGGAGCGGGTCGTTCGAGTCCGTTGGACCCTGTGTGGGTTCGTCAGGCGGGTTTTGAAAGCGGGCGGTTAAAGCGGGCGGTTAAAGCGGGTCGTTATGAACGCAGAATTTCTCGCAGTTGTTGAATATTGGGAAAAAGAAAAGGGCATCAGCAAGGCCACGTTGCTGGCTGCCGTGCAGGAGGCATTGGTGTCGGCGGCCAAGAAGGCGGTCGGGCCGGCCCGAGAACTCCGATGCTCGATTGACCCGCGGTCTGGAGACATCAAGGCATTCGCGAAATTGATCGTCACCGAGCGGGTGATTTCCAAGCACGACCAAATCTCGGTATTTGATGCCCGCCGCCACATGCCGGACGCGAAGGTAGGAGATGAATTGGAAGTGGAGGTCACGCCTGCGGGTTTTGGGCGGATTGCTTCCCAGTATGCGAAGCAGGCCCTCATGCAGCAGATCCGACGGGCGGAGAAGGATCTCATTCTGACCGAGTTCAAGGATCGGGTTGGGGAGATTGTCAGCGGAACAGTACGGCGATTTGACCGTTCGGACGTGGTGGTTGACCTCGGAAAATTTGAAGCATTAATGCCTAATCGAGAACGTGTTCCTACTGAGGAATACCAGATTGGTGACCGCATTCGCGCGTACGTCAAGGCGGTGGAGACGACGATCCACGGTCCGGAGATCATTCTATCCCGGGCGGATCCGCAATTTGTCATCAAACTGTTTGAGGTGGAGGTTTCCGAAATTAGTGACGGGACGATTGAAGTGCGAGGCATTGCGCGCGAGCCTGGCTTTCGAACCAAGCTTGCGGTTTTTTCCCGCGACCCCAAGGTTGACCCGGTAGGGGCCTGTGTCGGTCTCCGCGGGCAGCGGGTCAAGAACATCGTCCGAGAACTGAACAACGAAAAGGTCGATATCTTTCCTTGGTCAGCTGATATTCGCACGTACGTGACCAACGCGCTTGCGCCGGCACGTCCCAAGTCGTTCCAGATCGACGAGGCCAACCGGCGCATGTTGATTCTCACGGCTCCCGAAAACCTTTCGCTTGCAATCGGCAAGCGGGGACAAAACACCCGTTTGACGGAAAAACTGACGGGTTGGCGGATCAGCGTCGAAGCGGAGTCCGTCGCGGTGAATGGTTTTGATGAGAAGGTCGCTCGGGCCGTCCGGGACTTCGCATCCGTGCCGGGTTTCGCAGCCGAGCAGGCGGCCACGCTCGTAAATGTGGGGTTCCACAGCCTTGAGGATTTACTTCAAGTGGACGAGTCAGATTTGGCGGCGATTCCTGAGATCGGTGCCCAGGCCGCCGCAATTATTGACGCCGCCCGGATTGAGCAGGCTCGACGGGCTTCCTCCGTCTCCGCAACATAGCCAAATTGTTTTCCGGTGAACTGACGGCCCTCGGGTCTGTTGGTGTTGCCGGATAGTCCGTAGCCGAAAGCATTCATGCCCGTCCGCATTTACGACATCGCCAAGAGACTCGGATTGGAGAGCAAGTTCGTGCTCGCCAAAGCCAAGGAGTTGGGCATTTCCGCCGCCAAGGTGCCGTCGAGTTCGCTCGACAAGATCACCGCCGAATATCTGGAGCAGCAGATGACTCCGCTGGCACCGCCCCCGCCACCGCCACCGGTGGCGGAGCCCCCGCCCGTGGTTATTTTCGCGCCGCTTCCAGTCTCGGAACCGCCGCCGCCCCCCCCGCCACCCCCGGCGCCGGTGCCGGTGCCGATGGTGCCAACCCCTCCGCCCGCGGAATTGTTCGAACTTCCGCCCGTGGAACCCCTTCACGTTTCTCACCCTCCTCACCCTCCGCATCCGACCGAAGTCTCACCCAAAGTGGACGCGCCCATGGTCGAGCCAATGTTGTCAACCATTGAATCAGGGCCAATTGCCCCCCCTGTGTCGCCGTCGACAGATTCGACTTTGCCTGCACGGGCCGAGCTCGCGGTACCCGCTGAGCCGATTGCCGCCGCCGCTCCGGTCGAACCGCCCCGACCGCAATTGGGCGAAAAGGTTGGGTTCATCAATCTGGGCAACCTCGGCCGGCGGACCGCTGGAGGTGACGTTCGCGCGCGGGATGAACGCAAAGTGGTTACGCCGCCGCCCGCGCAGCGCGCCGGCCCTCCCCAGCGAGGTGGAATTCCGCAACGCGGCGGGGGTTTTCCGCAACGCGGCGGGGGTTTTCCGCAGCGTGGCGGCCCTCCCCAGCAGAGGGGTGCTTTTCCGCAACGCCCGCCTCTTGGGTCGGCACCCCGACCGATCCCGGCTCGACCCCAGTTGGCGGCTGACGCTCCGTCCATTCTCATCCGTCCCCCCATTGTCGTTCGCGAGCTCGCGGAAAAGATGGGAAAAAAACCCTTTCAGGTGATTGCCGACCTGATGCAGATGGGGGTCTTTGCCACCGTCACTCAGACAATCGACACCGAGGTGGCTGTCAAGCTGTGCGCCAAGCACGGGATTAAGTTTGAGACTGAGAAGCGCGACAAGGCCGCGCACAATGTCAATGTTCCGAAGGAGGTCAAGGTTGAGCTCGATCAGGAGGATAGACCCGAGACCCTGAAACCGCGTCCTCCCGTGATCACCATCATGGGGCACGTCGATCATGGAAAAACATCGCTCCTCGACGTTATCCGTAAGGCTAATGTGGCCGGAGGCGAAGCGGGGGGTATTACCCAGCACATTGGTGCTTATACCATCGCTTACCCGCATCCGAACCGGAAGGAAGAGCTCATGCAACTCACCTTCCTCGACACCCCGGGTCATTCCGCCTTCAGCGCAATGCGGGCGCGGGGTGCCAACGTGACGGACATCGTCGTTCTTGTGGTGGCAGCCAACGACGGCGTCATGCCCCAAACCCTGGAAGCATTGGCGCATGCCAAAGCAGCACGGGTACCCATTATTGTCGCAGTCAATAAGTGCGACCACCCAAACGCGAACCCGATGATGGTGCGCCAGCAACTTCAGGACAAGGGGTTGGTTCCCGATGACTGGGGTGGTGATACTCTCTACGTGGATTGTTCGGCTCTCACCAAGGCTGGAATCGATAAACTGATTGATTCCATTCTGCTGCAAGCGGAGTTGCTGGAATTGAAGGCGAATCCGGACCGCCACGCCAAGGGCAATGTGATCGAGTCGGGTATCGAGGCGGGGGGCCCCGTGGCGACCGTACTCGTGCGGAAAGGAACACTCCGCGTCGGCGATGTGGTGCTGTGCGGGAACCACTACGGGAAAGTTAGGGCCATGATGGATGAAGACGGCAACCGGCTTAAGGTGGCCACGCCGTCGGTGGCTGTCCGGGTGCTCGGGCTCAACGGCGTGCCGGCGGCAGGCTCCGAGTTTAGCGCCGTCGAGAGCGACCGTGCTGCCCGTGATCTCGCCGAGGACCGCGCGCACGAGCGCAAGAAGGCTGAGTTGGAGGGGCTGCGGCCGAAGAGGCAGACACTGGAAGATATTTTTGGACAGATTCGGGACCTGACGGCGAAGTCCCTCAAAGTCATCGTGAAAGCGGACACTCAAGGAAGTGTCGAGGCCATCTGCGATGCCTTGCAGAAGATCGAAAACACCAAGGTGGCCCTGGAGTTGATTCACAGTGCCGTGGGCGCGATCAGCGAACACGACGTTCTGCTCGCGAGTTCCTCCGATGCCGTCATTCTTGGCTTCCACACGCGAGTTGATTCGAGCGCGGCGGAAACTGCCAAGCACGAGGGTGTACAGATTAAGCTCTATGCCATCATCTACGAATTGATTGATCAGGTCCGCGAAGCCATGGTGGGTTTGCTGGATCCGCTCCTCAAGGAGACGATCGTGGGTTCCGCCGAAGTTCGAAAGACCTTCAATCTGTCCAAAGGCGGCAATGTCGCCGGATGTGCCGTCACCACCGGACGCTTGATCCGCGGAAAGATGAGGGTTCGTCGCCGTGGCAACCTCATTTACGAGGGGGTCTCGCTTACCCTGAAGCGCTTCCAGGATGAGGTGAATGAAGTGCGGGCAGGTATGGAATGTGGCGTCCGGTTGGACGGATTTGATGAAATCCAGGAGGGTGACGTGATTGAATGCTATTCCGTCGAAAAAGTCGCCCAAAAGCTCTGAATCCACTTCATTCCACGGACTAACTTGATTGCTGGAATTCAGCCAAATCGCCGCCAGGCACGAGTTGCAAAACTCCTCAAACGGGAAGTCGGTGAAATCATTCGCCGAGAATTCTCTGTCGACGAGGTGGGTCTCCTGACGGTCAACGAGGTGGGGGTGGCCAGTGATCTCAAGTCGGCGACAGTGTTTCTCGGCTTCGTTGGCACGCGCTCCCAGCGGGCATCCGCCCCAGAAAAACTCGAAAGCCGGGCTGCTCGAATCCGGATGATGCTAGGGTCGGCGATCCGCCTGAAGTTTACGCCAGTCCTGAAATTCATTCTGGACGACTCCATTCAGGAGGCCAGTCGCGTCCTGCAGATCCTGGAAGAACTCGAACGTAATGTCCCGGCATCGAGTTCAGAGAAATGAGCATTTTCTACCAGCGGCAGGCATCCGACCGGTTCACTATTGCCGTGAATGAGGGTGCCACCTCGATGGCCGCACTCTGTTCTCACTCATCCGAATGAAGGATTGCCCGAAAATTGTGGAGCAGATCATTGCGGCATTGCACGAGGCACGGACGGTCTGTGTGGTGGGACATATACGGCCCGATGGCGATTGCATCGGCAGCCAACTTGGACTCGCCTTGGCCCTGGAAAGTGAAGGGAAGCACGTCACGGTATGGAATGAAGATCCGGTCCCGGATAAACTGAGGTTTCTCGACCCGGAAAAGCGGGTGAGAAAGCCGATCGCTGGAGAACGCTTCGATGTCGTGGTCGCAACGGATTGTGCGAGCTTTGAGCGTTTGGGTCGCGTGGCGGAGCATGTCGGACAGCGTGGAAAATTCATCAATATTGACCACCATGCCTCCAATACCCGGTACGCCGATTTAAACTGGGTTTCTCCCAAAGAACCCTCTAGCGGCGAACTCATTTTCGACCTTTGTAACTGGGCTGGATGGAAAATTACCCGACCGATTGCCAACTGCCTCTTCACCGCCGTCAGTACGGACACCGGGAGTTTTCAATATCCCAGCACGACCCCCGACACCCTCGTCACGGCTGCCCGGTTGGTTGAGAAGGGAGCCGACCTGGGTGAAATCTGCCAGCAGGTCTATCAAAGCTTCCCGCTAACCCGGGTGAAATTGCTCCGGCACGTTTACAGCACATTCCGGATGACGCACGGCGATCGGACGGCTTATTTCTGGCTTCGCAAACGGGACTATTCACGAGCCGGGGCGGCGACCGAGGAGAGCGAGGGATTAATCGACCATATCCGCGCGATTGAAGGAGTGGTTGTCGCCGTTGTCTTCGAGGAGATCGATGACGAGATAACCCGGATCAGCTGGCGCTCGAAAAACGAGGCGGTGGACGTCAATGAGATCGCCCGTATTTTCGGAGGGGGCGGTCACAAAGCCGCCGCCGGTGCCCGCATTACGGGGCGGCCGCTCGGTGTTCAACGCCGGGTGCTTGCCGCCATCCGCAAATCGCTCACCAACGCCTGATCGGGCCCGGTTGCCACTTGTTGCCGTCAAAAGAAGCTATAGCCATAGGCCAGTGAGATCAGGTGGGCGCGGATCTCGTAGTTTCCGTTGTAGGCCGGATTCTGATTTCCACTAATGTGACGGTCGTCATACAGGACATAGCCGTACGAGCCTTCGATGCGGTGGTGTCCAGACCTCCAGCCAAGCCCTACGGTAAAGACGTTTTGATTGGCGTCAGGTATCGTCGGGGAATACGTCCGATCCGGGACCGGAGTTTGAAAATATTGGTAGCCGGCGCTGAGGATCGTTGGGTACCGAATCTGAGTTCCGAAATCGGCCTTTACGAGACCTCCCGGAACCCCCGGAGTTCCGCGGGATTCGAAGTTGCCGTCGTAGTCCACGTTCATCGGAGTGCAGGCCACGAACGTCAGTCGGAGACGTTCCAAGATTTTCCACGGATCGCGGGTGTCGGCAGTACCACCGCCAGAGCCTTTGAAACTAACCTCGTGATGCACCAGAGTCGGCTCCAAAGCACCCTCCCAGGACCGTAAGTCGAGTAGGTTTGCGGGATTGTGGGCGACGGCGCTGGCATCATCAGAATACGCGAGTCGGGCTCCCGAATTGGCGAGGCCGGACGCACCAATCGTCGGGCTGCGAATTCCTTCAGCGAGCGGCCGTACGATGGCGAGGGAAGCAGACGTTTAAAAAAGAGCCTGGCGGATTCGTTGTCCGGTCGTTCCGACACTGAAAACACGTCGCGTCGCGATCCAGCAGTTTGGAGTCATGCCGCTTCAATGACCGGAAATGCGGACGACGGCAAGATAGAACAAATTATTAAGGAAACCGTAACTATTCAGCACAATGCATCCCTGTGAGCGGTAGATCGGCGGAATAATTATATTTTATTCGGAAATGCTGGACACAGTGTTGACGGACTGCCACACTCGTCGGCGTGTACAGGTATTGCGGGAAAGAGTGGTCGCAAGAGGACAT
>CAMDJH010000299.1 GCA_945900455.1 Akkermansia muciniphila
TTAAGCTTCTACCGACGACTCTCCACCGAGGCGGCTGGATGGCTGAAACCCGAGGGTTGGATGGCAATGGAATTCGGGGACGACCAGGCTCCCGGCCTGACAGCTATTTTCATCGCGAACAACTGGCGGGACCGACGATTGGAGAAAGACTTGAGCGGACGGGATCGAATCCTCATCGTGCGATCGCCCGGAGGGTCGTAACCGTTGGCGGGGGGCAACTGCAGGACGTGGCCTGAATCCACGCACCCGATGCAGGTGCCGCCCACCACCGATCTCCCGGTTTCACCGCCATGCGCGGTCTGGAAGTTTCATAATGGACAGTTTTCTTATCCACGGTGGCACGCCGCTCTACGGCGACGTGCAGATTGGCGGCTCGAAAAATGCCGTTCTGCCGATTATGGCCGCAACCCTATTAACCGCGGAGACATGCGTCATCCGTCGGGTTCCCGATCTGAGTGACGTGCGGTTTATGGTAAAGATTTTGGAGTCACTCGGGGCAGAGGTCCATTTCGCAGGCGGAACCCTTACCATCCGGGCCTCGGCAATTCAGGGGTTTGGTGACTACGAATTAATCCGCAAAATGCGCGGATCCATCTGCATCCTCGGCCCACTCGTCGCCCGTTTGCAAACCGCGACGGTTTCACTGCCGGGTGGCTGCATTATCGGCACTCGCCCCATCGACCTCCATTTGAAGGGACTCGCGGCGCTCGGCGCCAAACTGACGATCGACAGCGGCTACATCCGGGCGGAGGCTCCGCGGTTGAAGGGGGCAATCATCTTTCTGGGAGGCCGAGCGGGCCCCACGGTGCTGGGCACCGCCAACATCCTGATGGCCGCCACCCTCGCGGACGGCGTGACCCTCATCGAAAGCGCCGCCTGCGAACCGGAGGTTGTCGACCTCGCCAACTTTCTCAGCTCGATGGGAGCGAAAATATCCGGCATCGGCAGCCCCACCCTCACCGTTACGGGAGTCGAGGAACTCCATGGCACCGATCACGAGGTCATTGGCGACCGGATTGAGGCGGGAACGTTTGCAGCGGCAGCGGCAGCGACCGGTGGGGAGGTCGTCCTCCACGGAGCCCGCCCCGAACACCTGACGGCTGTGCTCGACAAACTCCACGAGGCGGGTGTCCGCGCGGAACGCACTCAAGGAGCTCTCACCATCAAAGCGGGCTCCGCTCTCAGGCCGGTCGACGTTACCACCATGCCCTACCCGGGTT
Source organism: Akkermansia muciniphila (assembly GCA_945900455.1). GTDB lineage: Bacteria > Verrucomicrobiota > Verrucomicrobiia > Limisphaerales > UBA9464 > SIBK01. The sequence goes on from CAMDJH010000299.1 coordinate 1,221, forward strand.
TCCCCACCGATATGCAGGCCCAATTGATGACCTTGATGTGCCTCGCCTCCGGTACCAGCGTCATCACGGAGCGGATCTTTGAATCGCGGTTCATGCACGCCGCGGAATTGATGAGACTCGGGGCTGATATTTCGATCGAAGGGCCCAGCGCGATCGTAAAGGGGGGACGCCCGTTGAGCGGCGCACCGGTTATGGCCAGCGACCTGCGTGCGAGCGCCGCCCTCGTGATCGCTGGACTCGCGGGACGAGGTGACACCCGGGTGAACCGCGTTTACCATCTTGACCGCGGCTACGAGAAGATGGAGGAAAAGCTCCGACGGCTCGGAGCCAAAATTGAAAGGGTTGACGGCGAATGAGCAAAATAATTGGTTCCCTCATATTGGTCGTGGTCCTCTGGGGCTTGATTAAGTTCCGTGCCTACTACGGTCAGGTGCGCCGCGACACCGAAGGTCCCAGTAAGGAAGAGCGAGCCGCCCAGGAGGCTGCTGCTGCCAATGCCCTGCCTGCCTTGCCCACGCCACAACTCGAAGCCTCCCTGCAGCAGGCGATGACCGAAGGATCCGGCCCCCTGAAGACTTGGCTGGACAAGTATGGGCAGCATGCGCCGGAATCTCGTCGTTCTGCCATCGAGCTCGACTACGCTCAAATGCTGGTCCGCAGCAATCCCGTGGAGGCCAAGCGGGTCTTTCAATCTGTCAAGGCGCGATCCGCCGCCGACCCTCTATTATCCGAGCGCATCAAAAAAATGGAAAAAGCATTTCAGTAATCCATTAGGGGTCAGTCAATAGTAATGTAGTATGCGTCGAGAAGAACAGCGGATCCGCGATACTACATTACTATTGACTGACCCCACATTCAAGCCTTGCGACTTCCAAGGAATTCCGTAACAGTCCAGTGACAGCCCTCCGGTTAACCGCACCTGCATTTCATCCCCACTTGGCTTATGGACATCGTTTTCAAATGCCCGAACTGCAAGCAGGAGCTCGAAGTCGATGCCGCTGCCACGGGCCAGGAGATCACCTGCCCGGCGTGCTCCAAGACCCTCTCGATCCCGGCGGCGGATGCGAGTAATACGAAGGCCGAGAACCCGGTTACCACCCCCGTCAATCCGGGCCGGGAACACAGACATTTGTCGGTCCCTGTCAGCGATGCCCCGGTGGCTACCCTGATTAAGAAGGCCTTGGCCCCGCTGGATTCGATCGCCAAGGACGGTGTTCGCGAGCTTAAGATCAAAACGATCCGGCACGGGGACTGCCGGGAAGTCGGACATGATAACTTCGACAAAGTTGCCACCGACGTTCTCCAGAAAATCGGTCAAGATAACATCGTTTCAATTAACACGATCAACTATTCCTTCATCGAAATCGGCACTTCGAAAATGCTTACCGATTTCGGAATCCTGATCGTATACAAAGGTTGACCGCCCGCCTTCGAATCGCCCCACCGAACCGTCCCGCTCGGCGCTAGGGGAACTCGAACTCCACCTTGCCCTTATCGCTGAGAACAAGCATCGCCGAAAACTTTTTCCCTGACTTGCTGATGAAGTTGTCCAGTTGCGTGGTCCGGCGGTTGGCAAGCAGGCTCCTCACGTGCTCGCGATCCACCGGTTGTTGGAGGATCACCTTGCCGCAACTGAATCCGCACTTCTTGCTCTCGGCCTGACTGCGTTCGCAAAGATAGGTATCCGGGCCTTCAAAGACTCTTGATTTGCATTTCGGGCAGGCACCCAGCGATTCCTGCCCAGAGAAATCGAGCTTCACGGCAGAGCCAGTAGCCGCTTTCGACGCGCGGCCCGCCTTCTTCTCACGGGGCGCGAACTCGAAACTCACCTTGCCGCCCCCAAGCGCTAGAAAAGCCTCAAACTTTCGACCCGTCTTTTTAGAGACAAACCCTTTCAAGAGATCGGTTTTTCCCTCGGCAAGCAGCTTCACCACCTGGGGTTTTTCGATCGCCTGTTGGAGAATTACCGCCCCCGTCTTAAAATCGCATGTCCGCGCCGGACCGGTCGATTTCTCGCAGACATAGTTCATCCCATTCTCAAACACCCGGGAGCCACACTTCGGACATTTCCCGAGGGGTTCCCGGCCCGTGAAATCGACCGGCTCGGATTTTCCATCCGGGCCAGCGTCGTCCCCAAAATCAAACTTCGCCTCAAACTCGGGTGTCAGTTTGATGAGGGCCGCAAATGGAAATCCCTGGCGGCTGCGGAACCCTTGCAACGGACCGATTTGTTTCTCGCGAATGAGGGTTTCAATCTCGGATCCATCAAATTGCCGTCCGGAAACAATCTTCCAAAGCGCGAATTCACACTTCTGACACTGGAATTTCTTGTAAGTTTCATGGATTTCGCCCCCGCACTTCGGGCACGGGGTTGTCAAAACTCCAAAGTCTCCGGGAATCGTGTCGTGCTCATACGCCTTCGTCTGACCCACAATCCGCTCCGTCAGGGTCCGAATCTCGGCCATGAAATCCTCACGCTTCAACTGACCACGTTCCATCCGCTTCAGTTGGAATTCCCAGTCACCCGTCAGCTCCGGTTTGGTCAATTCCTGAATCCCCAGCCCGTTCAACAAAGCGATCAGCGAAAAGGCTTTTGCCGTTGCCACCAGTTCCCGTTGCTGTCGGAGCAGATACTGCTCGGAAATCAGACCTTCGATGATGGAAGCACGCGTGGCGGGCGTGCCCAATCCCCGCTCGCTCATCGCCTCCCGCAGTTCCTCGTCGTCGACCAGTTTGCCAGCCCCTTCCATGGCGCTGAGCAGCGTGGCCTCCGTATGCCGCGGCGGCGGCTTCGTCCGGCATTCCCGGACCTCCACATCACGAGTCTTCACCGTCTCGTTCGGCTGCACGGGCACCAACGTCGGCGCCTCGTCCTCGGTCTGCGCCTCCTTCCCGTACACCTCGAGCCAGCCGGGCTTCATCAACACCTTGCCGGTGCTCTTAAACGGCTCGCTCTCCACCCGGGTGATCCGCAACGTTTCCAGAAATTCCGCCGCCGGGAAAAAAACCGCCAGAAAACGGCGTGTGACCAAATCATACAATTTCTGCTCCGGCTCGCTCATGCCGCGCGGAACCTGCCCCGTCGGGATGATCGCAAAGTGGTCACTGATCTTTGCATTGTTGAAAATTCGCTTATTGGGCCGAACCCACCCGGAAGCAAGGATTTTCCCCGCCAGCGGAGCGTATGCGGTATCCCCAAGCAATCCCAGCGTCTCGCGGACCGTTCCCAGGTAATCCTCGGGAAGTGCCCGCGAATCCGTTCGCGGGTAAGTCAGCGCTTTGTGTTTCTCATACAGCGCCTGCGCCAGTCCCAACGTGTTCTTTGCACTGAAACCAAATCGGCCGTTCGCCTCCCGCTGCAGCGAGGTCAGGTCGTACAATAGCGGAGATAATTGAGACGTTGGCTTGCTCTCCTCGGTCACAATTCCGGTTTTCCCCAGACATTTCGCCCGGATTGCCTCGGCCTTCGTCCGGTCCCACACTCTCTCCGGCTTAAGCTCCCCGTCGGCATCCCGGGCATCCGATTTCCGAAACGACTCGTCAAACCACCGACCCGGATACTCTCCCGCGACCGCGCCAAACGTCCCCAAAATTTCCCAGTAGTCGCGCGGAACAAATTTCTTAATTCGCGCTTCCCGCTCGACCACAATCGCCAGGGTCGGCGTCTGCACCCGCCCCACCGTGGTCAGTTGAAATCCGCCCGTCTTGTTGTTGAACGCGGTCATCGCCCGCGTTCCATTGATACCAATCAGCCAGTCCGACTCGCTCCGACATACCGAGGCATCCGCCAACGGCCGCATCTCTTCGTCGGTCCGCAACCCGTTGAAGCCGGCGCGAATCGCCGCTGGCGTCATCGATTGGAGCCAAAGCCGTTTCAATGGCTGCCTTGCCCCCGTGTAGCGTATGATGTTGCGGAAGATTAACTCCCCCTCCCGGCCCGCGTCACACGCATTGACGATTCCGTCGATATCCTTCCGCTTCAGCAGTTTATTAAGGGTTTTCAGCTTCCCCTCGCTCTTCTCAATCGGCTTCAGACCGAAATGAGGCGGAATGTGTGGCAGGCCGCCAAATGTCCATTTGCCCCGCTTGACGTCGTACTCCTCTGGCACGGTCAGTTCCAGAAGATGGCCGACGGCGGATCCCACCACGTGGTGGTCGCTTTCGTAGTAGTCGTCGAGTTTTTTGAATCCGCCCAAAGCCTTGGCAATGTCGGCCGCGACCGAAGGCTTCTCGGCGATGATTAAGGCTTTTCCCATAAGGAACGGGCGGACGTGTAGCCCCCGAACTCGTGTTCCTGCAAGTGTTACTTTCTGAAGAATTCAAACCGGAGGCGCCGAATTGCCCTCTCCGTCGACCCAAAATCAGCAACTCGGACGCCCTCGCCCTCGCGATTCGGTGTTCCATTTTTCCGCCGTTCATGATTCAACTGCCGGCTCAAAACAATGACCGCGCTACAACTCGAGAAACCCCAGTCGTTCCGTTTCATTCAATTGCCACCCCCGGCCCCACCCGGCCCCGGCGAAGCGCTCGTCCAGGTGCATCGGGTCGGGATTTGCGGTACCGACTTCAGTGGGTATCTCGGGAAAATGCCGTTTTACAGTTATCCACGCATTCCCGGACACGAACTCGGCGTGGAAGTCCTCGCCGTGGGCTCCGGAGTATCCCGCGTCCACCCCGGAGACCGGTGTTCCGTCGAGCCATACCTCAACTGCGGGAAATGCCATGCCTGCCAGCGAGGCCACATCAACTGCTGCGAAAACCTGCAGGTGCTCGGAGTCCATACCGACGGCGGCATGCGACCTCAGTTTCTCCTCCCCGCGCAAAAGTTGCACCCGGCCCCAGCCCTGCGCCCGGAACAGGCCGCACTCGTCGAAACACTCGCCATCGGCTGCCACGCCGTAAATCGTGGACGCTGCCAAGCCGGTGAAACAGTCGTCGTCATCGGCGCAGGTCCCATTGGCCTCTCCGTGATCGAATTCACCAAACTCGCCGGCAGCCGCACCGTGGTGATGGACCTCAATCCGAAGCGCCTCGCATTCGTCCGCGACACGATGGGCGTGCCGGACACCGTCCTGTCGACCACGGATGGATCGGATCTCAAAGCGCTCGAAGAATTGACCCATGGGCGCCTCGCCGAATGCGTCATTGACGCCTCCGGCCATGCCGGTTCGATGAGTCAGGCACTGCAATACGTCGGATTTGCCGGACGCCTCGTGTACGTCGGAATCACGACCAGCGAACTCCACTTCGGCCATCCCCTCATGCACCGCCGGGAGATGACCCTGCTCGCAAGTCGAAATGCGCTTCCACCGGATTTCTCCCGAATTATAGAACTGATCAGCACCGGCCGGATCAACACCGGTCCGTGGATTACGCACAACGCCCGGCTGGATCAAGTCCCCGACCTGTTTCCCAGTTGGCTGAAACCGGAGACGGGAGTGATCAAGGCGATGGTGGCTGTAGATTGACGCCGCCGCGAGTTCGGCCTCCGCTCGTGCACCAAATAAAACGGAAGTGTCCTAATTAGGACGCTACCCCGGAGATTGGACAATTTCCGCAGAGAAATCCCAAAGGGATTTCGCCTCGAAGCCAAGGGTTGCGAGGAACGAGCTACCCTCTCTCCATGAACCGGAACCACTGGACGTCAACTCATGAGGCTTTGGGTTGGAGAACTAGGTTGTATTTTCGAGCGAGTTTTTCCAGGAGACCTTTCTCGGTCTGCGCAACCGTTGCCTCATACTTCTTGAGGCCTTGTTCGACGTACGC
>CAMDJH010000300.1 GCA_945900455.1 Akkermansia muciniphila
GGAAGATCTGCCCGGGTATGTGGTGCTTCTGAGTGCGGGAAAAGGAGGTCAGATGCAGCCGATTGCCGCACGGCAATGGCACAGTGGCTTTCTGCCGAGCAAGTTTCAGGGGGTCAAGTTCAACGGGTCGGGGGATCCGGTTCTTTACCTGGGTAATCCCCGGGGAGTCGCGGCCCGTGGGCAACGGGACGTCATTGACGCGGTCAACCGCCTCAACCGCCTTGAAAACGAACGTGTACAGGATCCTGAGATCAACACTCGGATTGCTCAGTATGAAATGGCCTTCCGCATGCAGGCGAGCGTGCCCGGACTGATGGATGTTTCCGCCGAACCGGGTCACGTCCTCGACTTGTACGGGTGCAATCCGGGAGATGGTTCCTTTGCGTCCAATTGCCTGCTTGCCCGGCGGCTTGCCGAACGGGGTGTCCGGTTCATTCAGCTCTATCACCGCGATTGGGATCATCACGGCAAGCTGAAGGAAGATATTGAGCTCAAGGCGCGCGAGGTCGACCGGGCGACGTTTGCCTTGATCAGCGACCTCAAACAACGGGGTCTGCTGGAGGATACCCTCATTCTGTGGGGCGGTGAATTCGGGCGGACGCCGATGTCGCAAGGCGGCACTGGGCGGGACCATCACATCAAGGGATTTTCGATGATGCTGGCGGGCGGCGGTATCCAGGGAGGCGTGAGCTATGGTGCGACCGATGAACTGGGTTACGCCGCGGTCGAGAACCCGGTCCATGTGCATGATTTGCATGCAACCCTGCTGCATCTGTTTGGCATTGAGCACACGAAATTGACCTACCGATTCCAGGGGCGGGATTTTCGGCTGACCGATGTTTCGGGGGAAGTCGTCCGGCCAATCCTGGCGTGAGGGGAGGGCGGGACGAAGTTAGTGGGGCAGGATTCCTTCGGAGGCATATTTCGGCATGTAGATCTCTTGGTTGAGACACCTCCCGAGATTCCGGGCAAATGTAGAAAGCCCCTCTTTTGCGGCGGCATCGAGGCGATATTGGATGTTGCCTCCGAGATACTGGCGGCGCAGTTCCGGGTCGAAATCGGGATGGGTGCGAACGATCTCCGGCAGGGCCTTGAGACCGGCGTTGGCTGCAGCTTGAAGGTATTGTATGACCTCACGCTGGCGGATGGGATCGCCGCTTCTTCGGAGCGCCCAGACTGCGTAAACAAACGGGAGTTGGCGCGATGTTTGCCAGGCCTCGCCGAGGTCCCAGAGCGTGTGGGCATGCGATTGCTGGCGGAACATCAAGGCCGAGTCCCCGATGAGCAATACATTGGGAAGACTGGGGGCGGCAGAATAGTCCGCAAGTGGACGGAACGTGGGATAGATCCGCCGGTCCTCCAGCAAGACTCGCAAGAGGTTGACGCTCGTGCAGGAGGCTGGGTCGAGATAGATTTCCCGGATTGATTCCAATCGTTCGCGATGGGCGAGAAAAACACTCCGGACCGGTCCGCGCGAAAGAATTCCGAATCCATCCAGTACCTGGTAGCCCGGGTGCAACAGCACCTCGGATACGCTCACCAGGGCCGCCTCCAGGCGATCGGCGTGCAATTCGGCGGCGAGAAGTGACGGTGGCAGGAACACGCATTCGGATTCAATCCCATGGGTAAGTGGGGCGGCATTGAGGTAGGGCACGGAGCCGATCCGAAACGGGGGCTTCATGCCGTGGCGAGGTTCGTTTCCAGCACGCGGGACGGGGCGGCATCCCCTCCCGATGCCGTGCCGGCGATTGCCATCGAAGCGCTCTCTTCCCAAACGCGGAGCGGCTCGTAAAAGGTATTTCGCTGAACCGGAATCCGGCCCGCCTCACGGATGGTTTTTACGAGATCCGTTTCCGACTGTAATTGCGGCGATCTCGCCCCTGCCATGTGGAAGATGTGCTCCTCGATGATTGTGCCATGGATATCATCCGCGCCAAAGCTCAGGGCGATTTGCGCCATTCGCAACCCCATCCCAACCCAATAGGCGGTGATGTGCGGGAAGTTGTCGAGATACAGCCGGGCGACCGCAATCGTCCGCAGGAGATCGGCACCGGTGGGGGGCATTTTCACGGGGATCGAATTGTTCTCCGGCTGATAGGGCAGAGGTATGAACCCCGTGAATCCGTGAGTCTCATCCTGCAGGCGCCGTAGTTGACGGAGGTGATCCACCCGATCGCCGAGCGACTCGACGTGCCCGAACAACATTGTGCAGGTGCTTCGCCCGCCGAGTTGATGCCACGTGCGATGGACATCAAGGTATTCTGCGGCGTTCTCTTTGCCTCGCGCGATGACCTTGCGAACGGAGGGTTGAAAAATCTCGGCACCACCGCCGGTGAGCGACGCCAGGCCGGCTTCCCGAAGTTCGAGGAGTGTGTCGCGAACGGTTTTTTTTGCGAGCCAGGCGAGGTGCAGGATTTCGATGGCGGTGAAGCATTTCAACTGGAGCCGCGAATCCAGCGCCTGCAAGGCTCGCAGAAAGCCGGTGTAATGGTTGAACGGCAGCGACGGATGCAGTCCGCCGACGATGTGCAGCTCCGTGATGCCGAGGGAAAGGGCTCCGCGGGCTTTTTCGACCATCTGATCGACGGTGAGTTCAAAGCCATCGGCATCGCGCTTCTTGCGGCTAAAGGCACAGAACTGGCAGCTGAGGATGCAGTAATTCGAGTAGTTGAGGTAGCGGTTGAGAAGATAGGATGCCTTGAGGCCGTTGCGCCGGCGGTTGGCGATGTCCGCGAGGAGTCCGACGGCGTTTAAATCTCGAGTTTTGAAAAGTCGGAGGGCATCCGCCTCGTCCAATCGAATACCCGCTTCGATTTTCTCCGCCAGATCCCGGATTTCACTTCGCTGGAGTACAAAGTTCACGGGCGTAATCAACATCATGAAAGCAAGGACGCCAAGTGGCACGATGTCAACCTGGCCTGCGTTCCCTTGCATTGCCCCGTTGCCTGTTCGGCCGACAGCCCGTAGCTTCGTGGGGTGGAAACTCCTCCGCCCAGTGTGTCGTCGGACACGATGCTGCTTCTGAATGATCGGCGGCAAAGCTGGTTTGGTGCGTTTGTCAGTTTTCTTGGGCTGAGCTGGTTGCAATGGATGGAGACCGTGCGGCGCATCGGAGCCTTCACATTGATCACTCTGGGAGTCGTCGTGACAAAGTGGGGTGTGGCCGGGCGAGTGATCCGTCCGGAAATTCGGGAGCAGATTACCCGCTGCGGCCTCCGGTTGTTCCCGACGGTTGCTTTTCTTGGATTTGCACTGGGCTTCGTAATTATCGGCCAGACGGTCGCCCTATTGTCGAAGGTTGGGGCCACCAATCTGTCCGGGGTGCTTATGGTGACGGTCGTGGTCCGCGAACTCGGTCCGCTGACGGCGGCATTGCTGGTGCTGGGTCGGGTGGGGACCGCGGCAGTGATCGAACTGGGCACGGCGCGAGCCCTCGGGGAAGTTGAGGCGCTGGAGGCACTGGGGATTGATCCGATTCACTATTTGGTCGTTCCTCGGTTCCTTGGACTTACCGTTTCGATCTTCTGTCTTGCCGTGTATCTGATCCTGGTGGCGCTTGCCAGTGGTTGGATCTTCGGTTTCCTGCAGGATCTGCCCATGAAGCCCTCTGAGTATTTCGGCCAGATCGCCGCGGCGCTCCGCTGGGAGGATTTTTTGCTCCTGACCTTAAAAACCCTGGCCTACGGATCCCTCCTGTCGCTCGTCGTGTGCTACCATGGGCTGGCCCAGCCCCTGCGTCTGGAAGAGGTTTCCCGTGCTACGGCCCGCACGGTGGCGCAGTCGGTGGTGGGGTGTGTTTTCGTGGATGGGCTATTCATTGTGCTCTACCTTCTGCTTTGACCATGGGTGACACATCCCGAGCTGCGGCCGGTGCGAAGCCGAAGCCTGTCCTCGAGTTGGTCGATGCGGCGATCGCCCGCCCGCAAGAGCCGGAATTGGCATTGATGTCCGACGTCCAATTTCGCGTGGATGCGGGAGATTTCAGCGTCGTGGCGGGTCTGCAAGGTTCGGGAAAAACCATCCTGCTGGAAGCGGCGGCGGGTCTGCAACCGCTCCTCCACGGTCATTTGAGACTATTCGGCGAACCGGTGACTCGGGTGGAGGGCGACGCATTCCGGGCCATTCGCCGCCGAATCGGGGTGGTTTTTGAAGGAAGTGGCCGGTTGTTTCAGCGCCTGACTGTGGAGGAAAATGTTTCGCTGCCTTTACGGTATCATCAGGACGTCGAAATCGAGGACGTGGCGCCTCAGATAGCCGAGGTAATGGAAGTCTGCGGGATTGGTCACCTTGTCGGAATTTCAGCGAGCCGCCTTGCCAAGGGCTGGCAGCTCCGGGTGGCCCTCGCGCGGGCACTGTCACTGAAACCGGAATTATTGCTGCTCGATAACCCGCTGGCCGGGCTCGATTCCGTTCACACGCTTTGGTGGCGCACTTTTCTCCTGGACTTGGTGCGAGGCCATCCCTACTTCGGTGGGGTTCCCCGATCCTTGGTGGTGATGTGCGACGACCTGCGGCCTTGGGTCCGTCTCGGGAAGCGTTTTTCACTCGTGAGCGAAGGCCGCTGGCGGACCCTGGGGGACCAAGCCTCCGTCCTCGCGGATGCGGATCCGATTGTGCGTGCCTTGTTGACGGAGGGTTTCTGATGCCGAACCCAGAAAAAACGATGCAGACCTGTGGGCACATTTTTTCATTCCTCGAAGTCCGTTCCGGAGCGGCCCTGGCATTTTTATGACCCATCCTCCAATCCTCGCGCCTCACTCTCGCGGATTTCGGCATCGCTTTTTCTTTGCCACATCCACACGCCGTGACGGCTAATGGCACGGACATGGCCTTGCAGGATCTCACTCCGCAATTGCGCACGCGGCTTGGCCGCGTGGAGCGACTGGTCGGTCTATTCGTCAGCAGCGCCGCGCTGCTGCTCCTCGCTGGCTTCATTTACTTCCTGCGCCATACCGCTGCGAAAAAAGGATGGTTTGTTCAAAAAGTCCCTTATTATACGATGATCGGAGATGGAACCGGGATCCAGGTTGGTTCTGAGGTGAAGATCATGGGTTTCAAGATCGGCCAGGTAACTCGTCTTGAGCCGATGCCCCTGGAGGCGACCTGGGAGCGGTCGCAGGGCTGGAACGTGTATGTGGGATTGGAAGTCCGGGAGCCCTATTACGGCTACATCCTTACGGACTCGAGCGTGCGTCTCGGGGCTGGGGATTTCCTGGGCGGTCGTTCGCTGGATGTGGTTCCGGGCAAAATCGGGGAAGTCACGGTCCAACGCCTGGCAAACGGGAAAATGGGGCACCTCCACGAAAAGTATTCCGAGGCCTTCACCCGGGACCGGACGAAGGCGACCAATGAGTTCAGGCAATACCTGGAGGTGAAGAAGGGTGCTCCCGGCTACTTTCTCCTCGCCACCGAACAGCCACCCTTGGCTGAGAAGCTCACCGCGATTGCCACGGATGTCCACACATCGCTCCCGGGCGTGCTGGCCATGACTAATTCCGTCAATGTGGCCCTCATTAATCTGAATTCGATCACGGCGCAATTGGATCAGGCGATGCCGATGTTGAGCAATGTGCTGTCGCAAACAGAACGGCTAATCAATGATTTCCGACCGCTCGCTCAAAAGCCGGGTGGTATCGGTGAATTGCTGGTGCCGACTAATCTCAATGCACAACTGGAAACCGTGCTCGCAAACGTGAACACTAGATCCGAGCTGGTGGGTCCAACGCTCAGCAACCTAAATAGCCTCGTCTCTCAAATCGGGGTCACCGTCAGCAACATAAACCATCAGCTCGACCGCGATACCAACCTGATCGGCAATGTCAGCCGGCTGGCGGACAAAACAACCTCCTTGGCGGAATCGACGGATACGCTGCTTCGCCGGCACTGGTTGTTCCGCAGCGCCTTTAAGACCAACAAGACGGAACTGAAATCACGCGGCCGGTAGCCCGCACTTTTTCAGGTCGGTGGGCGGTTTGGATTGTGTACTGTCTTCGGTTGGTCGAGCGTGTTCCGGTGAATTCGCCCGATGTTCCCCGTCGCCCACGACTCTTGTTGGTGGATGGCCATGCTTATGCCTATCGGTCGTTCTTCGCGATCCGCTCGTTGAACGCTCCGGATGGTTCCCCCACCAACGCGATCTTCGGATTCATCAAGAGTCTTCAGCGACTCGAGGTCGCCTTGCACCCTTCGCACCGCTTGGTCCTTTGGGACGCGGGCCTCGCTTCGGATCGCCGGACGGCTCTGCCGGGCTATAAGGCCAACCGCCCCCCCACACCGGATGCGCTGGAGACGCAGTTCCCCCAGCTCGAAGACTGGCTGGTGTCCGCCGGTTGGGGCAGCCACAAAGTAGCGGGGACCGAGGCCGATGATTGGATTGCCACCTACGCCTATCGCGCCGATCAGGCGGGCTGGGAAACGGTTATCGCCAGTGCCGATAAAGATTTTCTCCAGCTGGTTGGAGACCGGATCGGTTTGGTAAATCCCAATGACAAGTCGGGCAAAATCTGGAGGGCGGCGGACGTGCAGGCCAAGACGGGTGTCCGGCCGGATCAGATTGTCGATTGGCTCAGCCTGGTGGGAGATGGCGCGGACAACATTCCCGGAGTGTCCGGAGTGGGTCCGAAAACGGCGACCGACCTGTTACTCCGATTTGGGACGGCGGCGGAATTGCTCGCGCGAACGGCGGAGTTGAAATCGGAAAATCAGCGGGCGTCGGTGCAGGCGGCATCGGAGGCAATTTTCCGGAATCAGAAGTTGATTCGCCTCAAGCACGACATGGAAGACGGCCCAGTCCTGGAAGATCTCGTGCCCAAACCACCCAAGGTAAGTGAATTGCGGGAGAAATATCGCCGCTGGGGTTTCAAGAGTCTCTTGGCGGAACTCGGTCCGGAAGCAGGCACGCAGACTCAGGGAAATCTCTTTTAGTCCGATCTTTCGTTCGCAAGAAAAACGGGCGGACCCTTTGAGTTC
>CAMDJH010000301.1 GCA_945900455.1 Akkermansia muciniphila
CAACACCCAACACCCAACACCCAACACCCAACACCCAACACCCAACACCCAACACCCAACACCCAACACCCAACACCCAACACCCAACACCTACCAACTACACACTCCCAACCCTATCGACCCTAAACCCATGTTAAACAAACCCGTCCGAACCGCATCCCCACCCTCCACACTAACAGACCTCGAACGATGAAAAATGTTCCGAGATTTTTAAAAAAAACGACGGACGAGGAGGCATCGCATTTCAGCTGGGGCACTATTCCCCTTCACCGGCGACTTTTCGGTACAAGGTCGCGAGGCTGATGTCTAACAGTCGGGCGGCCTCTTCCTTGTTTTGGTTGGTCAGCTTTAACACATGATTCAAGTAAGCATTCTCTTGATCCCGGATGAACCGTTTGAGGCTGACAATGTGCGAGGGCATGGCTGTCCCGGGCTTGGGCGGAGAGGCATCGGGCTGAGGGGTGGCGGTACCCGGGATTAGTCCCGGACTGCTCTGGGGAAATTCAGCCACCAACGCGGTCTCCGGTTCGTCCCATTCTCCGGTCGGGATTTTTTGGACGACAACCGGCGGCAGGTCGCGAATCTTGATGAGAGGACTCTCGCTCAGCACCGACGCCCTTTCGATCGCGTTTTCGAGCTCGCGGACATTTCCCGGCCAATTGTGACGACAGAGGGCTTCCAGGGCACGGCGGGAAATCTGGAACGGCCGACCGGTCCGTGAATGCACCTTATCCCGCAGAAAATGAGCTACCAGCACGGGCACATCCTCGGCCCGTTCGCGCAGGGAGGGCATCAAGATCGGGACAACGTTCAATCGGTAAAAGAGGTCTTCCCGGAATTTCCCCTCCGTCACCAACTTCTCCAGGTTTTCATTCGTGGCCGCGAGGACGCGCACATTGACCGAGACGGCGACGTTATCTCCCACGCGACGAACCTCACGTTCCTGGAGCACGCGCAACAAACGGCTCTGCAATTGCGCTGGCATGGAGCCGATCTCATCCAAGAAGATTGTGCCGCCATCCGCCTCGTGGAAGAGTCCGTTCTTGTCGTTGATCGCCCCCGTAAACGCTCCCTTGCGATGTCCAAAAAGTTCGGACTCAAGCAGGTTTTCGGGCAGCGCTGAGCAGTTGATCGGAACGAAGGCGGCGTGCTGGCGACGGGAATTGAAGTGGAGCGCGCGCGCCACGAGTTCCTTGCCCGTGCCACTCTCGCCGAGGATTAGAACCGTGGCGTCGGTGTCGGCAACCCGCTCGATCATCCGGAATACCTCTTGCATCGGTGGTGCGGCGCCGATGATCTGGTGGAACCCGTACCGTTGCTTGAGCTCACGGCGAAGGAGGGTGTTCTCGGCAACCGTGCGCGTGTAGTTCAGCGCTCGCTGAATCGAGAGTTTGAGCTCATCGAGCTTGAACGGCTTTTCCAGAAAGTCGTATGCACCCAGTCGCATCGCTTCAACCGCGCTCTCCACGGTGCCAAACCCCGTGATCATGAGACAGGCTGGCGGCGGGTTCAACGCGCGGGCCTTCTGCAAGATTTCCATTCCGTGGGCCTTGGTCTTATCGAGGTAGAGATCGGTGATGACCAAGTCCGGGTGTCGTTCGGTGAGCGCTTCGAGGACTCCGTGGGCACTCGTGAAGGGAAATACTTCATGCCCGTCCGCCCGCAGCACCTCACAAACCATCTGCACCATCGTTATCTCGTCATCGACGAGGAGGATCTTGGCCATCCGCGCAGATTAGCCATCTGACTTGGAAATGGCACGTCTTCGTTCGGCGAACAAATGCGGGCAGTGAATTCAATAATTCTCGGTGAGCTCAGACTCTTCAACCGCGGATAAACGCCGCGAAAACGCGGGGCGGAGTGGATTGAGGCGGGGCGTTTCCTTGCATCCGTGTCTACCGGTATTCCGCTGCGGTTCAAAACGAGAGGCCAGGAGGCCAGGTGGTCTGTGCTTTCCACCGGGCCCGGCGCATTGCTACCCTCGTCCGTGCAGCAGCATCGCGGAAAGGCGCTCCAGGCAGCCGGCCACCTCATTTTGATGGCTTTGGTCATCTTTGGTCTGATCGGCTTTTTCCTCAAAGTCGCGGGCGCGGAACCGCTCAAGGTCAGCCTCTCACTCGTATCCCCGTTCCTCGTGTTCGCCGCCTTTACGCTCTACTTTTTCCGAGATCCCAGTGCGAACGTGCCGCCCGGGGTGAACCTGGTGGTTTCACCCGGGCACGGCACGGTGGATGTAATCGATGAAACCGAAGAACTCCATGTCATGGGGGGGCGTTGCCGGCGGATTTCCATTTTCCTTTCCATCTTCAATGTCCACGTGCAGCAGGCCCCGGTTTCCGGCAGTGTGATCTATTCGCGTCATACGCCCGGCCAGTTCATCAACGCCATGAACACCGAATCGGCCGCCCATAACGAAAACGTGCTCCTCGGTTTTGACAGCACCCGACCGGAGGGGATCCGGGTCGGAGTCCGCCTCATCGCCGGCTTGATCGCTCGTCGCATCATTCCGTGGGTTGATTCCGGGTCGAAGGTGAGTCAAGGCGAACGGATCAGTCTCATCCAGTTTGGTTCCCGCCTCGATCTCTACCTGCCTCTCCATGCGGAGGTGGCTGTGCAGCTCGGACAGAAAGTGGTGGGGGGCGAGACCGTGATGGCTCGATTTCGCACTCCGGAAACCCCCTGATGAAACCCGAACACCGCCCACCCTTAAGTTCTGTCCGCGTGCCTGAGGCCGAGTCGGAGACCGCCCGGCTGAAGATCTACCTGCTGCCAAATCTGTTCACCGCAGGCAACCTGTTCTGTGGCTTTCTTGCGATCACCAAAATTGTCGAAGCCGATCCAGCTGCCGCCAATTTCAATAGCGTCATTCGCCACGCTCTCGCCTTCATCCTCCTGGCCTGCATCCTGGACCTCCTGGACGGACGCGTCGCCCGAATGGGAGGATTCGAAAGCCCTTTCGGACGTGAGTTCGATTCCCTGGCCGATATCGTGTCTTTCGGGGTAGCTCCCGCCTTCCTCGTTCATCGAATCGTCCTCCGCGATGTATTCGTGAATCACCCCGAGGTCGGCTGGTTCATTGCTTCCGTCTTTGTCATCTGTGGTGCCTTCCGCCTAGCCCGCTTTAATTGTTTGGCCGCCATGGCCGGCACGGGCGGCGGTAAGTACTTCCTTGGATTTCCCATCCCCGCCGCCGCGGGACTCGTCGCCTCGATCACCTACCTTCTGCTTCATCTCGACGATAAGAATCTCAGCGTCGGTAACTGGCGGTACCTCCTGCCGGGCATCTTGATATTCCTCTCTGCCATGATGGTGAGCGAAGTAAAATACCCGACGTTTAAGAAGCTCGGTTGGAAAACCCAGCGCCCCTTCGGAAGAATGGTAACCATCGTCCTGTTCATCGGGATGATCTTTATCCTATGGCGACGATTGCTGCCCTATGTCGCCCCATTGGGCATCGCCTGTTATTTGATCTACGGCTTCGTTCGCCCACGCATCTCGCGAGAAATGCAGCGCGAGATCGAATACGAAAACGAGAACGAGGAAGGCGAGGAGGAGGACGGGACGGATCGTGCGAATCGCGGTCTAGAGTCTTGATGCTTCTGCAAGCCTCCGCACAACCCATCCCGCAGCAGCGAAGCCAAATGCCCCGGTGACGAAGGAGGCCGAACCAAACCCGGAATCGCAGTTCAGTCGCAGGTCCACACCGGTTTGGCCCGCGATCCGCGCCGCGCAAACTTCGCCGTCCCCCCGCGGATAAACGAGCGGCTCATCGGAATACACACTCGGAATGCCAAAGGTCTGATCCCCCGGCGGGAATCCATGCTCGGCCCGCAGTTGCTTGCGAACCTGCGTCAGCAACTTGTCATGACTCGCCAGCGCCAAATCGGTCACCGCAACCCGGGTCGAATCTCGGCGTCCTCCAGCACCTCCGCACACCACCATCGGAATATTCCGTTCACGGCATAGTACGATCAAACGCACCTTGTTGTTCACCACATCAATCGCATCGACAACGAAGTCGAAACTTTCGGCAAACAGCCCGGCGGCGCTCGCCTCCGTGAAAAATTGAGCGACGGCCCGCACATCCACGTCCGGATTGATCGCCCGGCAACGCTCCGCCAACACGTCCGCCTTCATGCGACCAATGGTTCCGTCGAGCGCCGGCAGCTGTCGGTTCACGTTGCTGACACAGATTTCATCCAAGTCGATCAGGGACAACCGTCCAATGCCCGTCCGGGCAAGCGCTTCCACCGCCCAGGAACCGACGCCTCCGAGTCCGACCACGGCGACGTGCGCTTCGCGCAATCGCTCCAGACCGTCACGTCCGTAAAGCCGGGCGATGCCCCCAAATCGGAATTCAAAATCGCTCATCCTCTTTTCAGTCCCGACGGCCCGCATTGATACTCATGATGCCTCCAAAAAAGTTTTGGATCCCACATTCCCGGAAGCCCTGATCGCGCAGCATTTGATCCACGCCACGCTGCCCCGGATACGCCTGTAACGAGTCGAGAATATAGGAATAAGCCTCGCGATCTCCGGCGAACATCCGCCCGAGAACCGGCACACCGAACCGAAGATACTGAAAATAACAGGCCCGCCATACAGCGTTGTCCGGTTTGCCAAAATCAAGAATGAAGACCCGCCCGCCCGGACGCAAAACCCGGGCGATCTCCGCGATTCCGAGGGAAAAGTCCGAGAGATTGCGCAATCCGTAGGCGATCGTCACAAGATCAAACCGGTTGGATCCATACGGGAGTCTCAGGGCATCCAGCCGTTTGAAGGCGACCGTCCCCTGCCCCGGCACGGTCGGATGCTCCCGCAATCGTCCCGCTGCCACATCGAGCATCGCCTGGGAAAAATCGCCACCGACTACTTCCGCGCCTTGATGCGCCAGGGCAAATGCGATGTCACCCGTGCCACAACAGAGATCCAACGCCCGCTCACCCGGTCGAGCCGCCGCCAGAGACACAAGCTGGCGCTTCCAGAGACGGTGCAAACCGAAACTCTGAAGGTCATTGAGCAGGTCATAGCGCGGCGCGATGCGGTTGAATAACCGTTCGACGTTCTCTGCGCGCGACGACCCTGGCTGATAGTACGAACTCCGCACGGGGATGACGGTAGGCGGAAACCCGCCCGCCGCCACTCGGCTCGAAGGAAAACCCCGGGAGTTTTTGCAGTGATGTGGATCATTCCTATCAGGAATCGCGGATTGACCGGGCTAACCACTCCCTCACCAGGAAAATCGAATCACAGAAACGCCACCGACCTCACGCGTCTTGTCATCCCCAAAAACCCGCGGCACCAGTCGCGGCTCAGCAAAGGATAATCCAATACTGGGCGGTGTCCCCATCGATCGCGGCGCAAACGGGTTAAACACTTGCCAGAATCTAAACGGCTTCGGATCCCGGAAGAGATAGGGCACTACACCGCCGTCATCGTCGAGGCTGTACGAGCGGGGAACCAATCGCTGCCTCAGCGCGTCGGCATTGATCAAGGATCCCGACATCGAAAGCGTCGACAACGGCACCGACATCTGCGCAGCGGACACAGCGTTGGTAACCGTTCCGTTCGTTTCCGCCGAGCCAGCGAAAGCCGGCAGAGCGAATCCCACTTCGAAAAGCACGAGCACGGTCGTCAACGTCGGCAGTGCGGTGAACGGCATGACCGGGAGAAACGACGCGCGAGTCTTCATGTGGGCAACCTCAATTCAGGTTAAGTTCAACCGCGGACCATTCACAACATCCGCCCAAGGCGACGATAGGCAATAACTGGCTTAATTTCAAATTCGTTCGTCGAATCTCGGACAGGCTTCAAACAAACCAAGGGTTATTGGCCTTCTCCTCGTCAACCGTCGTCAAGGGTCCGTGACCCGGGCAGATCAAAGTCGCACCGGGTAGTGAAAAAATCTGATCGCGAACCTTTTGCCGCGCCAGCTCCAGCAACTGCTTGGCACCCCCAATAGAGCCCGCGAAAATCGCGTCGCCCACGATGGCGACGTGCGGCGCGTCATCCCCCCACATCCCTACAACGTAGGTCACACCATCTTCGGCATGTCCTGGCGTATCACGATTGGTAATCCTTAGACTGCCAAGCATTACGAAATCGTTGGCCAGATTTCGCTGATCGACCGGGGCGGATTTCATGTTCGAGTGGAGGCGCACCTTCGGAAATCGCTCCCGGATCGGCCCCAAGGCGGCGATGTGATCCACGTGACTGTGGGTTATGAATAAGTGCTTTAGGGAAAGACCGTTGGTATCGAGATGCTGAAGGATGGGCACTGCATCGAATCCCGTGTCAAAAAGAGCTGCCTCCTTAGTAACCGCATCCCAGACGAGGTAGGCATTGACGACCGTGCCGTCCTCGGTCGTCGTGATCACCCGAAACTCACGCCACGCCGTCGTGTCGATCGGCTTCGGGAGCCAACCCCGTGCAATCCGTTCCAATTTTGCCCCGTGGAGGCCCAAAAGACGTCCGATGGCTCCAAAATCAAATGTTGCCGGGGCTTTCCCCGATTCTTCCACCGCCGCGTAGTCTCCGGCAAACAAGCCCGCGGCCGAGGCGGCCGCTTCCGGTGTTACGTTGGCCGACATCCGGGCCTTTCGTAGAATGTCGCCCAGCGAATCTTCAAGTGTCATGCGCAGAAACTGAGGGGAAATCTACCGGATGGAAACTGGAAAATTGGAACGAATTCACGAATCCGATTAGTTAAAGTGACTTAAAGTGACAGGTTCAATTGATTTGACATGCCGTCTTTCCTGTCGGAGGTTGCGGCCAATATCGCGTGAAAACGTTATGAGAATGGCTCGCATCAAACTCGCTGGGGAATCGGCGGTCTATCACTGCATCTCGCGGATCGTCGGTGGCCAGCGGCTCCTGGACGATCTGGGGAAAGAGAAATTCGTCGGGATTCTCGCCAAATTGGGCGAGTTTTGCGA
>CAMDJH010000302.1 GCA_945900455.1 Akkermansia muciniphila
CCCAGGCGTTCAGGTCAATACTTTTCACTGAAGCCCGCTGTTGATCGAAGTCTGCTTTAATTTCGAAAATATGACCGGGGCGAGTCACCCTGAAGTTAAGCTGGCTGCTATTGCTTCGCGCCGCCGTCCACTCGATTTCGCCGGTGAGATCCAGTTGACGCATGAGGTAGCCCGCCTGCGCCAGATCGTTCCCGGGAACCGGCGCGGTAATCTGACGTTCATAAGTCGTTTCTTTCCGGTTGGGCCAAAACTCGGCGAAGTTCCAACTCGAATGGTTCAGCAGCAGGCCGCTAAAAGCAAAGAGCCAGACAAAGAATAAAAGGTAAAGTCCAAGGTAGTAGTGTAGCTTGCGATTCCAAACTTTGCACGTCTCCACCAGACGTTGGGTAGGTGCTTTCGTGTCAGCATTCATGGGTTCAGCGCCAGAGCGCATAGGTTATTCCCAGAAAGGATAAAGCCCCCATGGCAAGGAGGCTGATGCCGACTCTCCGCTCGGCACGGAGGACATACCAAAGATACAATCCGCTCACCGTGATGAACAGGGTCACGTAAACAGTCGCGTCCGCAAGCCACGACCAGACGCGCATGTAAATCCAGTTCTTGCGGATGTCGGCCCCGTGTTGCCCCGGCGACATGTGAAGAATCATGAGAGCGTCGGCCAAACCGGTCGTGCGCTGTTCGATCGATCCCTCCCGTTTAGTCAAATCGAGAGTGACCGTAGTCTCTCGGCCGGGAACGGTCACTGGAATAACCAGTTGGTGTTGCTTTGGGAAATGCTTCACCCAGCCCACTTCACCCTGCACACCCAGGCGATCCAACACCGGTTTCAATCTGTCGATTCGTTCTCGCCCGGACAATTTCTCCAGGTCAACCGGCAGAAGCAAATCCGAGACAGGCGGACTGGAGCGGACCGTGGTTGTTCCTGTTTGTGACCGCGAATGCACCAAAAAGAACGCGCTGACCGCGAAGACAAGAATAAAGGGGCTGATGAACAAACCAAAATAGAGGTGCAAATCACGGGTCACTCGATAGAAACGCTTGCTCATTTGGAATGCCCCATACTCGGGGTCATTAAGAATTCCTCAAGGATAATAAAAAAACCGAAAAAGAGTCACAAGGGGTCAAGCCCGGAATCGTGACTTGAGTTCATTTGCGATACGGCTTGCCTCCTTTCCCGACTTCTCAAGGCACAAGGCGCTCTTTTAATTTCGCCAACCCGCTATCACGTCATCGCTTCATCTGACGTATCGACATGCTGCCGCCACCCGACGCCGAGGACGTTCAGCAAACGCCTCGTTTTGGTAACCCAAGGGGATTATCCCTCCGTGACCGCCGTTGACCCGCAGGGGCCTTCTACGGGCTCGAAGCGCGTGATTCGCGGCGGCGACTTTTTCGGTGGCGCCGTGCGCCACCGGTCGGCGTACCGTGGCGACAGCGCGGACTTCGACCCGTCCTTCGGGGTCTTCCACATAGGTTTCCGGGTGGTCCTGGTCTCAGATCAGCCGTGAGCAGGAGGGTGAAAAGAGGTCAGAAAAGGGGTCAATCCAGGAATCGTGAAACTAGGTTCCAGGCATCGCCGATTGTGTGACAGAATCTAGGGGGTGAATTCAATACGCCCTTGACAGCTCGACATCAAGGGTCACGCTGCGTGCGGATGACTGCCGTGGCAAAGGCTAAATCACTCCGAGTGGCACTGATGGGGCTATCGGTGCTCGCATCGCAGCAGGTGGCAGCGGGATCGAATTTGCAGTTAACGTACACGGGGGAAATCGAAGGGCTAACCGCCACGGCGACGATCGGCTTCGAAGATGTTCGAATCGATGTGAATCCTCCCGGCTTCTTCCTCGTCGGTGGACGCCCAGCCTGGGCTCGGCAGGAGCCGCTGAATGGACGCATTTATATCGGGGCTGAAGTTCTAACTTCCACGGCCCGCTACTCGATCAACGGCACGGTGGATGGCACCTCGGATTGGGGCTATGCGGATGCGGTCCGGATCGACGTCATCGAGCGATTCCTCGTTCGTCTTAACTTTCCGTCCGACCAAAACTTCGTTTATCTCGATCGGTTTACGCTGACGGCGAACCCGCTCGACGGCGGTTCGACGTACTTGTTTATTCTTGCAGGGCAGCCCGCCGAAAATCACCGGCCGCAGATCGATCCGATTCCCAACCAAGCGGTCGTTCAACAACACCCGTTGAGCATCACGGTGCGAGGCACGGATTCCGATGCCGGGCAGTTGCTGACCTTCAGCTTGGACGCCGGTTCTCCAGTGGGCGCGTCCATCACGGCTGCCGGCGTCTTTACTTGGACTCCATCGACCCAGCAAGCGCCCGGGGATTACATCATCCGGGTGCGGTTGACGGACAACGGGCAGCCGCCCCTGAGTGATGCCAAGGAGCTGAAGGTCACGGTGCAGGCGGCAAAACCCGTGGTGTTAAGCGCCCGCCTCATTCCAGCCGGATTGCGATTGTTGATCCTGGGCGGGGAATCGAACCGTCTTTTCACGGTCCAAGCATCGAGTGATCTTGCGACGTGGACCCAGGTGGTGAGTCTGCGTAAGACCGGCAATGAAGATTTGTCGTACGATGCCCCGGCGAGCTCGTCGGAACTTAAAATGTTTTATCGGGTATTGATCGGTGCGAACTGATTCATCCCCCCTCTCTAGCCCGGAGCCCAACGGGTCGTCGTCGGATGTGAGGCAAAGATCTTTACGAGTTCTAGATTCACCCACATTACTCCTGCCAACGGGTGAATGAATTGTTCCGGCTCTCCTCGACCGAACCACGCGGTCGGATTCGCACGCAAAGCCGCGGAACGAAGCAAAGCAGTCGCCAAGGATTGAACTTGCCTCATTGACGCTCCGCGGTCGGCCGCTCACAAACATGGCGGGAACAATTAACATGAACTGCTTCAGGCTTCTGTTCGTCATCACGTTGTCACTAGGCATCGCGAGCTCAACGTGGCAACACGACATGGAAGCGGCCGACACGCCGCTCCCGTCCGCCCGCACGGTGAGTGCGGTCTCGTCGCAGCCCGTGCATCCGGTGTTGATTCGGAATGAGCACGGGCCGCTCACGCGCGTGATCGTGGAGGTCGCGAAGGGAGTCGCGTCTCGCGTAACGTCATTCGATTTCACACTGGACGGCACGGACGACCTGGGCGACTTGGAATCGGTCACGTTATTTTCGACTGGTAGCAAAGACGAGTTCTCGCCCGCGACGCCCCTGGGGGCTGCTGCCAAGCCCGCCGCGACAATCACGTTTCGAAGCGAGTCGGTGCTTCCAGTCGGAAAGAACGTTTTTTGGCTCTCCGGCCAATTGAAGACGACGGCCAATCTGTTGCATCGAGTTGCGGCCACATGCACCGCGATTCAGACGACGGCGGGCACGTTGACACCGCGCGATGCCTCGCCTCACGGCCGACACCGCATCGGAGTCGCGCTGCGGAAGCACAAGGATGACGGCGTTCACACATATCGCATTCCGGCGCTGGCCACGTCAGCGAAAGGGACATTGTTGGCGGTGTACGACATGCGGCGGCGGATGGGCCGTGACCTGCAGGAAGATATCGATATCGGGTTAAGCCGCAGCACGGACGGCGGACAAAACTGGGAGCCGGTCCGCGTCATCATGGACATGGGCGAGTACGGTGGGCTGGGGCAGGAATTGAATGGTTGCAGCGATCCTGGCATCATCGTCGATCGGCAGACGGGCGAGATTTTTTGTTTTGCCGTGTGGATGAACGGCAAGCCGGGCAAGCATCAATGGAGCGACGATGGCTCCGAACCGGGATTCGAGATCGGCAAGAGTGCGCAATTCATGATGGTTCGTTCGCGGGACGATGGCCTCACGTGGTCCAAACCTAGAAATCTCACTCGCGAGCTCAAGCAAGAGGGATGGTGGTTGCTCGCGCCGTCGCCTCAGCAGGGGATCAACCTGCCGGACGGCACGTTGGTAATGCCGGTGCAGGGCCGCGATGGCCGGGCGGCGTTGTCCACGTTCTCGACCCTCATGATTAGTCGGAACCACGGGACGACGTGGATGGTTGGAAAGCCCGCCTTCAGCGGCGGCAACGAGTGCCAGGCAGCCCAGCTCGGCGACGGCTCGATCATGCTGAACATGCGCAACGATCACGAGCGTTTCCGCGCTGTCGCCGTGACGAAGGACCTGGGGCAAACGTGGCAGCCGCACGCGACTCATCGCAATACCCTCATTGAACCGAACTGCAACGGCAGCTTGTTGCGAGTCGACACCGAAGCGGACGGCGGGAGATCGCACGTCCTGCTGTTCGCCAACCCGCATACCCAGAGCGGGCGCACCCACCACACACTACAAGTCAGCTTTGACGACGGTCAGACGTGGCCGAAGTCGCATCACCTGCTGCTCGATGAAGGCCGAGGGGCTGGCTACCCGAGCTTGACGCGTGTTGACGATCATCATGTGGGCATCGTTTATGAAGGCAGCCAATCCCACTTGGTATTCGAGAAGTTCTCGCTGGCTGAACTTTTGCAGCGATGACACTTCACGGCGAATCCGAACTCGCCTTAACTCAAACTTGAAATGACGGACTGGTTTCGCATCACGAATGAAGTCGACGTGCCTTCGCCGGCGCTGCTGCTTTACCCCGATCGGATCGAAGAAAACTTGCGGCGCATGATTGCCCTCGCCGGCGGGGCGGACCGGCTGCGGCCGCATGTGAAGACGCATAAATTGCCGCAGGTGATCGCACTGAAGTTGCGCGCCGGCATCACGAAATTCAAGACCGCCACCATCGCCGAGGCGGAGATGACTGCGTCCGCTGGTGGACGCGATGTCCTCCTCGCCTACCAGCCCGTGGGGCCGGGCATCCGGCGTTTCATCGAGCTGGTAAGAGCATTTCCGCAGACGCGTTTCGCGGGACTGGTGGATAATCCCGGCACCGTTGGCGAACTCAGCCGTGCGGCGCAATCCGCCGGAGTCACCCTCGACTTATATCTCGACCTGAACGTCGGCATGAATCGCACTGGGATCGTGCCCGAGGATGCCGCGACGGTGTATCGCACCCTCGCCACATCGCCCGGACTTCGGGCCGCGGGCCTGCACGCGTACGACGGACATCTGCACAACTCCGATCACGCCGCGCTCGGGAGAGTCACCGAGCAGACATTCCAGGCGGTCTGGGCGCTCGTTGAAAGGCTTCGTGCGGACGGGTTGGAAGTGCCGAAGGTTATTGCCAGCGGCACGCCGACGTTTCCTTTGCTCTCCCGGCATGCGCAGGTGGAAGTCGGTGCGGGTACCACCGTGCTGTGGGATTTTGGACAGGCGGAGGCGTGTCCCGACCTCGACTTTCTCAACGCGGCGATTCTCCTCATGCGTGTGGTAAGCAAACCGACCTCCAACCGCCTCTGTTTGGATCTCGGTCACAAGGCCGTGGCCGCCGAGATGCCGCATCCGCGCGTGCGCTTGTTGGGACTGGAAGACGCCGTGTTCGTGATGCACAGCGAAGAGCATCTTGTCGTCGAAACCCCGCGTGCCGCCGAATTTCAAGTCGGCGCAGTGTTTTACGGAATACCCCGCCACGTTTGTCCAACGATTGCGTTGCATAGCGAGGTGTGGGCGGTGCGCGATGGTCGCGCGGCGGAGACATGGCCGGTGACGGCGCGAGCGCGGAGGATTACTCGATGAGCGAACCGTTGGCTGAAGTGCCACAGGAGTGGGAAACGGCCATGCCCCCACAGGAACTCGCCGACCTGCTAGCGTATCTAACAATAGAACAATGAAGAACCTTCGTTTTGCGATTTTCGGTGCCGGATTTTGGGCGCGCTGCCAGCTTGCTGCGTGGCGCGAAGTCGGCGGCGTCGAGTGCGTCGCGATATTTAATCGCAACCGAGATAAGGCTGAAAGATTCGCCCGGGATCTGGGTATCCCGGCCGTCTATGACGATGCCGAGAAGTTACTGTGCGACGTGAAGCCGGATTTCGTCGACAACATCACCGAAGTCGGTGGCCACAAGCCGCTCTCGCTGCTTTGCGCAAAGTTCCGCATCCCGTGCATCTGCCAGAAGCCGATGGCCCCTTCACTCGCTGACGCACGGCAGATGGTCGCCGCTTTCGGCAGAGCGAAGACACCGTTCTTTGTCCACGAAAACTGGCGCTGGCAGACTCCGATGCGCGCGCTCATCAACAGGCTTCGCTCGGGGGTGATTGGCGCGCCGTTCCGGGCGCGCCTGTCCTTCACCAGCGGTTTTGATGTCTGGGCAAACCAGCCAGCGCTCGCCGAGTTGGAGCAGTTCATCCTCACGGATATCGGTACTCACGTCCTCGATACGGCCCGTGCGTGCTTCGGTGAGGCGGATTCGCTCTACTGTCAGTTACACAAGACGCGGCGGCCGGCCGTGAAGGGCGAAAACGTCGCGACGCTGTTGCTCGCCATGGGGGAGGCGCGCACGAGCGTGGTCGTCGAACTTGCGTACGCCAAGACGCCGCTGGAGCGCGAGTGCTTTCCCCAGACGCTGGCGTTCGTCGAAGGCCCACTCGGCAGTATCGAAGTCACGGACAACTATGGGCTGCGGGTCACGACGAAGAAAGGAACGCACAGTCGCCGTCACGCGCCGCCGCGTTACGCATGGGCGGATCCGAGATACGAAGTTGCGCAGTCCAGTATGGTGCCGTGTCACCGCGATATACTGGCAGCGTTGCGCGGCGAAGGTTCCGGCGAGACCACCGGCGTCGACAATCTCAAGACGCTCGAGTTGGTTTTCGGCGCGTATGAATCAGCGCGGAAGGATGCGGTGGTGAGATTCTGAACAGGCGATCGGGTCGATGATCGTGTGTCTTAGGGCAATGTCCGCCGGAAAATAATGATGTGCTGGCGCGGTAGAATTCGGAGTGTCTCGACCCATTCCAGGGGATGCAATGCCATCTCCTTGCGGACTTGTGCCTCGGTC
>CAMDJH010000303.1 GCA_945900455.1 Akkermansia muciniphila
TCAGACAAGAGCGCCTGCAATGCCGGCAGACTGGCGGCACCCATCGGCATGGATCAATTGGCTTTCAGGGTCGGAGACACGAACGCGGGGGCGGCCTGCCTAGACGGTGGAGGCGGCGTCGGTTTATAGAGGGTGACCAAGCCGCCGCCCGCCAGAGCCATGGCCATGCCGAGGTAAAACAGCGGATTGATGGCATTGAATTGGATCTCATTCCGAGTCATCCACAACGACACGAGTGCATTCACCACCGGAGCACCGGCGAACACGATGGACATAACTTCCGGCGGGCGACCTTTGGCGCCGAAGGCCAACAGGACGCCAAACGCGCCGACCGCGCCGAGAATCCCGGCGATGAGCGACCACCAAGCCCCGGGCTGAGTGTATCCATTAAATGCGGCTCCCTTGCCCAACAGCAAAAAAAAGGGGGCCAGGACTGCCGTGAGAAAATAGGCGATGCCTACGAACAAAAACGCTTTGTAGCGGCCGTTGACAGGATCCCCCATGAGGACCTGACCCTTATGAAGCAAGATTCCGTACACGCCCCACGAAAAGACGGTAAGAAACGTAAAAGCGAGCCAAGTATTGCCAACGGAAGGCGGTGCAGGATTCATGCGCACGGGCAACATACGACGGAACATGAAAAAAGAAATCGGGAAATGCGATGGACGAGGGGGTAGGACAAAGATTTGTCTTACACCCGATGGACGTTGCACCGATCAATCGGACGCACTCACCGTCGCCGTGCGCAATGAATTCACGGGGCTTTCCTCCCCGGGTTTTCGATGGTTTCTTTCCGCCAGGCATGCGCCTCCGGCGACGCCGCGTGCTCCCACAGAAAGTTTACGATCGGTGTCGAATCATCGAGGCCGTGCGGATGATGATGGACGCCCGGTTTTGCAATGAGTGTGATGGAGCCGCCCAGCTTCCGGTAACGCTCGGCAACAACTCCGGTATTTTCATCCCAGGGCACGACTTCATCCGCATCTCCGTACACGTGTAACAGCGGAATCTTGGCGGCGGCGAGGCCGGCCAACTGGTCCACCGGATTGCCAGGATAGGCCCGGGCTTCGGCGTCGGATTTGAATCCGTAGCGCTCGAGAACGAATTGCCAGTCGCGATCGCTGCGTTTGCCCTTGCCGAATGCACCGGGCCAGCTCCGGAAATCACAGACGGGCGCGTCACCATAGATGCAGGACACTTTCTCTGGATTGGCGACAGCCCAGTTATAACAATATAATCCACCGCGGCTCAGGCCGACTAAACCGGGTCTCGCAGCAAGCCCATGCCGGCGGGATAGCTCTCCGTAGAATCGATTCCACTTTGCGACGGCATCCGGACTGCCCAGTTGATCCGGGACGGAGAGATAAGCGATATGGAACCCGCGCCCCAGGAGCGCGATATCGGGATCGGGCTTATGTCCAAAAAACTCGCCATGCCACACCCAAGGCCTGCCAGGGGCGGCCCCCTTGGGAGACACCACTAGCCCTGCCATGCCGTCCACCGCAAAATCGTGTCGATCAAAACCAAACCAAACGGATTGTCGGCCCGAGAACGGGGCGATGGGATTGGTCCTCGGCCATTGGGCACTCACCGAATGTTGCCAATCGGAAAGCTGTCGCGTCAGTTGCGCCAGTTTGTCCGATTGCTGGAGCGCGAGATTGGTTGATTCGGCCGGATCCGCTCTCAGGTTGAAGAGTTCACGGCGGCCGTCTTCGAGATACTGAATTAATTTCCAATCGCCTGCCCGAATTGCTGCGTATGGCGTGGCGCCACCGACGTGATAGTGAGGGTAGTGCCATGCAAGGAAAGGCCGATCCAGAGCGTCGTCAGGGTTTCGAAAAAGCCGTGCCAGACTCCGCCCGTCGTCAACGCGGTGGGTGAGTCCACAGGCCTCCAACACCGTCGCAGGAAGATCCATCGAAATGACGGGTGTTGCACAACTTGATACCGGTGATACGACCCCTGGCCAGCGGATGATCAACGGGACACGGACACCGCCTTCATAGGGAGAACCCTTGCCGGATCGGAGCGGCGCATTGGATGTTGCCGGGGTTGAGCCGAGGACGAGACCTCCATTGTCAGAGGTGAAGATAACGAGTGTGTTGGTTTCAAGGCCATGATCGGCGAGCGATTGGAGAATGCGGCCGACAGCGGCATCGAGGCTCTCCAGCATGGCCGCGTACACCGCATTCGTTTGGGAATTACCGGGGATCGGCGGCTTGCGCCGGTATTTGTCTACGAGTTCGGATTTTGCCTGAAGGGGTGTGTGCACTCCATGAAAACACACGTGAAGGAGAAACGGGCGGTTGGTGTGGGTTGCGATATACTGAACCGCTTCGTCCCCTTCGCGATCGGTTAGATACTCGCCGACGGGTCCATCGAGTAGCCGGGGCAGGCCATAGGGCGAAAAATAGCTGGGAGGCTGGCCCCGATGATCTCCTCCTCGATTTAGATCAAAGCCGTGCATTTCCGGGCGGACTTCTGGGCCCCCCAGATGCCACTTGCCAATATGGGCCGTGGAATACCCGGAGGTCTTGAGATGTTCGGCAAGAGTGATTTCGCCGGACCCCAATTGCTTTGTCCACTCAGGGGATTGCAGCCTTTCGTTCTCGCGATTCTCACCGGGGATCCAGTCGGTTAGTCTCAGGCGGGCAGGATACTTGCCGGTTAATAGAGCAGCTCGGGTTGGGGAGCAGACGGTGCACGCGGAGTATGCCTGTGTAAACTGCATCCCCTCGTGGGCCAGGCGATCGAGGTTCGGCGTCTCATGGAAACGGCTGCCGGTCACTCCGAGGTCGTGAGCGCCGAGATCATCGGCGACGATGAGAATGACATTCGGTGCGGCGGCCGCACGGGTGGCGGTGGAGAGCGCCGATACGAGGACAATCGCGATACAACCGGAGGTCTGAAGGTGACGAATGAGCGAAGCGATGGACATGGAGAGGAGCGTGGCGGTCCTGCGGCAGCATTGCACGCGGGTTTCGCTCGGAAGCTCCCGTGGATCGAATCGTGACAATCTACCAAAAAACCTGCCTTGCCCGAGTCGACCTTAGGAGTAATCTCCTCCCTCTTGACCGGATTCACCGATCGTCACTGTTTTCTGACCGCCGTGCTGTTCTACTGGATTTGCACTGTGTACTCGATCTTGCTTTGGAGGCGTGGGTTTCGGCGGGATAATCGTGTGTTGTACCTACTGCTGGGGATTGGAGCAGCCTTTCACACGACGGCCATGGCTCGTCGGGGATTTTCACTCGAACGTTGTCCGATTAACAATCTGTTCGAGGCGACCATGTTTATTGGTTGGACCATTGTGGCGAGCTACCTGGCGATCGGTTGGGTGCAGCGGCTTCGCTTCCTCGGAGCCTTCGCTTCGCCGGTGTTGTTTGGAATGGGAGTCTTCGCGCTGATGCCTGCGCTGGACCAGCGGGAGGCCCGGCCACACTTCGGTCATGGCTGGGAAAGCCTGCATGCAACGTTGGTGCTGCTGGCGTATGGAGCGTTTGGACTAAGCGCTCTCGCTGGCGTGATGTATCTGATGCAGGCGCATGATCTCAAGTTTCACAAGGCCCGGGCCATCGAAGCGTTTATGCCGTCCATTCAACGCCTTGAACGGGTCACGCGAAGGCTCCTGAGCATTGGCTTCTTCCTGCTTTCGGCTGGGTTGCTCGTCGGGTCGCACTATTTGAAAACCGTGCGGGGTTCATACGTCACCGCAGATCCATTCGTCGTGTATTGCGTATTTACCTGGCTGGTCTATCTGGCTCTCGTTTCGGCGGCTGGAAAATTCGCCCAGCATGGCCGACGGCTCGCGTGGGCGGCGGTGGGCGGATTCACTTTCATCATGCTGACCTTTTGGGGGGTTTGGATGTTTTCCGGACTGCACAACCGACCGAGGACCGTCCCCACCCCCGAACCGTCGAAGCATTCGGTCAACGCCGATCAACCGACTCCCCGCTGATGCCATTCGTCGTCGTCGGCACAAGTCATCGCACGTCACCGGTCGAAGTGCGCGAACGGTTTGCGTTTGCGGAATCAGCCTTGCCCTCAGCCCTGGCGAGGCTGCGGGTGGAGGGTCGCATCGATGGAGCGGTTATTCTATCGACCTGCAACCGAGTCGAGATCTATGCCACCTCTGTCCTCACCGAGTCGGAGGCCATTCGGGAGATCCGGCAGTTTCTTGAGACGGACCGTCAGTCGACTTTTGCGTCGCCCGCGGAGAGTTACTCGCACGGTGAGCCGGGGAGTCTTGAACATCTATTCAAGGTGGCTGCGGGGCTCGACTCGCTCGTGCTGGGCGAAACTGAAATCCTGGGGCAGATGAAAAAGGCGTATGATGTCTCGTTGCAAGGGGGGCACGCCGGCAAAGCCTTGAACAAGGCCTTCCAAAAGGCATTCTCGGTGGCCAAGCAGATTCGGACGGAGACCGGCATCCAACGCGGCAGCACGAGCATTGGATCCGTGGCGGTCGATCTTGCGGAGAAGCTCTTCGCGGCGGTCCGGGAGTGTCGAGTCATGGTGATTGGGGCGGGAGACACCAGTGAAAAGACCGCAAGGGCACTGCAAAGCCGCGGGGCCCGTGGTATACTGGTGTCGAATCGATCGGAGGATCGAGCGGTGGCACTGGCGATGGAGTTAGGAGGACGGGCCGTCCGATTTGATGATTGGGAGCGAGAGTTTGCGGCGATCGACATCGTCATCAGCAGCACGAGTGCCCCGCATTATATTCTCGACCGTACGAAACTGGAGCGACTGCTGAAGCAGCGTCCGCCCCGCCCCCTTCTCCTGATCGATCTGGCGGTGCCACGCGACATTGATCCGCGGGTGGACCAGTTGAGTGATGTTTTTCTCTATGACGTCGATGATCTGCAGACGATTGCTGACGAGCATGTGCACCGCCGGGGTCAGGAATTTGTTCAGTGCGAGAACATTGTCCGCCAGCGGGTGCGGGAATTCCTGGGGGCGCGTGAAAACATCGACCGGGTGACGGGGCAGGCACTGCCGGAAAACTGGGTGGGAAATCGATGAACCCGATGAGTCCCATACGCATTGGCACGCGAGGATCATCCCTTGCTTTGGCGCAGGCACACCACGTAATCGCCGCTGCTCGGGCGGCATTTTCCGGGCGGGCGTTTGAAATTAAAATAATCAGGACGACCGGGGATAAGCTGCAAACGGCGGCGTTGGTCGGCGGGGAAACACTGCCGCGGGGATTGTTCACGAAGGAGTTGGAGGAGGCTTTGTTTAATGGGGATGTCGATATCGCGGTGCACAGCTTGAAAGATCTTCCGACCGATCTGCCGACGGGGCTTGAATTGGGCGGGTTTGGGCAGAGGGCGGATGTCCGGGAGGTTCTGGTTTATCGCGATCTGAATCATGTGGCTTCGCGGATTGATCCACAGGCCGAGTGGCGTCCCGGCAGTCGGCCGGTCCAAGGATTTCGGCCGAACCTTACCTGGGCGACGCTGCCGAAGGGAGCGGTGATCGCCACAAGCAGCAATCGGCGGGCGGCGCAAGCCGTGTGCTTGCGACCGGACTGCCAAGTGGTTCCGATTCGTGGCAACGTAGGGACGCGATTGCAGAAACTGTGGGAACAGCTCGAGATCGATGCCACGCTTTTGGCGATGGCTGGTTTGCAACGCCTCGACTACGAGATTGGGCCGGGCGGACGCCTTCGGGTTAATCCCCGATTGGCGCCCGCACGGCGAGCGGAGATTTTGGCTCCACCCGAGGGTCTGTTGGCCACCGTATTTGAGCCGGAAGAAATGCTCCCGGCGGTCGGGCAGGGGGCGGTTGGGTTGGAGGTGCGGACGGGGGATTCGAAGGCGTTGGACGTTTGTGCGGCTCTCGACCACTTTAATACCCGTCACTCGGTCTTGGCGGAACGTGCGTTCTTGAAAGAGATGGGTGGGGGCTGCCAGAGTCCGGTGGCGGCGTTTGCGCGGGTCGTCGGCCATCAGCTACAGTTACGCGCGGCAGCGTTCGTGGGCGGCCAAGCTCGATTTGCCGAGGATCGGCGGCCGGTGCGTTTGGCGACTGAACTCGGAGTTGCGGTGGCAGCAAAGCTAATATGAAAACAATGGGTAATGCAATGCGGGTGGCGCAATTGGGAGGGGCCCATGCGTTGGCTGTGGTCGTGGGCGGATGGTTGCTGGGTTTGCCATTGCCACGAATGGCGGCTGCCGCTGATGCCGATGGTGCCGGAAAGCCCCTGATCGAACAGGCGATGGCAGCGTGGCAGCGGGGAGATCCTGCCGAGGCCGAGAAGTTGTCGCAACGAGTTGTGTCCGAATTGCCCGAGGGTCCGGCGGGATGGCTCCTGCGAGTTCGCCTTTTTGATGCGCTTGGCCAGCCGCTCGCGGTGGCGACAAACCTGTCGCAGCTCATTCGCATTCAGCCGGGGAGTGCCGCGCTGTACGAAAAACGGGGTGTTGCGCTGTTCCAGGCGGGGAACGTGCTCGAATCTGTGACCGACTTCGACCGGGCCAATGAGTTGGATCCCCGGAATGCACCGCAGAATTGGCAGCGTGGCATTGCTCTCTACTACGTCGGACGGTTTGCCGATGGGCGCGCGCAATTTGAATCGCATCAAACGGTCAATTCACAGGATGTCGAGAATGCCGTCTGGCATTTTCTTTGCACTGCCCGCGAGCAGGGCATTCCGGCCGCACGGTCGAAATTGATCGCCATTTCCGACGACGGCAGGGTCCCGATGAAGGAGGTACATCGATTGTTTGCCGGGCGCGCCACGGCGGCGGATGTATTGATCGCCGCCGAGGCAGTGAAGGGCACCGACACGGAGAAAAGCCGGCCACGATTTTACGCTCACCTATACCTGGGTCTGTACTTCGAGGCGATCGGAGACCTCACCAAGGCTCGGGAACACATCGAAAAATCCCTGCCATTGGCGGGTTCCA
>CAMDJH010000304.1 GCA_945900455.1 Akkermansia muciniphila
CGCACTCCATGAACCGGCTCCCTTGGGAGCGCTGGCATCCTGCCGGCGAGCCTGCAGAGAGGACAACACCCGCCGGCAGGGATGCCGGCGCTCCCAGGTTCATGGTCCCAATTCATGTCCATTCGTTGGAAAACATTCCTACCCATGAACCGACTCCATTTCCCAATTCGAGGACGAAGAACGAGCGCGACGGACGAGGACGATTTGAAGGACCCCATTGCGGCGCTTTCGCCCTCGTCCTCGTCCTTCGCCCTCGTCCTCGTCCTTCGCCCTCGTCCTTCGTCCTCGTCCTTCGTCCTTTGTCCGTCGATGGCGACGAACAGCACACCGACCTATGTGCCGGGACGCACGGAGCGCGGTTCATGGTCACAATTCATGTCCATTCTTTGGAAAACTTCGCTACCCATGAACCGGCACAATGCCAGCAGGTTCCTGGGATCACGGCGCAAACGATTAAGTTCGGTAGCGTCTCTCCATCCATCCTTTCGCACGGCTTCCGTCGGGGGTTTCCTATCGAGTTTGATCGATCCACGCTGCGTACAAGTAGATTGCGAATGCACGGTAGGCCCAAAGGGCCGTCATTCCTCAGCCCAGGCCATCGGCCTGGGTACCTATCGCCGACAGATCACGCGGCCTGAAGGGCCGCGATAACCTCACTCCGCGGCGCGCGCATCCATCGCGTCCCGTTGGGGCGCATGAATCTCTTAATGTCTCATGACCCAGCCCGTTGGGCTGGGCTGAGGAATCACGGGCCGTTGGCCCGAAGCAAAACGACCCATCGTGGATGTTTTTCTGCGATCAGTGTCTATCGGCGTTCATCCGTGGTTCCAACGCCGCCTTCGGCGTATCCGGTACACCCGGAGAGGACCCAACGCCTATTTCTTCTCGAGCCGCCTGATTTCGCGCTCATAGAACTCGGCTTCCATGCGCTTGCCGAGCCTGCGAGCCAGCGGCAATTGCTTGCGGCGGACACTCAACTGATCGATCCATCGAGGACAATCTTGGATGGCCCGTTCATACGTGGCAAACGCGTCTTCCGCTCGTCCCAACTCGGCCTGCAACTCTCCCAGTTCCAACAGGAGTCGGAGAAGTTGCATCGGTGAACAACCCAACGACACCGCCCGTTCCAGGTGCACCACGGCCCCTAAATCGTTGGATCCAGCCCGGCACAGCATCGCCAATTTTTCCTGGAGCACGGAACTTTTGGCGGTAATGGGCTGCTTCTCGAGTTCCGCCATGAGCAATGGCGCATTGATTCCTCGATCCAGCTGCAAATTGACGAGACGCAGCAATGCCCAGGGGAAATTTGGATCCCCCCGTGCATCCAACTCGCGGGCCAGCGCTTCCGGCGCTTTCCCGAACGGCCGGTACAACGGATCCCCGAGCACGATCGTCTGCCATGAAAGCCCCTGCATCGAGGAATAGGCGGCCTCACCCCACGTCCACCCGGCGAACAGCCGCGACAGGTATACCCCCACATCCGGCGTCAATCCCAGGAACGGCTCAGCAACACAGCCCATCGTCGCCGTAACCCCTCTTCCCAAGAGCGGTCCGACCCAGTTGATATTGGTATTCCGGATCGACTCCCCACTCTAGGAGTGCAAATGATACGCAATCGCCCCGGGCCGAAATTCAACCTCCGGTCGCGAAAACACTCCCTCGTTGTTCGACGTATACCATCCCGCATACACCGCTATATCGCTCATTGGAAATGTAACGGGAAACACTTCAGGCCGATGATCAATCACCGTTTCAAAGCCACCCAGCCGGCATATTCGGTATCCATTGGTCATGAACTGATCCCCGAGCAGGTATTCGCCACTCGTGATTCCTCGAAGGTCAAAATAGGCACGCCCCACGAGACCGTCCCGCTCCGCCTGCATCGCCTTGTCGACCAACCCCGTCGCGATCGCCGGTGAAGGCCCGTCGAGACGGGTGACCATCAATACGCTGTTCATCGGACTGAGCACGACCGGGTTGGTTGCATTGTAACTGAACCGATTGACCACAGCTCCGGTCAGACTGACCTGCCCCAGAATCGGCAGGAGACACAGCTCGTTGTCCACACAGGCATCCGTCCGACGCATCGGCGGGGGGATCGCCAGATCCTTGTCCAGACGCGTGGGGTCATCCAGGATCCGGTACGGAATTCCCCAGGTCATCACCAAGTATCGAATCCGCGCGGCAACACATCGGTAGGCCATCCGTCCCGCACTCGTCTCGGTCGCAGCGATTGGCGTCGAGACAAATTTCATCAGCCCTTGGTTCTCCAATGCCCGCTTTACGGGGCGCTCGATCCGTTGAATATAGTCATCCCGGGAAATCGTCACACCGGCCGCCACGTCAATCTCGATCAACTGCGCTTCTGGAATACCCCGGCGCGCCGCATAGTACTGCGCCACCTCACGCGACTCTGGAATCTGACGACTCCACACCACGGCGACTTCGCCGGGATCCGCCCGGCCCGACCCGATCCATGGCCCCACGGCCAGTAAAAAATAGATACGGTACCATCCGACAACCGCAGGAATGCTTCGCCTCCGATGACCGATCATCGCGGCTCCTCGGGTGAATTTCGCACGAACTTCAGCAGACGTTGCAGGGTTTGCCCGGGTGTTTCGGCACTATTGTCGATGCGGACGGCGCCCAGCGCCGGCATGAGGGGATCCCCGCGCCGTTGGCTATCCCGATGATCCCGACCCGCCAGATCCCGACCCGCGGAAGGTCCTCCTCGCCGATCCCGTCGCGCTTCGATCGAGGCTTCGATGAAAAACTTCCACTCGGCCTCCGGAAAAACCCGGGTGCCAATATCCCTGCCCTCGACCACGAGCGCACCGAAACGAACGCATTCCCGTTGACGCGCGACCATCCACCGTCGGACCCGCGGATGGACAGCGATTTTCGAGGCCGCCTCGGTCGTGGCTTGGGTTCGCATTTCGTTTTGAGGAAGGTATCCGTTTACCAACAATTGCACTCGCCCATCCGTGCACAGCAGACGAGTGGGCCACCGCAATACTTCAGCCGCCACCCGCCGTTCATCCGAAACATCAAGTCCCAGCGCCACACACCACCACGCGAAGGTACGATACATCGCCCCCGTGTCCACGTATGCCCAGCCAAGTTCATCCGCCAACATTCGCGCCAAAGTGCTCTTGCCGCTCGCACTCGGACCATCGATGGCAATCACACGAACCGATGCGGCGCGGGGCGGCGCTCCCGGCGCGAAGCCCTTCGATTTCTGGATCACCCGGCGAACAACGCCTCCCCGGCGAGCGGGCGTCCGGCCCCGTCCAGAATCGTCACCCCGAGCCCTCCCGGGGCCGGTCCTGCGAGTTTCTGAAAATAATTCGGGAATGTCTTCCGGACGCACCCTGGGTTTCTGAGTTTCATCCCGGGAATTTTCAAGCCCAAGGTCGCGAAACTCATCGCAATCCGATGGTCGTTGTAGGTCTCGATCTCGGCTCCATGCAAAATCGACGGTTCGATCCAAAGGGTGTCGTGCTCTTCTCGCACCACCGCGCCACACTTGCTCAACTCCGTCCGGAGCGCCACCACCCGCTCGCATTCCTGAACGCGCAATCGGCCCAGATCAATAAACCGGACCGGCCGCCCCGCCAGCGGCCCCAGCACAATCGCCGTCATGATGCTGTCGCCCAGATGCAATTCCCGCGAGGTAACCTCCGGCAAGGGGAGGAAATGCGGGAATTCTGCATCGATCTGCCATCCGGACTGCGGCCAACCGCGAACGGAGACGTTGCCCGCCCCCGTGCGAAGCAACCAATTCGCCGCCCAAAAATAACTTCCACTCGATGCGTCCGGCTCGATCAAAAAACTCCCACCTTGGCGTGGAAATACATCCACCAACCGCTCGGTCATGCGAACGTACGGCGCTTCCTCCTCACTGCCCGACCCGGCGATGCCCACCTCCCAGCCTGCGGTCCGCGCGCTTAATATCAGTGCTGACGCGAATTGAGAACTTTCTCCAATGTCCACTCGGACGCGTCCCGGATGCCACGGTCCATCGCCGTGAATGACCGCGGGCAGTCGGTCGCCCGGAGCCTCCACGCGGTATCCCAACTCCCGCAGCGTGCAAAAAAGAGCTCCCTGCGGGCGCTCGTGCATTCTCGGAACGCCTTGCAATCGGTAGACCCCCTTGCCCAAACACACCATCGCGGACAAAAATCGAGCGGCGGTGCCGGCATTGCCCACAAATAGCTCAAGAGGTGATGCGGCCGTCCCCCCCCGCGGAATGAGGCCGCCCCGGCCCTGCACTCGTATCCGGCGGTTCCCCGGCTCCGCTGCGTCCAATCCCACCGCCACGTCGAATCCGAGCCGGCCGAGACACTCGACCATCACCTGGGTGTCTTCGCTCCAAAGGGCTCCCTCCAATGTCGTGCACCCGTCCCCGAGCGCGGCCAGGACGAGGGCGCGGTTGGTAATGCTCTTTGAACCAGGCACCGTTATCACGGCCTCCACCGAATCACTCGGCGGAACAATTTCGATTATCTCCGGCAACACGACGGGAGAGGGTGCCGATCCGCACGGGTCGGTTGAAGAACGAAGTGCGAAAAATAGGACGCCCCCGGGGTTTTCCCCGAGCGCGATCAGCCCGGATGCCCGGATAGCCACCGATCCCGACGCTGCTTGGCCGTGGCAAAAAATGCCTCCAACCGTTCCCCGTCGCCCGATGCCACCGCCGATTGCACCTGGGCAAGCTCGTCCATGAGATCCTGAATCGCCTCAGCAACCGCCCCGCGATTTGCGAGCAAAATGTCCCGCCACATCTCCGGCGAACCGCTGGCGATTCGTGTGGTATCTCGGAATCCGGTTGAACACAGGATCGCCTGTTCGGGGGGGGCGTCGGGGGACAATACCAACCCAGCCAGGGCGGCCGCGGCGATATGGGGCAAGTGACTCGATCGCCCCACCAAAATGTCGTGACGGGCGGGAGCCAATTCATAGACTCGACTCCCGAACGACCGCCAGAGGCCGGACACGGAGACGACGGCTTCCCGGTTGCTCCGGGCGGTCGGTGTGACCACACAGATGGCCCCGTCAAACAGATCGGCCCGGGCAGCACTCATGCCCATCTGTTCCCCCCCGGCCATCGGATGCCCTCCCACGAAATGAACATCTCGCGTCGCGAAGACCGTTTCCAAATCGCGTACCACGTCCGCTTTGGCGCTCCCCACATCCGTGATCACCGTTCCCGGCCGGACGTAGGGAAGAATCTGCTCGGCCAGCGCCCGCATCTGGCCGACCGGCGTACAGAACACGATTAGATCCGCATCACGGACCGCTCTCTCGGCATCGGTCGTCGCCGTGTGTACAATCCCCCGTTGCAACGCCTCCAACTGGGCTTCCGGCCGGCGAACGACGCCCGTGATTACGACAGCGGGAGAGTGTCGGCGCAGAGCCAATCCCAGGGATCCTCCCAGGAGCCCCACGCCGATCAAGGTGACACGTTGAAACTGCACGGCGCGATTAATCCGAATTCAGGGCTTATTTCGATAAAACCGCGCGGGATCAACCGGCGTCACGCGCAACGGGTTGGCCGCGTTCGCGACGTCCACCCAATTCCCCGTGGAAAGGGAGGTCCGCGTCTCCAATTGGCCACTATGCCAGATGAGCAAGTCTCCAGAGCTCTCCCGGGTCAATCGAATGGGGTCACCGTTGCCACCGGGATCCGACGTCGGAAACGTGTACCGGATTCCTCCCGTATTCGGCGCTGTATCAACCGTGTGGAATGCGGGATCCTGGGTTTCCAAAACGACCAGGATATTTGTTCTCTGAAAAACCAACGTCCCGTCGCGCTGATATTTTGCCGCCCTCGAAATCCGCATCTCAAAATCAACGCCCAGCAGGTCCGACGATGCCGCCCAATCCAGGCCATCGATCGCCCCTTCGTTCACTCCCCCATTTTTCTGCTGATAACCGGTGCCGCTTTGAATCACCATTTCGGACCCAACTCCCGAAAATGGAAAACCGGTCAAGGGATCGCCATCGGCGTCGATGAATATTTCGTTGTAGAAGCCCTGCG
Source organism: Akkermansia muciniphila (assembly GCA_945900455.1). GTDB lineage: Bacteria > Verrucomicrobiota > Verrucomicrobiia > Limisphaerales > UBA9464 > SIBK01. The sequence goes on from CAMDJH010000304.1 coordinate 6,041, forward strand.
GATCCTCCGGCGAAGGCGAATGCAGGGAAAATCGCAGGTACAGATACCGGTCGTCACTGGTCACCCCAACGTCTTTGAAATCCGTTCCAATATTGGTGTCAGCACCATCGGAAAGCGAGAGCGGTACCCCGGCCCAATCGTCGAAATTGCCGTCAATCTGGATGGCCGGACGAACCGGGGCGGCCATGGCGGGGTGACCGGAATCGTTCAACTGAGCGAAGACCTCAACCTCAGTCGATTCAATGGCACTCCGAGTGCTCGCCTGGCCCGGTGCCGGGGCGAGCGCTGCAGCAAGCAAACTTAGGGCTAAGAGGATTGGTGGGATGTATCGGACTGACATCGGTGTTCACTCTGGACCCCCTCGCTATTCCGTCAAGCCACCGTATCGCCCACCACTGCGCGGCGGTGAAGCTCGATATTGTCGGTGGGAGATCACCGATAAGCCACTGAAACTGGGGAACATTCTTGTCTCACACCCGAGCCCGAGTGAGGAGCGCACGTATCCCGATGTTGTTGGTAGAGGTTGTCGCGCTGCGACAACCCCTGGAGTTTGGCCATTCGGATCTGAACTCATTTTTATTCTGCGGCCCAACGGGCTGCAATTCCTTAGCCCAGCCCAACGGGCTGGGAATTCGTGCCAACAAATCGGGCGACCTGAAGGGCCGCGATAGTCGGGTATGTTCTTGGCCGTTGACGATTATCGCGCCGCCGTTGGGGCGCATGAATGTGTCGGTTGCCGG
>CAMDJH010000305.1 GCA_945900455.1 Akkermansia muciniphila
CACGAGCTCCGGGGCCGTCTTGCGCCGGACCTTCGACAGCCCTTTCACGAAGAAACTCGTCGAGCGCATTCGAAGCGCTCAGACTCCCACGACTACTTGGACCTGCCACGAACATCGCTCTGGCTTCCCGCATTCGGCATCCTGTTTTCCCTCGTGGTCCTAGGGGCTGCCGTCGCGGTCACCCAGGGACGGCTCCGACTCGAACTCCGAGACCAATTGGCGGCGAGAGAAGGACGGCTCCTGGCCGCACTCCTTGATCGCCAGTTGGCCGCCTCTGGCGATGGACGGACCAACGATCCGCTACAAGCGGTGATCGAAACCTCCATTGAGCCCGACCTGCCGGGCGTGCTTGCGGTTCGCCTCTTTGACCCGGAGGGACGCCCACTTGCTCAGTTGCTCGGCCGTTCTGACACGGTTGATCCGGACCCGAGCCTCCTACGCGGCGCCGGTGCTGGAATTCTCCAAACGCACTTTCACCCAAGCTCCGGGATCCAGCCGCCCCGGCTCGAAGTAGTCACTCCGCTCCGTTCCGGACCGGACGGCGGCCTATTCGGCCTCGTGCAATACATTCTGGATGGCGCCGAGTTAAGCCGCGAATACCGCCTGCTGGATGCGCGCCTTCTCGGGCAAAGCGCAACGGTCTTTTCCGTCGCAGGAATCGTCATGACGGGGCTTCTTGCGTGGGCATTTCGGCGGCTGGCTCGATTCAATCAACTTCTGGCGGATCGCACGGCTCGATTGCTGCAGGCGAACCACGAACTCACCCTTGCGGCGAAGACCTCGGCGGTCGGTGCCGTCACCTCCCATCTGGTGCACGGTCTGAAGAATCCGCTGGCAGCGCTACGACAAGTCGTCGCCCTTCTGCCCGAGGAATCCGGGCGCGCCGATGCGGCAAATTCAACGCACCGGATGCAGCGTCTCATCGACGAAGTTGTGCGGGTACTGCGGGACGAGCAGGACGGTTCCACGTATGAATTGTCGCTTGCAGAGACGATGGAACTTCTGACGACGCGACTCTCCACGGTCAGCCGCGAACGACGAATTCCGGTGCAGGTGCAACCGCCCGGATCCGGAACGTTGTCCAACCGTGAGGCAAACCTCGTGCTGCTGATACTCGAAAATCTGGCCACCAATGCAATTCAGGCGAGCCCGCCAGGCGGAACCGTTCATCTTTGGGTCCAACGGACGTCCCGGGCGATCGAATTCTGGGTTCGCGATGAGGGGTCCGGAATTCCTGAAGAAGTGAAAGCCAAACTATTTACCTCGCTCACCTCCTCGAAACCGGGCGGCTCCGGCCTCGGGCTCGCTATCAGCCGGCAACTGGCGCTTCATCTCGGCGCAATCCTGGAACTGGAATCATCCAATAGCGCGGGTACCACATTTGTCTTGCGCCTTCTCCGCGAATTTCCTCACGAGAACAAAGGGTAGACCGCTTTCACACCGGCACGGACCCCTCTCACCCCTGCCATCGATCCATTGGTAATCGGTCCATCGGCCATGCCGGAAACCCCACGGTCAGCCTTTGCTGTGGTCGCCGCCCGCTCCATCCCCCGGAGCGGGGATTTCAGTCTTGGCACGGCTTCGCAGAGCTGCCTCGATCTCCTGCCGATCGATTGCCCCGGCGACCTCCTCCTTCCCAGCCACTCCAGCCGCGTCCTTTTCCGCCTCATCGGAATCACCATCCGGGGTGATCGGGCGATGATAATACGAAGCGTAATAGTAGGTGGTGTAATAGTAGTATGGATTGTCGATCGATACCCCATTGACAATGAGGCCGAGAATGGGAGCTCCCCGCTGGCGAATCGTGTTCAGGCCCAGTTTTGCAAAACGCATCGAGGTCTTGCCAGCCCGGACGACAAAAAACAGTCCATCGAGAAATGCGGCAATCGAAAACGTGTCATCAATCGCCGTGAGCGGCGGACAGTCGAAGATCACGTAGTCGAATTCGGACCTCAGATCGCGGATGAAATTCTTTGTGGCCGGACCAATGAGCAGTTCCGAGGGGTTGTGCGGGCGTTCCCCCGCACGCATAAAGAATAGGTTGTCGATGCCTGTCTCGCGGACGGCGTCCTTGACGGACAACTTCCCCTGAAGAACCTCGGAAAGGCCGGCCTCCAGCGGTTGCTCGAAATATCCGTGAATGTTGCCGCGGCGCAGATCAGCGTCCACCAACAGTGTCTTATTTCCGGCATTCGCAAGTGTCACGGCGAAGTTGGTAGTGAAGGTGGTCTTTCCATCACCGGGCACCGCACTGGTCACCGCCAGTAGCCGCTTGGAACTACCCTCAGGACTCAGCAAGAGAGCCGACCGCACGCCGCGGAGTGCCTCCGCGAACATGGTGTGCGACTCCATTCGAGTCAAAAGGAGGTAGCCTTCCTTATAGTGCTTTTTATCCACTTCGGGAAGCTGGCCTATGACGGGCTCCGCGAGGGCCTCCTCAATCTGCTCAGGCTGCTCCAGGCGATCGTCCAGTCGGTGAAGGAGGTACAGGGCACCAATCCCCGTGAGGAGCCCAGCCAGGATCGCGGAACCAATAATCAACGGACGATTGGGTCCCGTGGGCTCCGGCGTGCCCCCGCCGACTTCGACCAAGCTGAACTGTTCATCATCGCCGCCCATCATTGCGAAGGACTGCAACTGTTTGCGCAGAACGTCGAGGTTCTGTTTGACGATATCTTCGTCTTCGCGGAGACGCTTGTATTCCGTTAATACGGACGTCGATTCAAAAACCTTTTGCTTCAGGCTGTCGATCACGGGCGGATAGCCGGCTTCCTTGAGTTTCATGGCCTCAATCGAGTTCACGCGCATCTCTTCGATCAATGCCAGCGATGTCTTGAGCTCCCGGCCCGTCGTTTCCAACATATTCTGAAGCCGAATCATGTAGGGGTGTGCCGGCTTGAGATTCTTGGAAAGTCTGGCGATTTCATCTTCGTACTTGCTGATGAGCATCTTGGTTTCGGTGTACCGCCCACCGGCCTCATTCTTGGTACTGGCATCGAGTCCTTCTTCGAGCCGACTGGATCCGTTGCGGTCTTTAGGAATCAAATCCTTCCCACTGGCGGCTCCCGCGGCACCTCGGGACGCAGGCAGGCTCGGCACACCCTGGACAGCACCGCTGGCAATCTGCTCGGTCGTAGCACTCTCATAAATCTTCCGCGTCATTTGCAGGATTTCGAATTCCCGCTGCAACAAGTTCAATCGCTCCTGATCTGCCAGGCCGGCATCGACTTCACTCGTGATATTGTTTCGTTTCCGGAAGTCTTCCAACGCATTGCGAGCCCGCTCCAATCTCTGTTCAAATGTCAAAATATCCCGCTGCGTGGCCGCCTCAGAGGAACCCATGATGCTGGCACGCTGCTGCTTCTTAAACTCAACGAACTCCTGCGCCCACGCGGTCGCAAATTTTTGAGCGTAATCGTAGTTGGTCGACGTCACTTTCATGATGAACGTGCTACCCTTGCCCGAAAACGCGTCCAGCTTGGGGCGGCTGGCCCGGTTGGTCTGATCCTTCCCTTCCGACAGCTTGGCCATCACCTTGCCGAGCAGGGAACTGCTCTGCATCAACTGAATCTGCGTATCCGAAAACTTGGACGCATCATCCATGATCTCCGCTCCCATCCCGGTGCCGCGAACCTTCGACGCAATCATCAATACCGAGTTCGATACGTACCGGTTCGGGGTCGCCCAAGCGATCCAAAGTCCAATCGCAGTCGCGACCAGCGTGAGCACCATCAACAAAAGCCAGCGGTCGGCGAGCATTTTGAAGTACCGCCGGAAGTGCAGGTACACGTTAATGCGATCGACGAGCGACGTGCCGTAGCCTGGAAGTGGTGTGCTATAGGAGCCGTAGGGTGCTTTCATTACGAAATGGGGAGAAATCTCAAAGGGTCGTCACCGGTTCGCTAGCTGCCAAAGCGAAATGTTTTCGCCGGAACGTCCACCCGGTCGCCGTCCTTCAATTCTATGTCCTTATCGAGCAAATTTTTCTTCATGATCTCGTCCACGTTTACTTTGATGATCTCGGGTTTTCCGGTTGGGCTTTTCCGGCTAATTTTGACCTTCTTGAGATCCGCCCATTCTGAGTAGGTCAACTGGATAATTGCCTCCGTAATCGTGATTCGCTCGGCCTCATGCAACGGAACAGTCCCTTTGACTTCGCCATAGAATATCGCCTTCGGACCGCCGCCCGAAAGGTTCTTGCGCCCAGATGCGTATAGGTTCAGGCTGACGGTCGCATGGTGGTAGAATTCGTCCTCGAGTCGCTTGGTCAATTCCCGACGTAGTTCATCCAGCTTCTTGCCCTTCGTTCCCAGTGTGATGATCCGGTCGGTCCCTCGGCTTACGGGGAAATGGGCGTCACCAATTTCTGTGATAAAAACGTCCATGGGTTCGGTTCCGTTGGAATTAACCGGATCCTCCTCAATCGTGTATCGCAATACATCTCCGGAACGCAGCTCACGGTTCGCGGCGTCCAGCGGCGCGTCGCCGGAGGCATTGCCGGTCGAATTGGTCGAGGCACCCTCGGATTGGGCACCGAGCCGCAGCCCGATCATCGCCGCGATCAGCAGGGGTAAAAGTCGTCGCATAATAGTCTTTTGCTTAGAACCGGTAAGAAACGGACAGGTGCACCGTCGTCTCGTTATAATTTCCAACCTCAATATCACTCGAACGGCGGTTGTGGGCAAGGCCCATCACCCCGGTCACGTGCCGAGAAAATGGGTAGTTCGCCCCCAAATACAGACGGAGGGTATCCCCAGAATCCTTGATCGTCGATTCGGTAACGGCTGCCGATTGAACGTAGTTGATCCAGGAAATCCCTCCGGAAAGTCCCACTCGGCGGATCACCTCCGGGGCAATAATTCCATACGTGACTCCCTGATTTTCGGTGTAGTTACTCCCAAGTCCGAGATCGGTGGACCTGGAAATACTCAAATGATGATGCATCCGGCGACTGAACTGGTGGCTCACAGTGGCTTCGTAGGTCAAGCCTCCGAATTCGGAGTTGTCCTGAATGGAGGTCGGCGAAGTGCCGACGTCAAATTTGCTGGCGGAATATCCTACGGACGCCGAGCACTGGAGATTCTTGAAGGGCTGAAAGCTCAGGATCGGGCCGGTCGACCAAGTCGTGGCATCGTTTTGCACCTCCTCCAAAAAGTCACTGATCGAGTAACGACCATAGACTCCCGCCGACCAGACCGGCCCGAATCGCTTTTCCAAGGACGAATTCAGCAAGTGTGTATCACGATCCTGGTCGCTGAATTGACCCGAATAATTTCGCGTTATTTCAAATCCGTACCCACCCACGAGCACCAAATCCTCATTGATAGCCCAACTCGCCGTTGTTCCCAGCGTGTTGTCGATCTGTTGAGAACTGGCGAGCGCCGTGGCCCCCGGGGTGGTGACCACCTCAGGTCGGGTTCGATTGTCATTTGGAGCGGTGAACCGGTCGTACGCAACGATCATCACATTGCCCGCGACCACGCGGTAGTTCAGAACGGAGTTTGGCGTGAGACCCGCATTCAGAAAGTTTAGTTCCGAGTGATTGATGTAAAAATTGTACCCGACCCCCAAGTCCAGTCCAATCTGAGTCGACTTGGAGGGAGTATAGCTCAGGCCGAGGCCAATCCGGGGGGCAAGTATCAGGTCCGACTCTTGGTCGGTATGAGTCAATAACACGTTGTCGGTATACCGGGAATCGAGCCCGGCATACAGCGACCCGGATAGGTTCCCATAACGAAAACTCGTGTCGCCTCGAGAAACTGGCGAGCTCGGCGGAATGTAGGGAAGGTTGTTCTGCAGCGACGAAAAATCGTCGTGCGGAGACCCGGTTGAACTCTGGCTTCCAAATCGTTGCCCTTGGAAGCTGACCGGTAACCCCGACTGAAAATACTCCTGAGCTCGAGGCGACACCACTCCAAGCGCGACCGCTACAAGCGCGACCGCTACAACCACCCGCCACGATGCGCGCCCACGAAGACCCCGCACCCGCCGGAAAAATACCGAATCGGCCGACTTCAATTCGAATTTGCGCATGATTTTCGCGCCGGATGGGGACTCCCGCTGGAAAACTCCCGCTGGAAATGGGTAAAAGCGCCCTCACCGACGACGTCAGCACTGTGCCTTTGGGGATAAGCCTTTACAAGTCGGAATCCCCGCAGGCGAGAACGCAATGCCTTTCCCGCACTCCCACAACGGGTCTCATTGGGTGCTAGGCAACCTTTCAGAAGCACCAGATACCGGCGGGCTCGGTCGAAATTCCTGAATCCGCAATGGAAAAAATGGAGTTCAGACATAAACATTATATGGAATCAGCGGTGCCATTGAAGTGAAGACCCGAGCATGTGCGGAGGCCGGGACCTAAACCGTGCAAAACGACCGGTCTGAAAACCGCACAGTTTTCTTCATGGATTTTCTTCAAACACTTCAACAGATCTCTTCTTCCTTCTTCCTGGATCTTCTTTGCCTGACCCGGCGGCTTTGAGCGCTAACCCGCTCTGGCTCGCCCACAGAGTTGGATCTTCTTTGGTGTCCGATGCGCTCGGCCACCAATCCCCGTAACTGTCTGCACGGCAAAAGTATCTTCTTCGCCGACCGACGTAATCTCCGGCACCAGAAGTTTTGCCACCAGCTCGCCTGTCAGGCCGTGAGCAAGCGCCAGGCCCAACATCGCTGGCTCTCCAAGGACGACAATCGCGAC
>CAMDJH010000306.1 GCA_945900455.1 Akkermansia muciniphila
GGCAGCACGGGCGAGTTTCCCGTGCTTTTTCTTGTCTCCATGGATCCGGTGTCGGTTCTACCCCGACTCCTTTGCCTCATTAAGGGGGGTGCCGGCTAACTCCCGACCAGAACTTTTCCCTCGGCGCCTGCGTCTTCAGAATCTTTCGCCGCAATCATTTCGTCCGCCGCCGTTTGATAGTTCCACAGCTTTCGATAGAGCCCACCTTCGGTCATCAGTGCGAGATGACTCCCGCGTTGAACAATCCGGCCGCCCTGCAAAACCAAGATTTGATCCGCATCCCGGATCGTGCTCAGGCGATGGGCGATCACCAGACTGGTCCGGCCTTTCATCAACCGGGCGAGTGCTTCCTGAATCTGGCGCTCCGTTCCAGTGTCCACGCTAGCCGTCGCCTCATCCAGGATCAACACCGGCGCATTTTTCAGCAAGGCACGAGCGATACTAATCCGCTGCTTCTCGCCGACACTCAATTTCACCCCGCGCTCCCCGACGTGCGTCTCATAGGATTCGGGAAGCCGGACGATGAATTCGTGACAGTTCGCCGCTTGGGCCGCAGCCACCAAGTCGTCGGAAGTTGCATCGAGGCGGCCGTACGCAATATTTTCCCGAACCGTTCCATTAAAGAGAAAGGGTTCCTGACTGACCACCGCAATGCGTGCTCGCAGTGTTTCCAGGCTGATCTCGCGGACATCCCGATCATCGAGCTGAATCGTGCCCTGGGTCGCCGTGTAGAATCGCGGCAGCAAACTTACCAACGTTGTTTTTCCAGCACCCGTCGGCCCAACCAGGGCGACCACTTCACCGGGCCGGGCTGAGAATGAAATCCCGCTGAGCGCAATTCTCCCTGCCTCGTATTCGAAGTTGACGTCCCGGTAGGTGATGACCCCTGGGCCCACGGGCGCATTCGTTTTCGTCGCAACCGCAGCGGATACCTCACCGGAGGCATCCAGGATGTCAAAGATGCGTTCGCCGGAGGCTCGCGCCGCCTGCAACATCTGATTCAAGGAATGCAACTGACCGACGGGTCCGTAGAATAGGGCCAGATAGAGCAAAAATTCTATCAGTTGCCCCACCGGCATGCGTCCGTCAATCACCCGTTGCCCACCGATCCATAGAACCAGCGCCGTACCCAACGCCGCGGCAAAGGCCATCGCAGGTTGATACACAGCCCAGACTTTCATGACCCCGAGGGTGCCTCGTCGTAGCTCGTCAGCCCGCTCGGCAAAGCGGCGGTCTTCGTGTGCTTCACGGACAAAAGACTTGATCTGGCGGACTCCCTGTAAATTGTCCATCAGGAGCGCGCCCATGGCACTGCTGGCTTGGCGTTGCGCTCGATACCGGGCATGGGCGGTCAGGGTATACCATAAGGCCCCACCCGCCAGTATCGGGAGCGGGATCATGGCGACCCACGCCAGGACAGGCTGCTTTGAAAACATGAGAAACAGAATGCCAAGGATGCTGATCACGGCCACCACCCCCTGCTCCGTTCCATCAATCAAAAACCGTTCCATCGAGTTCACGTCTTCCAGCACACGGGTCATCAAGTCCCCCGAGGATCGCTGATCAAACCAACTCGCCGGCAGACGTTGCATCTTGCCGTAAACCTCCCGCCGAATATCGACGATGACGCGTTGCTCAAAAGAATTGTTAAGCCAGATCCGGATGCCATTGAAAAGATCCCGCACGAAGAATGCGAGGGCGACCCCCACCGTCGCGCGAATGAGCCACTCGGATCGGCCCCCGCGGATAATTTCGTCAACGACAATCCCCGTCAGCCGCGGATAGACCAGCGAGGCCAGGAGTGAAACAAGCGCACAGGCAATCGTTCCAACCGCCATCCATGGATACGGCCGAAGATATCGGAACACGCGCACGACGATTTCGCGGGTGGACCGGCTCGTCGCACCGGCTCCGGTGTTCAATTGCGTGATCGGATGGGAGCGGCGCATCGGGGGAATGGTTCCAAGAAGAGAGCTGTGCGGGTGCCGGTCGGGTTAGGAACCGAGCCCAATAAATTCACCAAAGGCCAACGCCATGGAGTACTTGCCATTCCGTTCCACGACGTCGCCATGCCCCACGATGATTCGGTCAAAATCCCAGACCATCACATGCTGCAAGGATGCGGCGAATGCGGCACGATCCTTAATCATCCAGCGAAACGCCCGGCTGGGAGCAAACCCGTGGGTACACCCGTTCATTTTCAACAGGGTCCGGGAAAGAAAATCACCGGACGATGGCAGATTAAACGCAAGGTCCGCCACGAGGAGTGAACGGCTCGCGGGATGAAAAAACACAAACTCATTCACGGCCGGCATTCCACCGATCAGGCATTGATCGATCTGCCCAGCCCATTCCGGATTGAGCGGGTCGACCAGATCCCCGCTGAAGGGAACGTTTTCCCGCTGCGACCGCAATCCGGGTACCGCCCAAAAAAGAGCGGTGCGATAGCGGGCAGACCACCCCTCCAGATAAAGATCATGCTGACAACTGGGCGCCACCACATGCCGGACGTCGCCCAATAACGACAAGGCCTCGCCTAATGACGGAGACCACTCCACCGGCGAATGAACCCAAAGATCGCCGCTGGAAAGGCGAATCACCGTCATGCGATGCCCCAACGGCATGCCCATCACGCTCAACGGACTATCCAGGCACCAGATGCCAGCGGCGGGATCAATCTCCTGGAGTGGAACGGCGGAGGATTGAGTTTTTCGGTGGGCGAAATTGGGGGCAGATTCCATGGTTCTAACCGAGGTTCATGCCGCAAAAGAACGGAGGGTAAGTTCCACCACAACGAGCATGCCCGCAATCCAACGGAGACCAAGGTTCATCGGTGGCTAGGCTAGCAGCCGCCGGTCTGGAAGCAAACGGCCGACTCATTAGAACTCGACGATTGGCGGCGGAAGCGCCCGGCAAATTTCCTCCAGCCGATATCCAAACCCAGGGCCAGAAATAGTGCCCAGATCCACTCGACCCGCCTGACGGCGATACAGCCCTGGATGAACGACTGCCTCGGGTTCACTCGCGGAGGGATAAAACTGCATGGCGTTCGTTTCCACGCCCCGGATAGTCCCGACATGGGCGGCCAGCAAGCAGTGTGAAATCTGAGCCAGCATTGGATTCGTGAGATCCTGGACCATGAGTTGCATCCCGTGAGCACGAGCCCAGCAGGCGGACAACAACGCCCCGGTCTGCGTTTTGCAGGTCTTCAGAGCCACCCCCGTCCATCCCAACTCCAGGCCCAGTCGAACCAACCGCCAGTCGTGGGCACTTTCATCCAAAAACAATGGCTTTCGGCGACTGACCGCCCGGACATCGATGGGATGCTCCACCAGTTCGTAGGGAAAAGGCTGCTCAACATAGAGAAGACTCGAAAATAATTCGGGCTCGTCGCGCTCCAGATGATCCAGGATCTCGCAGACATACGCTGGATCGCGCACGGTGCAATTGAAGTCGGCCGAATAATGTTCCACGCCACCGGCCCTGCCAATCCTCCCCACTTGAACCATCCGGTCATAGTCCCAGGCCGCATCGTTCCCGCGCAATTTCACCTTCAAACACGTCAACCCATCCCGCCGGATCCAGTCCGCCAGCAACACAGGATGGCCGTCCGTCGGCTCGTTCCCGGACAATTCCCCTTCATCCAGAGGGTCCAGTCCTCCAATCAGATGCCACGCCGCCAGGGTTGGGGAAGGTTGCGGTTGGAGGAAATCCGCCGGAAATTTTCCCTGAAAGGAACCCGCTTGGTCGGCGTTTGGGATCAGGATTTCCGATAGATCACGCTTCAGAAACTCCTGGGTGTAGGTCCCGTAAATCGGGCGATTCAGCAGGCGCCCACACGCATCGTGCAACGCCAGATCAAAGGCGGAGTTACAAATGAGGACCGCGAGCCACGGCATTGCTCCCGCGTCCGTTTGCGACAAGGTCCGATTCAAATCGCTCCAGAGGCCGGGCAGGACTCCCTCCAAGAATTCATGCCCCAGATCAAACGCGTGACCTTCCCCTGGAAAATCGACCCAGGCCCGAGCAAGGCGGCGGCAGCATTCAATCATTGCCTCCAGTCGGGGCGCGAAGGGGCGCCCCCCGGGCCATGACCATTGTACGCTCAGAGGCGTTTCACCCCATCCATCAACCGTCACACCCCGAAGATCGGTGACCCGCAGACGTACTCGCACACAGGTCACTTCCGTCAGGGATTCGTGACCAAACTTCAACGGCATCCTCGTGCGCACAGGCAACAAATGGACTGCGGCACCCACCACTCTGTGTCGGAGCAACTCTGGCATGGAGCCGAGTGTACCGGCACGACGGCGTCAGAGGGAAAGAGTATATGCGCGCTCGGGATTGGACTTGCGCCGGGGGATTGCCCATAAAACCCGGGTGACGACGGAATGGCAACCTCAAGAATGCGACCTCAGTGTGTTGGGTGCGGCTCAGGCGGACCTGCACGCCCGAGCCGAGTCGGTGGCGCGTGACCGTTTCGGCCGGCAGGTGTTCGTTCGAGCCGTCGTCGAGGTTTCAAACTATTGTCGAGAAAATTGCCATTACTGCGGGATGCGCCGTGAGAACCGCTCTCTCGATCGCTACCGCGCTCGATTTGAGGAGCTGGCCGAACTTCTCATCCACCATCGCCCCACCAGCGTTACCGACGTTAATATCCAGGCCGGTGAAGATCCGGTGGCCGTACGGACCGTCGTGATCCCTCTGGTCAAGGCCTTGAAGCAGCAGACTTCTCTCGGTATCAGTGTCTGCCTCGGCACGCTCCCGCTTGATCTGACCGCCGATCTCCAGTCGGCCGGCGCCTCGGTGTACATCATCAAGTTTGAACTCGCCGACGCCTCGCTCTACGAACGATTCGAAGCACCCGGAACCCTCTCCGAACGGCTCGGCTTCATCCGTCACATTGCATCCAAAGGTTGGCAAGTCAGCTCTGGATTCATCGCGGGGCTCCCCGGACAAACGCTCGCCGCGACAGTCCAAAACCTGCATCTCGCCTCACACCTCCCTCTCATGGGATGCAGCGTAAGCCCCTTCATTCCCGGCGAGGAAACGCCACTCGCGGCGGAACAGCAGACGTCGGTCGAGTTGTCTCTCAATTGCATGGCGGCCCTACGCCTGATGCGCCCGGACTGGATCATTCCCGCTGTCAGCGCCCTGAATCTCGCCGAACCGAGTGACGGCTACCGCCGAGGACTGCGCACGGGCGCAAACCTGTGCACCATCAATCTCACTCCCGAAAACCTCCGCTCGGACTACCTCCTGTACCGCCGTGAACGGATCATCATGTCCGAGGAGCGGATTCTAACCGCGATCGCCGCAGAAGGCCTCTCCATTTCGGAACAGAGCATCGCGGACTATTTGAGGTAACCCCCGCGAATTGCTCAAGAAACCGCTGGCGCCGCCGTGGCCAGCGCTCGTTTCGGATTTTGCGAAAACCAGCTGCGCCAACCTTCCCGCAGTTCCAGACTCAACCAGCGCAGGTAGGCTCCTAATAACGGCCACGCGGTCTCCCGCTCCGGCAAATAGCCGTTCAAGAGAAACCGCCTCCCCGCATTCTCCCGCCCCAAGGTCCCGCGACGACGCCGTTCCCGTGCCATCGCCGACAGCCGCCGGTTGTAGCACCGCATGAGCCGGAAAGGAATCATCGCCCTCGGCCGATTAAACGGGGGCTCAAGCAGGCTGACGGGACCGAACTTGATGGGCTGCGAAACAATTCCCAAATAATACATTCCCAGATCGAGCCGGAATGCGATCAACATGAGTTCGAAGTCGCCAAAATAATCGTATTTATCCTGATAAACCGCCTGAAACCAGCGCTCGTAGGCCCGCGTAAACCGCGCACTAAAGTCAGCTGCAGCAACCTCCACATCGTTCCCCATCCGCTGCCCAAGAATCAAATCAACGGCCGCCGTCACCGTGTACGACAGCCAGTCCATGCCCGGAGAATAGAGCGGGTCCAAAAAGGCCGCCGCATCCCCCACCAGTACGTAGCCGTCTCCAGCATACCGCGTGCTCGAGTACGGCAGATTTGCGCGCCAATGCGAATCCCCAGGCGTGGCGACCGCCTTCTCCATCAATTCCCGGGCCACCGGATGCGCGGAAAGAAATTGCTTGAGCCGATCGGCAATGGACGGACCCGCCGGAAACTCAACCAGCCGCTGATCGAACACGACCCCAATGCTGTAATCGCCTCCCTTCAGCGGAATGCACCACGCCCACCAGCCGTCCCCCATGAAATGATTCGTCGCCGTCGATCGAATCCCGTGACAAACGGATGCCCAGTCGGGATGACGCGAGCAGAGTTCCGCCCCGTCCAAATCCTGGACTCCTTCCCATCGACACCAGATCGCCGTGGTGGGGTGTGCCTCGTTCCTCCGGTACCAACCCTCCTGCCGCGAGAGCAGTGCTGCAAACCCCGAGGCATCCACCACCCACCGGGCCGTGATCTCCCGAGTCAACCGTCCCTCCCCCATCTCCTCCTCCACGACCACCGTTTGCGGACCGCCATCCATCAACCGAACTCGCAGCACTTTCGCCGGACGCAGTACTTCCGCCCCCGCCGCCGTCGCACGGCGCAATACTTCTTCGTCCAACGTGGATCGATCCACCTGCCACGCCGGGAGCCGCGCCAGGTATCGCCCTCCGATTTCCGAGCAGTTCTCCAAACCCGTGGTCGCCGCATTATGGAAC
>CAMDJH010000307.1 GCA_945900455.1 Akkermansia muciniphila
ATCCAGGATGGCCTGCTCAGCGGGTTGGAGGGGATCTCGCTTCGGTTTACCCATCCCGGGAGCATGGAAAACTTCGGGAAGGTTGTCCCGCAAAATCGATCATCCCCTTCAACCTCAATCTCTTAATCACTTTGAAAAGCGCGTCCTGCGCCTTGCTCTGGCACGGAAATTTTGCCCAGGCCGTCGGCCCTCCTCCGCTTCAGTCGGAAAAACTCGTCTGGATCCCGTGTGGCACTTTTATGATGGGGAGCCCCTCGAACGAGCCGGCGCGCTGGCCCAACGAGGGGCCGCAAACAGAGGTGACCCTCAGCCGGGGCTTTTGGATGGGAAAATACGAGGTCACCCAAGGAGAGTATCTGGAGGTTATGGGAGTCAACCCAAGCAGCTGGTCTCCGAGATCGGGGGGTGGGAATTACACTGAATTGGAATTGGCAGGCTTTGACTGGAGTCTGGATTGGCCGGTCGAGAGTGTGGACTGGTTTGAGGCCATGGCCTATTGCGCGGCCCTCAACGCGAGGGAGCGAAGTGCCGGGCGGCTGCCTCCTGGCTTTGCGTACCGATTGCCAACCGAGGCCGAATGGGAGTATGCATGCCGGGCAGGAACGACGACCCCGTTCCATTATGGAGCGGCATTACGCGCGGGAATGGCCAATTTCACGGGGGAATTGGAGTATCCGCCGTGCGGGCAAAAAAACGAGCCGTCGTCGTGCGTTAATCCAAATGCCTACGAGATCGACCAGATCGATTGGCCGGTCAAGGTTGGAAGTTACGCCCCGAATGCCTGGGGACTTTTTGACATGCATGGAAACGTGGAGGAGTGGTGCCTGGATTGGTTGGGAGACACCCTGCCGGGAGGACATATTACGGATCCTCATGGGTTACCGTACGCCGGTACTGGTAATGCGGCTAGTCGCGGGGGTTACTACGGATTCTGGCCCGCAGTGAATTGCCGATCCGCCTTCCGATGGAAAGGAGGAGTTGGAAACAGTAGCCAGGGATTTCGTGTTGTATTGGCACCACTCTGATTTGGATCCTCTTGATCCGTCAATGAAGGTCAATCAGACTCATTATTCGAACCATGTCCAGGTCCACGACCACGGGTAAATCCAGAGCGGATTGGGGTAATTATTGCCAGGCGAACGCATGAAACGCTTTTCCTGGATCCATTCCGCATGGCCATCGCTGAACGATTGATTGTGTCCGTCCGGATTACCTTGAGTACCGCGAGGTCCGTGGTTGGAGGCCCATCGCTTCTCGGAGGCGAACACTATCGTGTGGTCGGCGGTTAACGGGCCGACGCGATCACTGTTCTTGAACACGGAATAGGTTCCCTTGAAGTTACTGCCGGATAACGCGGTCAGGACCATAAAATGGTCGATGTGAAACAGGCCTTCATCCGTAAAGAATCTTAGATAGTCTTGTCGCGCGGGACATTTCCAGATCGTGAGCGGTTTCTCATCCGTAATCACCGTTCCAGTCTTGAATTTGGCGCTGCTCAAACCATAGGAAATAAGGGCGATCGCCTGGTTGCTGCTCATGACGTAAAGCGGGCCGATGGGGTTGTACCGTGTCGTCTTGTCGGCACTGGGATAGATACCTTTGAAATCGTCTGCATACATAGTAAACGCGGTCGCCTGGCCGCGGATATTAGATAAACACGAAATGCGGATGGCCTTCGATTTAGCCTTGCTCAAGGCGGGCAGCAGCATCCCTGCGAGGATCGCGATAATGGCAATGACCACCAGCAATTCAATCAGGGTGAAGGCTCGGCGCGTCCGAGCCACGACAGGTCGATTGTTTTGTTGCATCAGCGCCAACCGGAATCCAATACCGGAAAATAAAATATCGTCCGGCATTTTTTCTACGCGTCGAGGGAGACTTCACCCGCACCCTGTATCGTGGGGTCGGGATGTCAAGACTCCTTTTCGCAGTCGCGTGGATATCCGCGTATCCCGAAGTTGTTGGAGAAAGTAGCGGACGCCGCGCTGCGGCGTCCCCGCGCCGTTTAGGCGCGGCACGAACCGCGCAGCGGCCCTGTTCTGCCCGTTGGACGCAGGCGGGGTTGTCGCAGCGCGACAACCTCTACCAATAACCTCGGGATGCGTGCGCTGGATAGGGGGTATGGGTGCGGGTGGTAAAAAATTGAACGGCACCGTAGCGTTTCTCCCAGATTCGAATCCCCTGCGCTCTCAATTCCGCACGCCTGGCGACGACTCTGATGGCTGGATGAGTTTTAGTCATAAAAGTAGACAAAAGATCGACATTTTAGCGACTTTTACAAATGGGGTTTTTTCAGGAATTGAATAATAACTTCAAAAAATGCCCAAAAATACCGTATTATTTCCCGAACTCTCGCGGGAATTGTCCTTCAAAAAGTATTTGAGACAAACTATTGACGAATCAAAAAACATTAGACATATTATTCAACGTTCAGCACGGCTTGGCCGGAAGTTGAATTCAAAAACGAAACGTGAACGTCGGAATACCAACGCAAAGTTCGACCCGTGACGGCATCATCGAATGCCGGTCCTCATTGCGGTGGTCGTCCGGGTTCACACCGAGAAAAAACCAATACATCCTATGCAAACCGTGAAAACCATTCGCTTCATCGCTCTCATCACAATCGCCGCGACGTCCAGCTTCTTAAGCTTCGCGCACGCTGAAACCAAGACCGCGAGCAAAGACATCGTGGCCGTCGCTTCCAGCGCAGGCAGCTTCAACACTTTGGTCGCCGCCGTGAAAGCCGCCGATCTCGTCGAGACTCTCCAAGGCTGCGGACCGTTCACTGTTTTCGCCCCGACCGACGAAGCCTTCGCTAAGCTCCCCAAGGGCACCGTGGAAAACCTGCTCAAGCCGGAGAACAAGGCCAAGCTCGTTGCCCTCCTCACCTACCACGTCGTGGCCGGAAAAGTCATGGCGGCGGACGTCAAGACGATGAAGGCAAAGACGGTGAACGGACAGTCGCTCGACGTGAAGGTCACCGACGGCGCTGTTACCGTGGACAACGCCAAGGTCATCAAGACCGATGTGGCCGCCAGCAACGGAGTGATCCATGTCCTCGACACCGTGGTGCTTCCGAACTGAACAAAGCTGCTAGGTCGGAGAGCTTCAGGCTCTCTGCCGCGATGAAAAATTCATTGAATCTCTCTTAATCTCGTAACCGCTACACTCGCCGCCGACGATTCCAGTCGGCGGCGCGTTTTATGAGCAGGCAAAATCGCGGAGATACTAGGCTTCAAGACGGACAGGGTTGACTTGTTTGAATAGTATTACGACGCTTTGGTTGCTTTCGCCCCGCGGAATGTAGCTCTTTGGTCCTCGCGACGATGTAGAAGGTGCAATCGAGAAAACTCTCGAAGAAAATGTTGCCTTGTTGCGCCGCAACCGCTAACGAATCCGCCAGTTTTAAAAAAAATGTCGCGCTCGCCTGGCACCCCTCCAGGTGGAATATTGTGGATAGGTTTCGACCTCCGTCTGACCTTGTGCTAGCAATTCAAAACTCAATCGAATAAAAACATGTTTCAGAAAATCGATTACTATTTTCTTTTCGCCTCGTTCGCCAGCTTCGTCGCCAGCGTTGGCCTCTGGTTTCTCGGCAATCGGGACTATGGCGTATATGTAGGCCTCTGGGTGCCGAGTATCCTCTCGCTCTGGGTGGGGGTCCGGGTAGCCCTGCTCACCTGCGCCATCACCAATCTGAATCGGAGAAAATGACTATGTTCAATTATCTCTTCCCCCTCTTCGCCTTCGGGCTCGTCATCACCGGTATTGTGTTTATTGGCCTTCAGCAGGCATCTGAATTAGCGAAACATCTGGCGGCAGAAAGGAGCGAAATGGAAAACACTTCCAAAATTCCTAGAACCGTCCCAGCGGGAGGCAAATCCGCTCCAGTCTAAGAGCCCACCAGCCCGAATCGCCCATGAGTCAGTCATCTGCTCTTCTTAGCATTGTTATCTTCGGCGCCAGCGGGGGAATTGGATCGGCCCTGGCACGGCAATTGGCGGCGATAGGCTGTCATTTGAGCCTCATCGCGCGCCATCAGGGACGGCTGGATGCGCTCGCCCATGAACTACGTGCCGACGCCTTCAGTTTGGACGCGACGGATTACGCTGCCGTGGAGCGTTGCCTAGTTGACGTCAACGAAAAACATGGCCGCGTGGATGGCGTCGTAAATTGCACCGGATCGCTTTTGCTTAAGCCCGCGCATTTGACGACGGACGCCGAGTGGGCGGCGGTGCTGGGGGCCAACTTGACTACTGCCTTCCACATTTTGCGGTCCGCGACTGCGCGGATGATGAAGACCGGCGGCGGCTCGATTGTGTTTTTGTCTTCCGCCGTTGCCCAACGCGGCATGGTTAACCACGAGGCCATCGCCGCCGCCAAGGCCGGAGTTGCTGGCCTCGCCCTTTCTGCGGCGGCCACCTACGCGCGCTACAACATCAGGGTCAATTGTGTTGCGCCCGGTCTGACGCGCACGCCGCTCACCGCTGCGCTGACCCAAAATGAGCTGACCCTCAAAGCCTCTGCCGCGCTCCATCCACTGGGCCGCATCGGCGAACCCGACGAAGTCGCCAGTGCCATCCGTTGGTTCCTATCGCCTGAAAATAGTTGGGTTACGGGCCAGGTGCTCGCGGTGGACGGCGGGCTGAGTTCCCTGCAATCGCGCATGGCCACCAATCCGTGATTTCGACACGGTAGCACCCGTGAAGTTTCATCCCAAAGTGCTGCCGCGGGATTTGGTCATTGTTCTCGGCGACCAGTTGAACAACGACTCGGCCGCGTTCGACGGATTCGATCTGTCCCTTGACGCGGTCTGGATGGCGGAGGCGGAGGAAGAGTGCACGCACGTCGGGTCCCACCGGGCGCGCATCGCGCTTTTTCTTTCGGCCATGCGCCACTTTAGCGAGTCGTTGCGCTTGCGTGGTTTCATCGTGCATTACCGTGCGCTGGACGATACTCCCAACGCCGGCTCGCTCGCCAAAGAACTGACTGCGACCGTCAGCCGCCTGTGTCCGCAACGGCTCATCGTGGTCCAGCCGGGCGAATGGCGGGTGGACCAGATGCTCAAGGCCACGGCTCAAGGGTTGGGCGTGGAACTCGAGGTCCGTTCCGACCGGCATTTCCTGTCGTCGCCCGAGGATTTCGCGGTCCACGCCAAGGAGCGCAAGCAGCTCCGCATGGAATTCTTCTACCGGGAGATGCGCCGCAAGACCGGCGTGCTCATGGACGCTGACCAGCCGGTGGGCGGGGTATGGAACTTTGACGCGGACAATCGTGAAAGTTTCGGCAAGAGCGGTCCGGGCGAGGTGCCGCAGCCGATTAGCTTTCCGCCCGACGCAATGACCCGCGAAGTGTTGGGTCTCGTGGCGAAACGCTTCACCAAGCATCCCGGCAGCCTGGCGCACTTCGACTGGCCGGTGACGCCAGGGCAGGCGCAAGCGGCCCTGCGGGATTTCATCAAGCATCGCCTGCCGGACTTCGGGAAGTATGAGGACGCCATGTGGAGTTCAGATGACGGTCGGTTCTCGCAACCGTATCTGTTTCACTCGCGGTTGAGTGCGGCCATGAATTTGAAATTGCTCGATCCGCGCGAAGTCATCGCCGCCGCCGAGGAGGCCCATCGAAAAGGCCTTGCGCCGCTGACGAGTGTCGAGGGATTCATCCGCCAGATTCTCGGCTGGCGCGAATACGTGCGCGGGATCTACTGGCACTTCATGCCGGGCTACCGGGAATTGAATGCGCTGAACGCCGCCGCCCCGCTGCCGGATTTTTACTGGACCGGCGACACGGACATGAACTGCCTGCGGGTGGTCATCCGGCAGACGCTGGAGTTGGGATATGCGCACCACATCCAACGGCTCATGGTCACGGGACTTTTCTCTCTGCTGCTCGGGGTCAAACCGCAAGCGGTTCACGAGTGGTATCTCGCCATGTATGTGGACGCGGTCGAGTGGGTGGAATTGCCGAACACGCTCGGCATGTCCCAACACGGCGATGGCGGCGTGATGGCCAGCAAGCCTTACGTCGCTTCCGGGAAATATATCCAGCGCATGAGCAACTACTGCGCGGGCTGCCGTTTTGATCCCGGGAAATCCACGGGTAACGATGCCTGCCCCTTCACGACGCTCTACTGGGATTTCCTGCTCCGCCACGAGAAGTTCCTCGCCCGGAATCAGCGCATGACGATGCAGTTGAAAAATCTCGCGCGTTTGGACGCGCCGAAACGGAAAGCCATTCGGCAACAAGCGACGCAATGCCGCGCCGCCTCTTGCGGTCCAAATACGGCTGTGATTTAGAAACTAATGACGCCGGAAGCGAACCGACGTAGACTCCGGTCATGCATGACTTGACCATTATTCTGCAAGGGCTGGTCGCCACTTCGATTTTCTTTGTGTGGGTGGTGCGCTACGACAACATCATCCAGGAGTTCAAACAATATGGCCTGCCGGACTGGCTGCGCGATTGCGTGGGTATTCTTAAACTGACTTTCTCGCTGCTATTGCTGCTAGGGATTCAACGCGCATCCTTGGCTGTCCTAGGTAGCCTCGGTATTGCCGGGTTGATGGGCTGCGCTTTTGCCATGCATCTGCGGGTGAAGAATCCCGTGTTCAGGATGCTACCCTCGCTGACCTTGCTAGTGCTCTCCCTGATCATAGCGGTCATCAACTACC
>CAMDJH010000308.1 GCA_945900455.1 Akkermansia muciniphila
CGAAACGGCTACTGGCAGCAGTTATTCCCACACGCGCAGTTCTCCGTCCAGCCTTCTGGCTGACCACAATCTCTTCGCAATCTCAGCGCATTTTTTATCTCATCTTACTGTCACTCGAGAAAACCACCCTTTCCGTGAGATGCACCCGGATCGAATCCGCACAGTTTCTAGAATGTCACTTGGCTCTAGGTCTTTTCACCGCATCATCTCATTTCTTGGATGTCGTGAACTCCCGGAAATAGGCGATGGTCGATTTCAATCCTTCTGTGAGGGTCACTCGCGGTTCCCACTTGAGCCGAGTGCGCGCGCGGGAAATGTCGGGTCGGCGCTGCTTCGGGTCATCCTCCGGGAGGGGGCGAAACACCTGCTTGGATCGCGACCCCGTGGCGGTCCGAATTGCCTCGGCGAACTGAGTCATCGTGAGCTCTTGAGGATTACCCAAATTCACCGGCAAATGGGCATCGTTTCCGTCCAGCATCATCAAGCGGAAAATTCCCTCAATCAGATCGCTGACGTAACAGAAGCTGCGGGTCTGGGAACCGTCTCCGAAGAGGGTCATCGGTGCACCCCGGAGCGCCTGGCTGATGAACGCCGGGACCACGCGCCCGTCCTGGACGCGCATCCGGGGTCCGTAGGTATTAAAGATGCGAACGATGCGGGTGGGGATTCCATGCTGCCGTTGGTAGGCCATCGTCAGGGACTCGGCGAAGCGTTTGGACTCATCGTAGCAGCCGCGCGGGCCGATGGTGTTGACGTTGCCCCAATACGATTCCGGCTGGGGATGCACGAGGGGATCTCCATAGATTTCCGAAGTGGATGCTAACAGGAACCGGGCACCTTTTTCCATGGCCAAGCCAAGGGCCTTGTGGGTGCCGAGGGAGCCGACCTTTAGGGTTTGAATGGGAAGCTCCAGATAGTCGATCGGGCTCGCCGGCGAGGCAAAGTGCCAGATGTAGTCCACGGCACCGCTCAGGTAGAGATACTCGGTGACATCCTGCTTGATGAAGCGGAAGTCTGCACGGCCGGCAAGGTGGGCGATGTTATCGGTGGAACCGGTGATCAGATTATCGATGACCGTCACGTGATGTCCGCGCGACAGCAACAGGTCGACCAAGTGCGATCCGAGGAATCCGGCACCGCCCGTGACGACAGAATGCGGGTTGGGTCGTGCAGCGCGAGGGCGAGGGCGAGGGCGGGCGAGGGGGCGAGGCGTCATGGATTCATCGAGCTCCAGCGGCCGTGAAGACGGCAGGAATGGTCCGCCACAGGATTTTCAAATCGAGCCAGATGGACCAGTTGTCGATATATTCCAGATCCAGCCGGACCCATTCACGGAAATCGTTCACGTTGTTTCTTCCGCTGACCTGCCACAGACAGGTGAGGCCGGGTTTTACGCTGAGGCGACGGCGGTGAGCGAGGTCGTCGAAGCGCTTTACCTCGTCCACCGGCAACGGGCGCGGTCCAACGAGGCTCATTTCTCCCCGCAGCACGTTGATCAACTGAGGGAGTTCGTCGAGGCTCCATTTGCGGAGCGTCCGGCCGAGGCCGCTCACGCGCGGGTCATTGGTGATTTTGAAGACGGGGCCAGACATTTCATTGAGGGCCGCCAATTCCTGTTTCAACTGTTCGGCATTGGTTACCATCGAGCGAAACTTCAGCATGGTGAACGGTGCGCCATTGAGGCCGGCCCGCTGTTGCTTAAAAAAGATGGGCCCCTTGGAGGTAAGCTTGATCAGGATGGGGATGAGCAGCATCAACGGGGAAAGGAGAATGAGCAGCAGCAAGGCGCCGACAAAATCCAGTATCGTTTTTGCAATCGCCTGCCAGGAAGCGTCCGGCCCGGTCCGAAAAACGAGCATCGGATGCCCGTAAAGTTCATCCACCTGCGTTTGCGAAATCTGCGTTTGGAAAAAATCGGCCCGCAACCAAACCTCGACTCCCTCCACTTCACACGTGCGGATCGCCTTTTCGATTTCACCGAACAACGTCTCGCGGGGACTGATGATGACCGCGTTTGCCGAATGGGTATGCAGTTGTTCCGCCAGTTCGCCGACGGATGTATTGTTCAAGTCCAGGTGGGAGGCGACTTCGACCTGGCCGATCGCGACGGTCTTTAATTCCGCGGCCAGCCGGAGGGTCTCGGTCCGGGACCCCACCAGGATCACGCGGCGGAGCTGGGTTCCACCCAGTTGGGACCAACTCCAGTTTCGCAACAATTCCTCCTTGAGGAAGACCAGGAGAACGGCGACTGCGGCGAATGGGAACACGACACCGCGAGCGCCTTCCTGCTTCACGAGCGTCAGGAGCGTGACAACGACGAGTGTCAGCCAGGTGGCGGCCTTAAAAAGAGCCCAGATGAGCTGACTTCGGGAGCCGAGCACGGGGCGTTGATAGAATCCATGCGCCTCGAGGAGGGGGGGGGTCAGGATAAAAATCACCGGCAAGAGCCATGCATAGTAGCTGAACTCCTGAATCTGATTGGTGGGATCAAACGCCGCAATGCTTCGGACCTTGTGAGTCAGCCAGAAGGCCAGCCCAAAAAGGAGGGCGTCAGCCAATTTGCTGATCTTGGCCTGCAATTGACGCTCGCGTTGTAACATGCTCTGCCTGTTTGTGACATCTTCCTGCCCCGATGTCAAAATACCCGCAAGGGATCCGGTGCCATAGACGGCAAAACAGCGCTTGCCGTTCAACCCAAGCCGGCGGCATCCCACGCAGTCCCCCCCTTCACTCACTATTCCCCAGCCGCCCAACGGGTTGCATTCAGCAGGATCTGACGGTACGCCGGGTGGCTGTGCGATTGCCCGTCATGCCCGAGTGTCAGACCCACGATCCGGGCTTTCGGGTGCTGCACGACGAAGACAATCGGAAACGTTCGGTCTTTGATTTTCGAATGCGCCGTTGCCAGTACCCGAATGGGGGTACCCTGCGAGTCGGGTTCGAAGTAGTACAGCTCGTCGCTGAGGGTGAACCGGGCCGCCACCCCCTGCATCAGCGGATGGGCGGCGTCGGTGACGGTCACTTCAAATTCACCGTATCGGTCGTGCCCACGCGATCCCCCACCGCAGAGCACCCGGTTGTATTCCGGCCACTCCTTGTCCCAATTGTGCCAAAGCGCGGGATGCACCAGCAGGAGACCCTTGCCGGCGTTGGCGTGGGCAAATACGGCGTCGCGACTTTCGGTGTCGGCAAACGCTTTATTGTTGCTGAGGTACAGGATGTCGGCGGATCGAATCACTCCAGCGAGGCCGGGGCTAGGTTCGGAATACGCCGCACGATAACCCGCCGCATTCAGGGTGCCTACCTCAGCGATGTTGAACCACCGCTCGAAGTCGTGGGAGGATCCACCGCCCACGACCAGGATCCGCGGACCCTTGCCAGCAGGGAAGATCACGGCCGCGGGATTCACCACCCCCTTCGCCCCTTCACCGCCCCCGGCACCACTCACCGCACCCCCTGCCGCCAATTCTGCCGTTATGCCGAACAAGGTCGGCGCCACCGAGTTGTCATTACTCTCCAGCACGAGTTTCTCGATGACGGTTCCCGGGTTGACGGTTCGGCTGAACCAACGGATCTGCCCGCGTCCAGTTGTCCAATTGAGGTTTTTCGAACCCGGCACGTCGTGCCGTCCATTGTAGTCGGCAATCTCCACCCCGTTCTTGAATACCATTTCTTGCTTGGATCCGTCCGTGAACTGGAGGGTGACTTTCATCACATCGAGATCCTTGTCGCTCACCGCGGGATAGCCCCAACCCGCCACGCCGCCCAGGAAATGAAGCCGGGCTGCGGCGACGCCCACCTTGACCTCCACTCGCTTCGGTAACGTCTTTCGGGACCATGAATCGGCTGCGCCGCCTCGTAGGACCACCACATTGGCCACCCTCTTTTCGGGACTCACCACATCGAAGGGCACCTCTTCTGCGCGCCACAGGCCATACCGGCGGAATCGCACGGTCTCGTCCGCGTTCTCCGGCGAATTATAGAGGCCACGGCTGTTGTTTGCGGTGAATGCACCTCCCAGATCAAGAATGCGAAATCGCATTTCATCCGCACAGATATAGGCAAGCAGATCTCGCAAGTTCTCGGCACCGAGCTGCTCGAAGCCCTCGGGCATCAACCCACGACCCGTGGAGTTGCGGCTCTTGATGTCCGCCGTCCGGATTGTGTGATCGGTCGTCGCGTCGCGCAGCACCACTTCGCTGGCATTCTCCCGCTCGATGATCCCGTCGAAGGTGTCACCGGCCCGGGTTTCAATCAGGACGCTCACGAAGTTCGGCTCAACCAGCCGGTTAGGGTCGATGATGTGCACCAGCAAATCCGCCGCGCCGTGCGCTCCCATCCCGGTCAGCGCCGGGGCGAGGTTGCGACCCTCGTTCTTGAAGATGTGGCACGCTGCGCAGTTGGCCGTATATATCTTCTTGCCGTTTTCGATGTTGCCCGGCTTCGTAACTTCGGGCCGCAAGCGCGCGATCAGACTGTCCTTTTCCTTTTGCTCCGGACCGGCTAGCGAATCGATCACTTCATTGGCGCGCCGGGCGATTGCCGGGTCGCCGTGCGTCCGAATGCGGTGAACGCGAGCGGGCCCGAGCGTCCGGATATTGATGCTCCTGTCCGCTAATCGGTCGAGGAAGCGGCTCGATGACAGATCCCGTTTTAAGATGTGACCGAAGGCCGGTTCGATGAGGTTATTGCTCAGACGGGGGAACGCATCCACCAGTGCCAAACCCCCTTCCGGAGTCGCACCCAATGCGTCCACAATACGTCGTTGCAGTTCGGAACTCGACTGTGGGGCTCCCAAAACCGCCGCCACTGCTGGGAGGATGCTCGCGTCCAGGGAGCGAACCCCGACAAGGTTGGCCGCGACCTGACCCCGGATGCCATCGGCGAGCTCCGTGTTGGCTAACGCCGCCGTGGCTTTAGCCACCGCGGGCTTCGTTTCAATTGCCAGACGGGTGCTCACATTCCATCGGGGGATGAAGGGGAGAACCGATGCCGCCGTGCCGTCCGATGCGAGCAGCGATTTCAAAGCGCCGAGCAACGTGTCGTCCACTTCCGGACGGCGATCCGCCGGCAAGCCCGCATTCAGGGATTCCAAGACCCCTGCCTTCAGCGAATCGGTCGATGCCGGCTGCCGAGCGATCATTCGGACAACGTCCGCTGCGAGCCGTGCGTCGCCCTTGTTCGCCGCGATGCGTGCGAGGTGGGGAACAAAGGTGAGAACTTCCGCGGGATTTTGGTGGTGAAACGCCGCCTCCAGATAGGCCAGCGGTGCCGCTGCGGAAGCCCCGACCGCCGCGGATTGCAACCATTTGTCTTTGAGCGTGGGCCAACTTTGCACCACCGCCGCCACGAGTGCCGGCGAGGGCGGCATCGATCCGGCTGCCATCAACGCCTGGATCCGCACGCGATCGTCCGCATCTCTCAGGCGATCCACCAAGGCCCGCGTCACGGCTTCGATTGGATTTCCTGCCTGCACCCGGTACTTGACGCCCGGCTGCTCCGCCAGCGCTGCGGCAACGCGCACCGCATTTTTCCGAACCGCCGCGCTCCGGTCGGAGAATACGGCGCGCATAATCTCTTCGCTCCATCCCACCGTGTGAGTGCGGGCCAGGGAGGCGTACAGCCAAAGGCCCTGCACCCGAGCAAACGGAGACGCCTCGCGATCGGCGATGAGTCGTCCCAACTGAGGTTGAAGATCGTTCAAGCCGTTCGGATTTTCCGTCAGCAGCCGGTTGGCCGTCGTGCGAACCCAACCGTTGGGATGGCGCAACATTTCCAGCAACTGGGTGGGAGTGCCCTTGTCCAACTTGAATGCAGGCAAGGCGTGGGCCTCCTTGTGCTGAATTCGGTAAATGCGTGTGAAGTGGTGATCGCGGTCCGGGCGGGCGGCTGCATTCCGAGCCCCGTGGGCAGGTCCACGCGTGTCGTTATGTACCCCGATCTGGTTGTAAAAATCGACAACGTACATGGCCCCATCGGGACCCACTCGCGAATGGATCGGGCGAAACCAATAATCATTGCTGGTGAAAAATTCGGTTTCCTTCCTTCCGTCCTCCTTGCGCCCCTGATACGTCGGGCCTTTCGGATCCAGAAATTGATGATGAAACAGATGCATGGTCGCCTCACTCATGAAGAAGGAAAGCCGGTCGTCCGGGGCCCATTTCGCCGGCCACGCACCGCCGTCATAAACGCACGCACCCGCCGCGGCGGTCCACGCGTTCACCCAATCAATCTGCACGTACGGCTGCCGTTTCTCCTGGAACGGCGGATAGATCTTGTTCTCTTCAATGACATTTAAATACGCCTTCATTCCCGGGATGCTCCCGCGGGCCAGTATCGTCTCCGGAATGACTACATGGCAGATCGGCTCGCCGCACGTCGCGGTGGAATAGACAATCTCACCATCCGGCGTGATCTCGCAGCCCCACGTGTTGCAACTGCCCGCCGCCATCTGTTCCAACGCCGATCCGTCCGGTCGAAACCGATAAATGCCCGCCGCGATTTCGCCGAATGCCTTGCCAGTCTTCGGTGAGGTCACATTGCCCCGCGTGTATCCCACGGAACCGTAGACCCAACCGTCGGGACCCCACCGTAGATTGCTGATCACCGCATGCGTGTCGAAAGTGCCCCAACCGGTATA
>CAMDJH010000309.1 GCA_945900455.1 Akkermansia muciniphila
CGTTCGCCCGACCGGCTGGGGCGCCGGCGGTGGGTAGCAGGGTCCACGTATTGTCGGCCGGATTGTAGAGCGCTCCGTCCGCCCGCCGACCCGCGCGGTTGTTGCCGCCCCAGACCAGCATCCGATCTCCCGTCCAAACGGCCCCAAGCCCATCGCGCGCCGTTAGGGGCGACGGCGACAATCCGTTCCACCGGTTGTTTCTCACGGAGAAACGACCGCCGTCCGCCAGATAATCAGTGCCGCCGTACCCGCCCCAAACGATCATCTCGGAACCCGACCAGACGGCGGCATGCCGGCTGCGGGCAGCGGGGGCACTGACGGTGGAAACCGGTGTCCAAGTGTCCGCATCAGGCTGGTAACGGCCACCCGTGCTAGCATAGAGGTCGACGCCATTGCCATCGCGGCCCAAAGTCCCGCCCCACAGTATCCATTCCTGTCCGGTCCACACGCCCGAATGCCCGGAGCGCGCGGACGGAGCATTGGCCGTACTCCCATTGACCCAAGCGGGCGCCGGCACGCGCACAACCATTCGCAGACCCCGCGCCAGCAAACCAGCGTCCGCCGGGTCCGCCGACACATACGTCACGTCGGCCAGCGCCGGTGATCCGTTCCCAGCGATCAGGGCCGCCAGGTTGGCATTGAGGGCGGCGATCTGGGCCGATAGTGCTGCCACGTCGGTCGCGCGGGCGATGCCGCTGCTGAGTCGGTCATCCGCCAGCGTGCCCGTCGTAATCTTGGCCGTGTCCAAGGCGGGAATTCGGGCCGCATCGAGGTTCGGGATGCGCGCGAGCGCGAGCGTGCCTGTTGCAATCTTGGTGGCATCGAGGCTCGGTACGCGCGTCGGGTCCAACACGCCGGTGGTAATCTTGGCCGTGTCCAAGGCGGGAATTCGGGCCGCATCGAGGTTCGGGATGCGCGCGAGCGCGAGCGTGCCCGTGGCAATCTTGGTGGCATCGAGGCTCGGCACGCGCGCCGGGTCCAAGACGCCCGTGGTGATCTTGGTGGCGTCCAAGTTCGGGATGTTCGCGGGATCCAGCACCCCGCTGACCTTGGTGGCGGTCACCGCTCCGTCGGCCACCGTCAGTGCATACAGCGCCTGCGGCGTGTAGGTCAGGGGCTGGCGCGGGGACAGTATCTGGCGGGCCGCTTTCGAACCTTGTTTGCGCACCGCCCTCTGCAGCCAGCGCGTCGTGCCGTTGAATACGCCGGGACCGAAATCCAGGTTCACCACAAAGACACCACTATAGACAGGCACTTTGTCCACCGTGAGAGCCGTACCCAGCACCGTGCCGTTCACCTCCGCGCTAAAAAGGGTGAAAAGGATGTCGTACTGGTCACCATCCCTCGGCGTCTTGTTGTCGTCCAGCAGTCGTCCCTGGTAAGCGAAGGAGCCTTGGACTGCGGCGCCGGAACTCTGGGCGGAAGCTGCGTATGCCAGCAGGAAGGCCAGCAGGAAGCCCAGAACCAGAACCTGTCGGATAAAATTACGATGAAGCTTCAAAATATCGCTGTCTAAAGACCAATGCGGAAACGGCGGACAAACCTGGCCAAAAAAGTTTGGGAATTTTTCCCCGACGGGAAAGAAGCCGTTTAACAGAGGGGAACGAAGGAAACGACGGAGTAGTGCGAACTCACCTATCGCGTTTGCTATTCCCGCACCGTCACGGAACGAAAGCGGCCGCTTTGTCCTTCATCCGATCGACGAAAAACCAGCGCACCCAGCGGGCGTAGAAATCATCTCCCGTACTCGCGGCGAGCGACGCGTTTAGCGCCGCCAAACGATCGCTCGCCACCGGCTCGATCGTGCCGTCCTGCCGCAGCTGATGGCCCGCCACGGCTTCGGCCAGTTCCGGCAGCCAGGCTGGCGCCGGCGAGGGCGCGAGCAGCACGGGCCAGACGCGCACGGTGCCATTTTTCGCGGCGCTTAAGGCCCATCGCCCGTCCGGGCTCAGGTGCGCACGCTTGAGGCTGTCGCCATTGCGCACCCATCCGCTCAGGGGCAATCCGCTGGCGGCTTCCCACACGCGCGCGTTGCCCGCGTCATCGCCGGTCAGTAGCACCCGCCCGTCGGCGCTGAATTCACCATACCACACGCCACCCGGATGCGGCATCAACTCGAACAGGCGCTGACCGGTTTCCGCGTCCCAAATGAAGGCGCGCCGACTGGAATCGCCAGTCAGGATGCGCCGGCCATCGGGGCTGAACGCGGCGTTATAGACCTGGTGGTCATGCCGGAACTCGCGCACCAAACGGCCCGTCTCTACGTCCCACAGCACAGCGGTCCGATCGCGCGACGCGGTGAGCAACCGCCGGTAATCCGGGCTAAAGCGGGTGGTCCAGATGACATCCTGGTGCCGCTGGGAACGATCCAGGAGGCGGCCTTCCGGGAGCGACCAGAATTCCACTCCACCCGACTCCTCCGCGACGACGAGTCGGCGGCCATCCCGGCTGAAATGGGCGCTGACCGATGTGGAACGGTTCGTAAGGGTCGGTCCGACCCGATGTCCCGTTTCCGTTTCATGCACGGCGGTCGTCTGGAAGGCTTTGGCCAGGACGAACCACCGCCCATCCGGAGAGAACTCGACGTGATGACTCGGGGAACCTTGTCCTGTCTCGAAGAGCGGTGTCCCGGTCAACGCGTCCCACACGCGGAAGGCCCCGGTTTCATCACACGCCGCCACGCGACGACCGTCGGGCGAGATATCCACATGCGTGACCAGGCCTCGAAGCGGCAGCCGGTGCCGCAACGCTCCCGTGACGGTCTCCCGAATCTCCACCGCGTCGCCACTCATGGCAAACCAGCGCGAGTCAGAACTGAACTTCGCGTCCCAGACCGAGGCCGCATTGGTATGGAAGCGCGGTGTAGGTGATTTCATCCGCACATCCCAGAGGCGCGTCGTGCCATCCGCCGAGGCGGTGGCCAGGCGGTGGCCGTCGCCGGAAGGGGAGAGCGAGTGAATGCGGCCGTTGTGTTCGGCGTTGAGCGGAGCGTACTCCCCGGTGGCGAGCGCCACGGAGCCGATGTTCCCTTCGAGGTCTCCGGTAAACAGAATGTCCCCCGCGGGCGCGAAAGCCAGGGCCGAGATTTGCGCCTGCGTCGGCAGCACGGTGGATGGAAGCGCCGCACATTGCAGGGCGTCCGCGCCGGTTCCTGCGGTGAGCGGCCACACGGAGAGCTCGCCCAACGCGCCGCCGATCGCACCCACCCAGCGGTTCACGACCAGACTCCGACCGTTGGGATGGACAGCGATGCCTGCGAACGTCGCCACCCCGGCCGCCGGTTGGGCCATGTCGATTTTCCAGAGCCGTCGTCCAGTGGAAACTTCCCAGGCGCAATGAGCCTGCTGATCCGTAAGGCCAAAAACAAAGCGGCCATTCGGACTGATGGCCGAGAACAAGTCTCGGGGGGAATAATCGAGAATGGGCCGCCCGATGGGTTGCAACTCGACGGCGTCCCAGGCCTGCAGCCCTTCGGCGGTGTGCAGGGCAACGAACCTTTGGCCGGGCGTCATGCTGCGGCGCATGGGGCGGACGAAGTCGCTCGCCACCGCGACAGACTTCACGAGCGCTCCGTGCAAATCCCACAGGGAAACCGAGGTCGAATCATGTGCCAGCAGGCGATCGCCCGACACAACGGTGACGAAAGGTCCGGAAAACTTTCCGGGCAGCGTAACCGGTTCCGCGTCGGAATCGACCGTCCAGATACGAACCCGCGCGTCTTTGGTCACGGTGACCAGATGGCGCCCGTCAGCGGTAAGGCTGGCGCCCATCACGGGCGCGCCGTGCAAAACCGGGCGGCCCAGTGGCAGGGCGAAGTTTCTGTCGGTGAGTATCGAAAGCAGCCGGGTTTGCGCAGTGATATCGTCCGGATGCTCGCGCGCCGCGCGCGCGAACCAGGCGATGGATGGCGCGGTCTTGTCTCGTTCGAGGAGATGTTCGGCATCGTGCCATTCGCGGATGAAGAGGCTATGCCGGAGGCGCAGATTGGCGGCGTCGGCGTCGGCCTTCGCCTGCTCGGCCTTTTCGCGCAGGCCCCGCTGCACCTTTTCCGCCTGGCGCGTGCGCGCGGCATCGCGAACGCTGAAGACGATCCCCGCGATCAGCAATGCCACGACTGCGGCAGCCACCGCGAAGGTCGGGCGGTGCCGTTGCACGGTCTTTCGGAACAAGTAGAGCGGGCTGGGTGGCCGGGCGAGCACCGGTTCGTGATTCAGGTGGCGCTGAAGGTCCGCCGCAAAAGCATTGGCGGTTTGGTAGCGGCGGGTGCGGTCCTTCTCCAGTGCTTTGAGGACGATCCAGTCGAGATCGCCGCGGAGTTGGTTGATCAACTCCTGTCGCCGCCGGCCTGAAGAGGCGGATTCTGCGGAGCTTCCAGTCGTCCGCCTCGTTACCCCGGCGGCTGCGAGTTTTTGCGTCAGTCGTGTGCTCGGCCGGGCTGGCTCCGTCTCACGGATCTTCTTGCGGATCGCATCGATGCCAAGTCTATGCCATGTGTCCGAATCGAACGGCGGATGGCCTGTGAGCAATTCATAAAGCAACACCCCGAGGGAATAAATGTCTGTGCGCGTATCCACATCGTGCGCGTTGAACTCCGCCTGCTCCGGACTCATATAGGCCGGCGTGCCGATGAACATGTCGAACCGCGTGAAGAGGGTTTTGTCCGTCAGTTGGATGTCTGCCGTGGCTTTGGCGATGCCGAAGTCAATGACCTTCGGCAGGGGCACGCCGTCGTCGGAGGTAACGAGGATGTTCGAGGGCTTGAGGTCGCGATGGATGATGCCCTTTTGATGGGCGTGCTGTACCGCCTGGCAGATCTGGATAAACAACCGCAGTCGCGCGGGGGTGGAAAGCTGGTGCTGCTCGCAGAACTCCGTGACCTTGATGCCGCGCACCAACTCCATCACGAAGTAGGGGCGGCCCGCCTCGGTCGCTCCGGCTTCGAGCACCTGGGCGATGCTCGGGTGATTCATCAACGCCAGCGCCTGCCTCTCCGCTTCGAACCGCGCGACGACCGAGCGAGTGTCCATGCCGAGTTTGATGACCTTGAGCGCAACGCGCCGCCGCACCGGCGCAGTCTGCTCGGCCATATAGACAATGCCACAACCGCCCTCGCCGATTTTCTGGAGCAACTTGTAACGGCCGATGCAGTCGCCCTCCCGCTCGGGGACCTGGGTTGAGGCCTCGGATGCAGCACGTTTCGGGTTCGCGAGAAAACCGCCAGCCGATTCCTCGGATTGCAAGAGTTCCTCGACATTCGCGCGCAAGGCCGCGTCGCCGCCGCAAGCCTCGCGAAGAGAGGCCTGCCGCGCATCGCCTGGTGCCATCTCCGACACTTCATCGAAGATCGCGCGCAATGATTTTTTGGCGTCAGCCATAACTATTCATGCGGAAACGGGAACGAAAGTTGGCCAGAAAAGTTTTGCCGCCAGTGGGGGCATGGAAACGCGCGCCAGCATCTTGGCCTGCGGAAGTCCTCTGGCGCTTTGGCTGCGTTGCATTGGACGGACAACTCGCGAATCAATCTTGTGCCGGGTTACGTTTCCGTTGAAATACGGTCGAGGACTGCCGCACTCCAAGACGCTGGTGCGACTGCCCGGACGCCACTCGCGAACGGCGCCCAACAGGCTTCGCCATGACGTGCGCGCATTCATCCGTCGGTTTGTCGGCGCAGTTCGCGATGCAACCACGCCCGCGCGAAGCTCCAATGCCGACGCGCCGTGCGCTCGGGGATTCCCAGCGCTTGTGCGGCCTCGTCATTTGTCAGTCCGAGGAAAAACCGCAGCTTGATGAACTCCGCCGAATCCGGGTCTTCTTTCCCCAGTTTCGCCATGGCTTCATCCACCGCGAGCAACGTGTCATCGTCGGCGGCCATGGCCACTTCGAGTTCATCCAGGTTCACCCACTCGGCTCGGGCACCGCGCTTGAGCGACAATTTCTGCCGCGCCCGATCGATAAGGATGCGGCGCATGGCCTCGGCGGCCGCCGCGAAGAAATGGTCGCGCCCTTTGAACTTCGGCGCGGAATCGCCGACCAAGCGGAGCCAAGCTTCGTGCACCAAGGCGGTCGGTTGCAGGGTTTGCCCCGGTTGCTCCCGCGCCATCCACGAAGTGGCCAGCTTCCGTAACTCCTCGTAAACGAGCGAAAGCAATTCGTCGGCAGCCTTGGAATCCCCGTCGCCGATTGAGTTCAAGATGCGCGTCACGTCGCTCACACGCTGAAGCAGATCATCTCGCCGCGGGAAAGAGAAGGTTAGCAAGTGACAGGTTTAACCTCATCCGTGTAAGAGTAGGCACAGCCGAGGGATTGAGTGGCATGAGGCCAATGTCAGTCTAGCTCCCGTAAGGTCAAAAAACTCGAACCTACCAATATTCAACGATTTGCAGGGCGATCAGAAGATTGCTCCCAGGCCGTTGGCTCGGTTAAGTCTCGTCGATGAATTGGAAACGAATGCTGGCGACCCTCTCCAAGTCGGTTGATCAGGAACTCCTCCTGCGCAACGAGTATCTGGTGACGGAGAACCGGATTCTCAATGCCCCACTGCCTTGAAAACCACGTGAATCATGTCCACGCGGAGCGAAATCACCAAGGCAAGGGCAACGTGATTCTGTTTCCAGCGCCCGAGGATCGGATC
>CAMDJH010000310.1 GCA_945900455.1 Akkermansia muciniphila
CACCTTGTGAATGGTCGCCTCGGGCGTGTGGTCCTTCTCTTCCGCGTAAAGGTCCGGGCCGGGAATCACCAGATGCACCTTGGCCGAGAAGGGCGGACTGCTGGCCGCGTTTTTCTCCAGCGTGACTTCCGCCGCCTCGATGCGGACGAGTCCGGTCAGCTTGGAAATTTTCTGTTCCACCTGGGCCGAGAGATTTTCGTCAGGCCGCAGCCAGCGGTGGTTGAGGATGAATTTCATATTTTGCATTCTATCGTCGTTGCGGTTTGTTGGTTTCGACTGCTTATTCACTACGCCGCTCTCCTTAGCTGCCGCGATGCCACGATGGTGAAGACCGTGCCGGCGCGGATTATCAGGGGAATTCGCCCGGAGGACTCGTTGCGTGGATCACCCTGTGGCCATCCGCTGGTCAGAGTTGGTTGACCGATGGTCAGCGTCGAACGAATTGCGGTAGGGTTTCTTCCCTTGCTCGGTTTGAAGATGGAAGAACAATTCTTCGACCTCAACTCGTGATTTCCGCCGGTGAAAGGCGCGCCTTCAACGCGTTGGCCATCGCTCTTTCACTCGTGCTTTGCACGCTGGCATCCGTCTAGCTGCCGAAACCTGTTTGAACTCTCAAACAGTCCCAAACGCTCAACACGACAAAAAAGAAAGATCAATATTAGGAAGTAACATCCTGGGGAGGTAGCCGGGGCGGCTAATCCCTGCCCTCTTCGGGCGCCTCCTCCTTGAGGCCGAAGGCGCGGAGTTTCTCGCGCATCGTTTGGCGAGAGACGTTCAGCCAGCGCGAGGCTTTGGCTTGGTTGCCTTGCGCTAATTCGATGGCGTGGCGGAACAAAACCCGTTCCATCGCCTCGAACGCCTTGGCGTGAACGTCGATGCTCGCGCCTTCCTTGGCTTCTTTGAGCCATTGATCGATCAAGGCTTCAATCGAAGCGCCGCCGCCGGCCACCGACGCGGGTTCGGCGGATTTGGCGGCGACGGCTTCCAGTTGCTGCCGCGCGATGGGGTAGCCACGGCTGAGCAGCAGCGCTTGGCGGATGATGTTCTCGAGTTCCCGCACGTTGCCGGGCCACGGCTGTTCGCCCAGCCAGGCCAGCGCCTCGGGCTGAAGAGCGCTCGCCGCAAGGTTCAACTCTTTGCTGAACTTGCGGGAAAAATAGCCGGCCAGGTCGGGGATGTCCTCGACGCGCTCGCGGAGCGGTGGCAGGCGGAGGACCACCGAGTTGAGCCGGTAGTAGAGGTCTTCGCGAAACTGTTTCTCGGCGATGGCCTTTTCCAAATCGCGGTGCGTGGCGGCGATGATGCGCACGTCCACCGGGATGTTCTCCTTGCCACCGACGCGCTGAATGACCTTGTCCTGGAGCACGCGCAGGAGTTTCGCCTGGGTGAAGGCGCTCATGTCGCCGATTTCGTCGAGGAAAAGCGTGCCCTGGTGCGCCTGCTCGAAGCGCCCGATGCGCCGTTGGTCTGCACCCGTGAATGCGCCGCGTTCGTGCCCGAAGAGTTCGCTCTCCAGAAGAGTTTCGGGAATGGCCGCGCAGTTCACCGCGATGAATGGCTTCGCCGCGCGTTCGCTGTGCTGGTAAATGGCGCGGGCCACGAGTTCCTTGCCCGTGCCGGTTTCGCCACGAATCAACACGGTGGCCGCCGTGCCGGCGACGCGGCCGATTTCCTTATAGACCATCTGCATCGGGCGGCTCCGACCCACGATGGCCTGGCCGTCGATCTTGTCTCCGCCCATTTCCACCGGCTCGGTCATGAGTCGCGCGCTCGCCACAGCGCGGCCCACCACTTCGATCAGTTCCGGCATCTCGAAGGGCTTCAGCAAATACTCGAAAGCGCCGTGCTTGGTCGCTTCAATCGCCGTCTCGGTGGTGCCAAAGGCCGTCATCAGCACGATGGGCAGCCGGGGCTTGGCGGCGTGGAGCAGGCGCACGAGCTCAAGTCCGCCCATGCCGGGCATCCGCAGGTCGGTCACGACCACGTCAAAGGTTTCGTTCTTGGCGCGCTCCAGTCCCTCATCGCCACGGCCGGCGAGCGACACGGCGTAGCCCTTCGCCTTGAGCACGCGCTCCAGCGATTGCGCGGACCGGCGGTCATCTTCAATCAGCAGCAGTTTCGGTTCACTCATGTTTCACTTGCGGCAATGGGCAGGACCAGGCGGAAAATCGTCCCGCGATTCGGTTCGGTCTGATACTCCAGGGTTCCTCCGTGCTTTTCAAGGATGCGCGCGGCGATGCTGAGGCCGAGACCGGTGCCGCTGGCTTTCGTCGTGAAGAACGGATCGAAGAGCCGCTTCTGCACTTCGGGCGGGATGCCGGGGCCGGTGTCCTCCACTTCGATCACGGCAACCGTGGCGGGATGTGTGGCGAGATGGCGCTTCTGGATGCGCGTGCGCAAGGTGATGGTGCCGTCGCGCCCCATGCTCTCGGCGGCGTTCTGCACGAGGTTGATGAGCACCTGCTTCAACTGCGCCGGATCGGCCTGGATGTGCGGGTCGGCCAGAAATTCCTTTTTCAGTTCGATGTTCGCCTTGGTCAAGGCCGGGCGGAACAAACCCTCCAGATCGCGGAACGGCTGCGTGGCCTTGAGCGCGATCATCTGAGGCTCGGACGGCCGGGCAAAGGCCAGGAAGTCCGCGACGATTTTTTCCAGCCGCGAGATTTCCTCGGTGATGAAGGCGTTGTCTTCGAGCGCCTCGGACTTTTCTTCCAGCAAGGATTGTTGCGTGAACAACCGCGCCTTGATGGACGTAAGCGGATTGCGGATTTCATGCGCCACACCAGCAGCGAGCACGCCGAGCGAACTGAGCTTTTCCTGTCGCTCGATGACGCGCTGGCTCTGCCACAATCGCGAGCGCAGGGGGACAATGACCCCGCGATAGGCCAGGTAGCCCAAGACCGCGCCCATCGTGAGCAACACCAGCGAGGAGATGATGAGCTTCCGATACAGCATGTCCATGCTGCGCTGCGTCTGGTCCATGAACCCGGACAGAGCGGCCTTCTCGGCGCGATTCAACTCGACGGTCAGCGCCAGTATCTCGCCGAGAATTCTTTCCTTCTGCTCGCGCCACGGGGCCAGCGCGAGTTGCGCATGGTTGGTTTGCAGCACCAGCCCGGCGTGGGCGGCGTAACGCGCGTAAAGAGTCTCCGCCTTCGCCAGCAATTCAAGCTGGGGCGGCGCGACTGGCGCGGCGCGGTGGTCCGCCAGCCACTGACGCAAGGCCTCGGATTCCTTTTCGATGACGGCCCCGCGTTCCGGCGATTCTTGCTGGGAATACCGAAACACGTCGTCGTTCAGCGCGCGCATCCGCGACTCCAGTTGGTCGGAGAGATGAAAGCCGTCGGAACTGACGGTGTCAGCTCGTTGCCGGAGATAGTTCACGCAATACCAGATCTCCGACTCGGCCCAGATGATGGCACCAACGGCGAGGAGCGCCCCAAGCAGGTAGCCAGCGGTCCGATACATCGGGTCAAACTTGCTGTTCATGCCGCCGCAGCGCTATTGCTTCTCATACTCCTTGAGGACGGCCACCACATCGGTCGTGTCTTTGCGCGGCTGGAGCGACTTCTGGCTACGGGGCAGGTCGAGCGAGCCGGGCACCAACCCGCCGATGGTCTTGATGCGACCGGCGAGTTGCTGCGCGTGCATCAACTCCGTCGGAACGTCAGCCAACAACGCCTTTTTGATCACATCCGAGCGCACGCCGTCCAGGTTGACGGACGCGGCGATGTAATTTTGCACCGTCTCCAACTCCATCGCGTAGGCGTGGCAGAGTTCTTTGACGATCTTCGTCTGTTTCATGCAAGCCAAGTATTAGCAGGAGCCAAGCCCAATGCCAATTCCGGGGTCTGATTGAGGTGCTTGATCGTCTCGTTTGCCATTGGTCTCGGGATAACGTGGGTGACTCGGGCGCGGTTCAGAAAGGGCGGCAGCACGGCCTACCCGAGAATACCCGGATCGACGCAAACAGGAGCACCAGTTCCCAAAGTGTCAGATAGTTTGATTTCCTCATAGTGGCGCGAGCAACAGCATGCTGATTTCCAGCGCGATGTTCGACCTGTAAATTGGCACGATGAATAGAAAGCATTGTGCCAAGACGATGAGGCCGGTGGGGTGAGAGAACCCGCTCTCCGCTGGTCGCACGAGCGGCTGCCCGACTGCCACCGCTGGCCAGCGACTGGCCGCTTTGATTTGGCCCCGCCGGAAGAATGGCGGGAAAAACCCCATTTTCTTTGAGGCTGTTCGTGCGGGACTGGCTGGCACGCCCTCCGCTAACAGGAGAAGTGTGCGCCGTAAAACACGGTGCTGATGACAACGAATCGAACTATGAACACTGCCACTCAAGTCTGTTTGGAGAATGCCTTGGGAAGCGTTTCCGAGACCGAAGCTCAGACCGCACCCACGAAGAAGAAGCGCATTTTGCTGGCGGACGACTCACCGCAGATTCGCGAGTCGTTGAGCAAGTTGCTGCGCAACGCGGGCTACCACATCACCCTTGTGGCGCAAGGCGGACAGGCACTCGACCGCGCGCTGGAAGAAGAGTTCGATCTGCTCCTGCTCGACCTGAACATGCCGGGCATGGACGGATGGCAGACGCTCGACCATCTGGCCCTTCTCAAGCCCGAGCTCCCCGTCCTCATCATAACCGCACAACCCGACCAACGCGATTGGGCGCGGGCCGGGGGCGCACGGGCGCTGATGGAGAAGCCGCTGGACCTGCCGTTGCTGCTTCAGACCATCCGCGAGTTCACCGGGCAGCCGCGAGGAAGTGTTGTCGTCAACAAACCGGCGGCGCCCGCCCAATTCCATTTCACGGCCCCGGAGAAGCACGACTTCCGTTTCGCCGACTCCGGGCATCGTTCGTAAACAAACTGAGCCAACTGTTCAGAGACTGAAACTCAAGAGACTACGAAGATGAAAATCCGGCTCCTCACCCTCGGCACTCTGGCTGGAGAAGCCTTGATCCTTTCCCACCAAACATCCCCCTGGCGGCCCGGCCACTCGCCGGGCCTTTCTATTACGACCCGCGCCACAAGCGGCTCGTGCTGTCGTCGGCGAATTATCACGGCACGTCGCTGGCCGCGCTCGGCGTGGCGGCGCATGAGGCCGGGCACGCCTTGCAACACCAGGCCGCCTACGCACCGCTCCAACTGCGCATGGCCGCGGTGGGCGTGACCAACTTCGCCAGCCAGATTGTCACCTTCCTGCCCATCGGCGGCGTGGCTCGGACAGGGCATGGCGTTCCTGTTCGCGTTCGCCGGCTTGTTTGGTAACCCGATGCTCCTTTTCATTGCGCTCTTCGTTTGGATGGGTGCCTCCAGTGAAATGGGCGCGGCGCAGGCCCGCTCGGCCCTCGCGGGTCTGCCCGTGTCGCACGCGATGGTCACCGAGTTCGTTCCGCTCCACCAGACGGCTACGCTGGGCCAGGCCGCCCGCCATGTGCTCGCGGGTTCGCAGCAAGACTTCCCAGTGCTAGACGACGGGCGCGTCATCGGCCTGCTCGAACGCCGCCACTTGCTCGATGGCCTGACGCGGCTCGGCCCGGAGGCGTTGGTCGGCGACGTGATGGTGCGCGATTTCCCCGTGCTTACGCCCGGCGAGATGCTTGTACCAGCCCTGGCCGGGCAGCAGTTGCAGGAATTCCCGATGCTGCCGGTGATTGTCGAAGGACGGTTGGTGGGGTTGTTGACCACGGACAACTTGACTGAGTTGCTGCTGATCAAGTCCGCCCTCGGCAAAAATCCCAGCGGCGGTGGCTCCAATCAATCCAGCAGTTTCTCGCGCGCCGTGCCGCCGCCATTGCCGCGCGCCGGCCTCCGACAGCCAGCTTTGTGAACCGCTTACAATTAACCGTCATGAACCAAACCTTGAACGAACCCGAACGCAACGCCCTGCTGACCCTCTGCGTGATGGCCGCCTACGCCGATGGCGACAAAGACGAACGCGAGAAGAAGTTTCTGGAAGAACTGCGCGTGGCGCTGGGCTTGAAGCCGCAGTCCTCCGCCGAGTTTGAGAAACAGGCCGAAGCCATCGCCACAGTGCCGCTGCCGTTGGTGCAGCGAATCGATGACGGGCCATTCGAGGTTCTAGCCCGGTCCACAGCAGGACCGTCCCCCGCTGCGGCAAGCGCGGAAAGCGACAAGGTGATTCTGAACTATTCCATTCTCAATGGCGCGCTGGAGTTGCTCCCGCAATCGTTGGCGACGATGGCGATCATCCCGCTGCAAATGAAGATGGTCTATCGCATTGGCAGGCAACACGGCTTTGAACTCGACCGCGGTCACATCCGCGACTTCTTGGCGACCGTGGGCGTCGGGATGACTTCGCAAGTTGTCGAAGGTTACGCGCGCAAGCTGCTCGGCGGTTTGCTCGGCAAGTTGACGGGCGGCAGCATGGCGTAGGGTCAAACAACTCATGCGGCATCTCGGTAATATAATGTCAAGAGGCCGCCGAGGCGTTCGCGAGTCTGGATGTCCCCTGCCATTTCACCGATCCGATCCTCGGGCGCTGGAAACAGGATCACGTTGCCCTTGCCTTGGTGATTTCGTTCCGCGTGGAAATGATTC
Source organism: Akkermansia muciniphila (assembly GCA_945900455.1). GTDB lineage: Bacteria > Verrucomicrobiota > Verrucomicrobiia > Limisphaerales > UBA9464 > SIBK01. The sequence goes on from CAMDJH010000310.1 coordinate 6,570, forward strand.
ACGTAGTTTTCAAGGCAGTGG
>CAMDJH010000311.1 GCA_945900455.1 Akkermansia muciniphila
CCTGCGCAACGAGTATCTGGTGACGGAGAACCGGATTCTCAATGCGCCACTGCCTTGAAAATTACGTGAATCATTTCCACGCGGAGCGAAATCACCAAGGCAAGGGCAACGTGATCCTGTTTTCAGCGCCCGAGGATCGGATCGGTGAAATGTCAGGGGATATAAAGACTCGCGAGCGCCTCGGCGGCCTCTTGAAATGTTATTACCGAGATGCCGCATGAGTTTTTTGACCATACGGCGGGCGCGGCGGGTTGTGCGCGCGTAAGTGCGTCTCAACGCTGGCTTGATCCAATTCCTCCAGTCCGCCATCCTGCGGCACCATGCCGGACCTGACTCAATTGATCAGCGCATTGGAACAGGGCGAACCTCGGGCCGCCGAACAATTGCTGCCTCTGATCTACAATGAATTACGAAAGCTGGCCGCTCACAAATTGGCCTTGCTTCCACCCGGCCAGACGTTGCAGGCCACCGCCCTCGTCCACGAGGCCTATCTCAAACTCCTGGGCGGGGAGAAGGAGCAATGGCAGAACCGCCGCCACTTTTTCTCCGCCGCGGCCGAAGCGATGCGGCACATCCTGATTGATCGTGCCCGGCGCCGTTCCCGCGCCTGCCACGGAGCCTATGCCGAGAGGGTTGATCTGGATGCGATTGAGATTCCCGAGCCGGCCAAGGATGAAGTCCTGCTCCTGCTGAACGACGCGTTGGATGAGCTGCAAATCGTGTCGCCCGAGCGGGCGGAAATCGTGAAGCTGCGCTTTTTTGCCGGTTTTAGCGAAGCGGAAATCGCCGCCCTCCTCGGCCTTTCCGAACGTTCCGTCCAGCGACATTGGGCCTGTGCGAAGGCCTGGCTCTTCGAGCGCATTGAAAATATGAAGGCGCAGTGACGCACCCTCACCCCGACGCTCTCCCATCGGAGGGGGAGAGGGAGTGGATTTTTTTTGGCGGGTTCAGGCCGCAAAGAGCGTAAGGACAGGTGAAACTGTGTCTCAACGGGACACCATTCCGTTTGACCACGCTTAAACATTTAAAGCCATGAGCGACTCCGGTTCCAACGAAGAAACCATCTTCATCGAGGCCCTGCAATTGTCCGCGCCTGAGGAGCGCGCGGCGTATCTTGACAAGACCTGCGGCGACGACCCCGCCTTGCGCGAGCGCGTCGAGCGGATGCTGAGCGCGGAGCAAAAGGCCGATCGATTCCTCGCCAGCGATCCGTTGCAGGTGGACCAGACGGGCCGGGCAACCTCCGACGGAAGCGAGGCGGTCGGCTCGATGATTGGCCGCTACAAACTGCTCCAGCAAATCGGCGAAGGCGGTTGCGGTGTCGTTTACATGGCCGAACAGGAGCAGCCCATCCGCCGCCGCGTGGCCTTGAAAGTCATCAAACCAGGCATGGACACCCGGCAGGTCATCGCCCGGTTCGAAGCCGAACGCCAGGCGGTGTCCATGATGGACCATCCGAACATCGCCCGGGTGCTTGACGCCGGCGCCACGGAGGCGGGCCGGCCCTATTTCGTCATGGAATTGGTGCGCGGCATCCGGATCACCGAATACTGCGACCAGAACAATCTGGACACCCGCGCGCGGCTCGAGTTGTTCACCAAGGTGGTTACAGCCGTGCAACACGCGCACCAGAAGGGCATCATCCACCGCGACCTCAAGCCGTCCAACATACTGGTCACCCTGCACGACGGCGTGCCGGTGCCCAAGGTGATCGATTTCGGCATCGCCAAGGCCCTGGAGCAAAAGCTCACCGACAAGACCCTCTTCACCCAGTTCGAGCAGTTCATCGGCACCCCGGCCTACACCAGCCCCGAGCAGGCGGAAATGAGCGGGCTGGACATCGACACCCGTTCCGACATCTACAGCCTCGGAGTGCTGCTCTACGAATTACTCGTGGGCAAAACCCCCTTCGATGCCCACGACCTGGTGCATTCCGGCCTGGACGCGATGCGGCGGATGATTCGCGAGCAGGAGCCGGCCCGTCCGTCCACCCGGCTGAACACGATGCTCCAGGGGGACCTCACCACCACCGCGCACCGCCGGCGCGTTTCCGGGCCGCAGTTGGTCCACCTGCTCACGGGCGACCTGGACTGGATCGTGATGAAGTGCCTGGAGAAGGACCGCACCCGGCGCTACGACACCGCCAACGGGCTGGCCGGCGACATCGAGCATTATCTGGGCAACGAGCCGGTAACCGCGCGCCCGCCCAGCCGGTTTTACCGGTTCGGCAAACTGGTTCGCCGCAACAAGCTGGCCTTCGCCGCCAGCACCGCGGTCATCATGGCGCTGGTGGCCGGGATTGTCGTGAGCACCTGGCAGGCAGCGCGCGCGCGGCAATCGGAGAGAGCGGCGAAGGAGGAGAAGGAATCCGCCGAGGCAGTGGTGCGGTTCTTCCAGAACACAGTCATGGCCGCCGGTCGGCCTGAAGGGCATGGGGCTGGCCTGGGCACGGGCGTGACATTGCGCCAGGCCATCGATGCCGCGGAGTCCCAGATCACCAAGGCATTTCAGGATCGTCCGCTGGTAGAGGCTGCAATCCGCCATTCAATGGGTTATACCTATTTAAGTTTGGACGAGCCAGTCTTGGCTACGCCCCAATACGAGCGCGCGCTGACGCTGCGCCGGCACAGGTTGGGCCTTGAGCATCCGGACACTCTTTCCATCATGATTGAGTTGGGGAAATCGTATGCTTTTGACAAGAAAAATGAACAGGCGGTGTCGCTCCTGGAGGAGACACTCAAGCTCTGTAGGGCCACGCAGGGCTCTGAGCATTCCCAAACGGTCTACTGCATGGACCGCCTCGCCTCGGCCTATAAAGATGCAGGGAAGCTTGACCAAGCCCTGTCGCTCGCAGAAGAGGTGTTTAGGCTGAATAAGCTCAACGGGGCGAAGCCAAGCCCCGCGTACCTGTGCAATCTCGCTTCGGTGTATTGGGACGCAGGGAAGCGCGGCCAGGCGCTACCGCTCATAGAAGAGGCAGTCAAGTTGGATCGAGAGAATCGAGAGGACACGGATCATTTCGAGAAAGCCGTACGTATGGCAAATCTCGGCGGATATTACGTGCAGCTCGGGAAGCTTAATCAAGGCCTGTCGCTGTTGGAAGAAGCACTCCAGCTATCCAAGGCGAAAGTGGGGGCCGAGCACCCCTTCACGGTCGGCATGATGCGCACACTCGGTAATGTGTATATGAGCAATAACAAGTACAATCAGGCTCTTCCGCTTCTGAAGGAGACGTTTCGGATCTGGAAGGCCAAGCTGGGGTCCGAACATTCCGATACGCTCTTTACGATGAACTCTCTCGCTGTGGCAACTGAGTGGGCTGGACCGGGAAACCTCGAACTGGCCCTGCCGCTCTACGAAGAGTCGTTTAAACTGATGAAGGCGACGGATCATGGCGCAACGGTCACCGCGATGATTAGCCTCGGCGGTGCGTATATGGCTGCCGGAAAGCTCGCGCAGTCGGAGGCGTTATACCGGGATTGGCTCGGGCAAAAGAAGGATGACCTCCACGCAACCCTCAGCGCAACCCTCGGGTTGGCCCGCGTGCTCATGGAGCGGACCGAAACTGACACCACAAATCCTGCACGCTCCCAAGCGGGATCTCGCGAGGCCGAGCAATTGATGCGCGACTATCTGCCCAAGGCCCGGCTCCACTATGCCACTTCGGTTGGGGATCTGGAAAGTATCCTCCTTGAAGTCGCCCACCTGCGCTACCGGCAGACCCATTATGCCGAGGCTGAGTTGCTCTATCGTGAAGTTGTGCAGAGCCGGCGCGCCCGCCTCGAAGCCGACCAAATCACAGTGGTTAACGCCACTTCCAGCCTCGGCCGTTTACTGGCTGACTGGGCCTGGGCGGAGCGCGATGCGAAATCCGAAGCCCAAAGCCCGAAATCCGAAATTGCGAAGCGCGCCCGCGAGGCCGAACACCTGTTGCGCGAGTGCCTGGCGGTACGCTCGCGCGACACCAACTCCCCGTTCTGGCACGTCGATCACGGGGAGAGCCGCCTCGGGGGTGCCTTGGTCTCCGCGGCCGCAGCCGACCATGAACTGAACGCGACCGCCCGCGAGGCCAAACTCGCCGAAGCCGAGACTCTCCTCGTTGAGGGTCACCAACGTTCGCAGGGGAGCAAGTCCACTTATAAAGAATTCCAACGCAGCACCTTGGAGCGGCTGGTGCGCCTTTACGAAGCCTGGGGCAAGCCCGACCAACGCTCCGACTGGCAGCAAAAGCTCAAAACCTTCAACCAAGCCATGGCCCAACTTGCTGCGCCGGCAGAACAACGCAGCCAATAGCAGTTCAGTGACTTACTGAGCAGACTGTGGGATTGAACACCGCTCGCCGTGGTCGGCACCCTCGCCGGCCACCTTCATGGGCCAAAGTCACCCACTATTCTGTGACTCGATCAGGCATCTGATCCAGCCGGCGGGGCGCCGGTTAGGACACGCGAGGCGCAGGTCCTCTGTGCTCCCCAATCCCAGCGTCCTCGAATGAGGAAATCGGGAATCGGAAATCCCTTGGCGGGTTTCGCCTTCAAAGAGCGTAAGGAGGAGTGAAAGCGCAAAATTCGAACAAATCACCGTTATGAAACACACGACATACTCCTTCGGTCTCATGAGAACAACTCCACGAATCTTCCTTGCGGCGTGGGCCGCGGCAATCCTGAACTTTTCGGCCATACCCGGCCGGGCTGCGTCACTCGACCTCCTGGCGAGCTTCGAGGCCATTTCGTATAACGGCTGGACACCGTGCGATCCCGTCATCGCCGCCGGGCCCAGTTCACTCGTCACGATGGTCAGCGAGCGGATCGCCATTTTCAACAAGCAGGGCACAAAACTCTTCGAGCAAAATCTCGGGGCGGGCGGTTTCTGGGCGGCGCAGGGTGGTGATCAAGTGGCTGAACCCTGGGTGATCTTCGACCCGAACAGCGGCCGGTTCATCGCCAGCGCGGCGGATTTCGGGGGCGCCAAGGGCGTTTGGTATCTTGCCATTTCAAAGAACTCCAACCCGCTGACCTCAGCCGATTGGCACAAATACAGCCTGGATCGCACCGGGACGCACCAAGGCCCAAACTTCCCGGAGGTTCTGACTTACCCGGATAATGCGAAGGTGGGCGTGGACGGAGATGCGATCTACGTAACTTCCGGTCATTTCGCGAAGGACCAGAGCATCACTGGGAACTTCTCGCACGCGGAACTCTTCGCTTTGGATAAGGCGCCGTTGCTCACCGGCGGGCCCCTTCAGATTTTGCACGACGAGCCGGTCATTACGGACCCGCAACTCATTCCCGGTCATCCAGCCATTGTGTTTGAACCGGCGCCCGCCATGTATTTCGTGCAGGCAACCGCACGGCAGCCGGATGACACAATCGTTGTTCATTCTCTCACCGATATCTTCACCACGCCGACGCAAACCACTTCGCCGGTCATGGTGGCGGATTACGATCGCCCACCCAACGTGCCGCAGCGCGGCAGCTCCATCTTATTGGAGAACATCGATGCGCGTCTGATGTCCGTCGTCGTGCGCAATGGTGCGCTGTGGACTTCGCACGCCGTTAAGGATCCGGCCGACGGGGAATCGGTGGTGCGCTGGTATCAGTTCGGCGTCTCCGGCTTGCCGCTCACGGGCGCCACACTGATGCAGAGCGGCGAGGTGGATCCCGGCCCGGGCATCCACACCTGGCTGCCCCACATCGGCGTGGATGGGGACGGGAACATGGGCTTGAGCTTCTCAGTGGGCGGCGTCAACCAGTATGCAGCGATTGGCTATACCGGGCGGCTGGCCAATGACCCGGCGGGCACGACTTACCCAGTGCAAACGGCCCGTGCTGGCGCCGGCAGCTACACACTTGGCGGCTGGGGAGAATACAGCGGCCTGGCGATAGATCCGGACGACCAGACGTTCTGGCTGTTCCATGAATATCCCACCAAGCAGAAGACGTGGAACACCTTCGTGGGCGCCTTCCAGGTTATCCCACCGGCGTTGCCGTCTGATCCCCTGCATTGCGGCGATCTGGATGGCAGCTCCGCCACCGCCGGCAAATACTGGAAAACCACCGTGGTGGTCACAGTTCATGATGGCAATCATGCCCCGGTGCCGGGCGCGACCGTTTCAGTTCAGTGGATCGTTGGAGCCAGCGGCTCGTCCAGCGCCGTCACGGATGCGAATGGGCGATGCACCTTCATCAGCGGCAATATCAGCAAGCTATCCCCCAATGCGACGCTGACGATCACGGGCGTCACGAAGGCGACGTTGACCTACTCCGCCGCCGCGAACCACGACCCGGACGGCGACAGCAATGGCACGAGCATCACGGTCAACAAGCCGTAATCTCCGATGCCTTTCCGCGGAGCGTCGAAAAACAATTAGTGATAAGCACGATCCCGAGGTGCTGGTGAAACTGCGCGACCAGCGCTGCAAGAAAAGCACCATCGCGGAGATGAAAGCCGCGCTCAACGGTCACTACACCGATGAAGGACTTTTTGTGCTCGGACAGAGTTTAGAGGCATGGAAGTTCTATCAG
>CAMDJH010000312.1 GCA_945900455.1 Akkermansia muciniphila
GCGTTTATCCGTGGTTCTCATTCCTCAATAGTCGCTGGCGACAAATTCAATTCTCAAGGCAAGCACCGTCTACGCGGAAATAGCGCTGCGTGCCCGTGTTGGGAAGTGCCCCGAACGCGGTCTTGGACTGGAGTGGTATGCGCGCGGCGTATTCGTGTTCGATACAGCATATATAACATATGCAAGCGAAAAAAGCACAGTGGAGAGCTTTTTCTCTCATTTTCAGATTCCTATCCGCGGATCAGGGTGCAGCGGCTAACGACCCCAAGCTCAGCCCATGTTCTGTGCCGCCTCCGCTCCCTGTACCGGCAGAACAGCAGATGAATCTCATAGCCTCGGCGTCGAAGAAGCAGAGGCTGCTATAGCACCGGTCGAGCTCACCAACCGAAATGCGAGCCCAAGTCTCTTTGTCGTCGCTGGCACGGTAGCGAGCGCGGTTAGCATCGTCCTCGTGGTCATCAAGGCTTCGAAAAAGGGCCAGGTTCAACATTTTATCGACTCAATCGAACCTGTCACTTTTTTGTCACTTTTTGAAGTCCATGCCGGTCGGCACCTGCCCGCCCGGAATGTGGAAGGACCGCAGTCATATCCCCGCCGGGACCGGACCAAAGTCCGGAGGGTTGGTCGCGCCCGGGGCCAATCGAAGAGCAGGAAGTTGGCGGTGTCCTTCGATGCGAAGTCGTCGTGCGCCCGAGGTCGCCCTGAAGCCCCTATGGCGCGATCTCGATCCAGTTCAGGTTGAAGCCCGCGCTGGTCACATCCACACGAAGAATCTGCACGCCGGCGGCGAGGTCAAACCTTCCGGATTCCACGGTGGTGTAGGACTCCCAATTGCCAGTCGCAGGAACTACCAGACTTCCTGTCTTGTCCACGCCATCGAAAAGAAACCGAACCGTGCGGGTGCCGGACGCTCCCCGCGCCGTGCGCGCGCGCAGCCGGTAAGAGCCGGCCTGCTCGACCTGGATGGTGTATTCGAGCCATTCGCCGACAGCGTCCTCCGCCACCGTGTGGCCGTTGCCTGAATCGGTCGTCGCGTAAACATCCACGGCTTCCGCGCGATAAGCGCCCCCGGCGTTTTGCGGAGTTGTCTCGTGGTAAGCGACGCCCTGGCCGCCTTGATCCAAGTTCTCCGCCTCAATGCGCGTGGCGGTGGTGGAACCGATGGCCCATGGATTGCCGTTATTGCCGAAAGTGGTCTGCACGACCGGGACAACCGGAACGAGCTCGATCCAGTTCAGGTTGAAGCCCGCGCTGGTCATGTGCGCACGAAGGATCTGCGTGCCGGCGGCGAGTTCCAACGCTCCGGACTCCACCGTGGCGTAGGCGTCCCAGTTGCCGGTGGCAGGAATCACCAGATCTCCCGTCCTGTCCACGCCGTCCAAAAGGAAACGGAGCAAGCCGCTCCCAGATTGTCCCCGCGCGGTCCGCGCGCGCACCCGATAGGCGCCAGCCACCTCAACTTTGATTGTGTAGTCGAGCCATTCGCCAGCGGCGATCGACCCCACGGTATGGCCACTGCCAAAATCGCCCGTCGCGTAAACATCGACGGCTTCCACACGATAAGCACCCCCGGCGTTTTGCGCAGTCGTCTCGTGGTAGGCGACGCCTTCGCCACCTTCATCGAAGTTTTCCGCTTCGAGGCGCGTTGGCCCCGCGCCGCTGACAAGCCAGAGACGACCCTTGTTGCCAAAGGTCTGAGATCGTCCGTCGCCTTCACCGTCGTCACGCTCCGGCACCACTCCGGCACTGAGGACGCGGAAGAACTGGGTCTGTTCTGACGTCTCGATGGTGCGGGAATAATTGGGTGTGGCCGGAGCCACGGAATACCAGGCACCGCCGGAAAGATCCGTCGTGGATTCGACGACAAACGGCGGCAAGCCGTGCCGCCAGTGGACCGTCCGGTTGCCATTCTCACCGAGCTCGATACCTGTGATCACGGGCGTCACTCCGGGCAACACCGCCGGGCCAAAGCGCGCATTGGGCAGGAAGTTTGCGTAATGTCCGAACTCTCCCGCTGCCCCTTTCAATTCCGGCACGTTCCACGTTTCCAGAGTCGTGGCGCCATAACTGACCTCCACCACCGTCCCGTCCGTTCCAATACGGATCACGACGTCATACTCGCGGCCAGCGGCCCAGGGCACGGCGTTCGTCCGCCAAGTCGTGACGCGCTCGGAGTCCAGACCCGACCAGAAATCGGCGCCGGTGGGTTCCTGGCCGGCGGGCAGATGGAAGGTGCGCAACCGCATCCCGGCCGGGGCGGGGCCCCAATTCGGGTCGTTGCTGGCCATCTGCCGCCAGTCGAACAGGTGGAACGAGCCCGGGTGCTGATAGCCAAACACCACTCCCAGCGCACCGGAACCGGCGCCGGCGCTGAGCTTCGTGCGGATGACCTGCCCGGATTCCGCGAAGTCGGCAAGCGCGAGCGATGGATCACCGGCCCCAGTTTGAACCAATTGGCGGTTGGCCGAGTCCAGCGACCACGAGGCTTTCGGCGCTCCGGTCACGTCATAGTCAAGGATTTCAGCAGCACTCAGATCGAGGCTGCCCGGAGGCACAAACGGGCTGAGGCCGGCCCGCTGCCGGAGGTATTCCTCGACTTCGAGGCGCTCCTCCACGTTCAGCACGCGGTCATAGACGAGCCATTCAACCAGATCGCCAACGAGGTAGGAAGTGCCGGTGACCCACTTCCCGAGCACGACATTGGTGGCTATGGCGGAATAGGCACGACCCGTCGTGGTGCGGGTGTCCAACACCGTCTGCAGGTTGGCCGCCAAGCGATGCCGGTCGGCGCCACCCTCGCCATGCACCTGCGAAAAGACCCGGAAATCCGAACCGGGAATCACGTTGTCGGCCACCCGGTTCACCGCTCCGTCGTAATGGTCTGCGCCGTCGCTGTCGCGACGGCCCAGCGACATCATCAGGCCGGAAAAATTCGGCGTGCCAAACGCATACACGACGGCCGAGCTTCCTCCAGCGGTGAAGCGGCAGAGCGTGAAGATGGTGGCGTTGGTGAGGGTGCGGCCGAGATTGCCCACCAGTTGCGACGTCGAAAAGCGGAGCGCCGGCAGCCCATTGACGACGTTGGTTACCCAGGCGGGCCGGCGGGCTTCGCTGGGCGCGGTGAAGACGAAACCGTTCCGGGATTGGTCGGTCCAGGAAACCACGCGATCATTCGTGCGGTTCAGTCCGGCGTCGGCTTTAAGCCAGACCAGCGGTTCGGGGATGGGCAGACCGCCCTCACGGTGACCGAAAACCGTCACCTCCGCCTCGCTGGTCAATCCCCTCCAAGTCACGGAAACCGAGGACTTCCCAGACGAAAGACAGCGCCATTCTAGGGGGTTGTCCACATCGACGGCGAGCGGTTCCCGGGAGGTGACGCTGATTTCGTTCGTCGCGACGTGGCGCTGAATCCACAGCCCATCCTCGTGGCGGACCAGCAACTGGATTGGCGCCACGTCACCGACGGGCAGCGACGTTCCCTGGGGCAGGACGCGCAGTTCCACGGCCGGACTGGTAGGCTCGAAGGAAGCGAGCCGGAGCGGCTTCGAATATACCGTGCCGCCATTGGCCGAGGGATAGAGTGCGTAGGCCACCACGTCACCGAGCACACCCTCATCGACTTGCAAGGTGGCCTGGGTGGAGTTCGCCGGGTCCGGCACCAGGGTCAACCCATCCAAGGACACGCCGTTGGTGCCAAACAGCTCGGCAAACCAGAGCACGCCCTGGCTGCCCACGGGCCGGGTGATGGAGGGTGTCAGTTTCAGCGCGAAGGTGCTCGGGCCATTGCCTGCCGGACGAACGCGCCGGTTCGGACCGTTGGCATTCGGCGAATCAATCGTCGCCAGATCGCTTGCATTGAAGAGATTGTTCTGTGCCAGGGCCGCGGCGTCGATCGCGTCACGAATGGTGAACGACAGGGGCGGCGGCGGACGGATCGTGCCAAAAACCCGGTGCTGATCGGGAACCCCGGCCTGGTCCAGCGCCCCAATGGCGTGCTTCGCCACGGCGACTGCGTTGACCTGTCCCCCATTACTTCCTCCAAAGATGTCATCCCAAGGTGGGATCGCGGTGGTCGCGTGGGAGACGTTAAACGCGCCAGACAGTGTGAAAACATTGGCCGGCACCTCGTCGTTCGGACCGCTTGCTGCCATCGAATCAAAGTCCACCACGCCATCGGAGCCGCGCGGAACCACCTGAAAGCCGAACGCCTCCAAATTCAGCCCGAGGAAATACTCTGCCACCGTCGCATGGAGCAGCGTGGGCGCCTGGCCATCGTTTACGGTGGTTCGGACCAGATGGAAACGCGCGCCCGTATCCGGATACCAGGGGGCATGGGCATGCTGGTTGTTCAGGTTGACGATCTGCGGACCCCATGGATCGAACTTCTTTTGAGCCACCCGCTTGAACACCAGTGCTTCGGAGACAATGCGCGGCATGAACAGGCCGAATGGAATCCCGGCCTCATCCATCGTCAGCATATACCGGAGAATGCGCGTGCCGTTGTGCGGCGAGCCGACCGTGACGACCCGATGGAACCAGCCCCGGTTGAAGTTCTCGTCGTTGCGGAACGCCTGCCGCATGACGTGATTGGGGTTCTTCGCGCACAACATGCGGGTGAGCAGCCCTCCCTGGCTGTGCGCCACGACATCATGCCGGGTGAAAGCCCACTCGGCCTTCATGGGCTTCATCGCGTTCTGGAACTGTTCATGCACCTGGAAAACTAGGTCCTCAAGCGGCCAGGTCGTGTTGACCGACACGCTCTGCAATCGCTGTGCGAGGGCTCGACCATCCACCCCCTGGCCGTAACGGATGACATGCACGAAGGGTCCCGCCCGCGAGTCGTCCGGACGGGAAAACTTGAATATGCTCAAGGCCTCGGCTCCCCAGCTTCCATCCGTGTTGTAGCCATGCACCAGGGCAATCGGGGGCTTCCGCAGGCCGAAATCAAACTGCTCCAGGTCGGTGTCTGAATCGGCATTCAAGACGGTCAGCTCCGCCACCAAAAACCCGAGGCCAGCGGCGGGTTCGATCTCGTCCGACAAAATGGGCATCAGATAGGCGTAAACCTTGGGTTCGGAACGTGTCATCTCCGCCGTGTCTGACGCGGTCCAGGCGCCCTCCTTGAGGATCCGGAGCCGGTTTTGCAGGGACGCTCCCAGGAGATTTCCGGGACCCTTGACCCGGGCCCGCAGACGAATCTTCAACGGATCGTTCTGCACCGACAGCGCCTTCGTGTCGCCTTCCAGGATGAAGAGCAGCGGGGTCACGCCGTCGCCGATCAATCCGCTGCCTATCTCCGGCTGAGTGTCCAAGGCGTCGCCCGAAGTCGCCGGCACCAGCGGCGCATCAAGGTCCTTGATGCCTTTTTCGATGCTGGGGCTGTCCAAGCCCGATTTCTCCAACGCGTGCATGGTGATCTTCACCCCGGGCTTGCGCACCTGCAGGTCCGCGCTGGCCCCGGTCTGCACCGGCACGTCCTCGGCCTTGCCCCGCACGATCGTGGAGGCGCTGGCATAGACATAATTGGTGGCGAGATAGACATTGGTCCGGAACAGCGCGTTCGCCTCACCCGGCTGGATGCTGCCCAGGTCCGCGGAAAAGCTACTCTCCAGCTTCAACGCCACCGCCACGTTCGCCAGGCGGGTGACGAGCCCGATCGGCTCCGCCACGTTATCGGTGCGAAGCTCCTTGATCTCGACTTCGGCCACATTGGTGACGCCCAGCACCAGCTCGACCCGCATGTCGGCGGCGTTGACCACGCCGTCGCCGTTGTTGTCCTCCCCCAGCACCACGCGCGCGGGCCGCTGCGTGATGCCGGCGATCAGCGCGGTCACGGAGCCCAGCTCGGTGTCCTTGACTCCCGAGACAAGCCGGTTCGCCGCGTCCTTCCCGGTCAAGGCGGCCGAGTGGAGTGCGAAGTCGCCAAACCCATCTCCCCGCAGCTTCCACGCAAACGTCTTTTTCCCGCCGGGCGGCAGCGTGCCGATGTCCGTGTTCGGCGGCGCTTCGAGCAGCGTCAGGTTGGCCGGCACCACGAGCGGCGGACCCGTGAAGGCCACGTCGGTCAAGTCGCCCACGCCCTCGCTGCCGGCGGAAACCGTGGCCTCGACGCGAAATTCCTCCCTGGCTTCGATCCGGTTGTTCTCATGCTTCGAGAAGAGGCGCAGGGACACGGTGAGCTTGGGCGCGGGCACGACGACCGTGGTTGAAGCACGGTTGGTCAGCGTGTCCGAATCGGTCGCCGTGAGATAAAGGGTATAGGATCCCGGCAGGGCGTAACGATGGCTCACGCTGGTGCCGCTGGCCGTGCCGCCATCGCCAAACGCCCATTGCTCGGTCACGGGGTCACCTTCTGGGTCGGTGGAACGGGAAACGAAGCTCCAACGCCCCGGCTGCGCGGGGTCTGCCTCGATGCTCTTGAACGCAGCGAAGGGCCCGCGGCGCTGGACCTCCACATACCA
>CAMDJH010000313.1 GCA_945900455.1 Akkermansia muciniphila
CAGCCGGGTCGTGACTCCGTCCATCCCGAAGTTGTCGGTAGAGGTTGTCGCGCTGCGACAACCCCGCCCGCGTTCAGCGGGCGGACAGGACCGCAGCGCGGCGTCCCCCTTCTCCAACAACTTCAGGATGCACGGCTCGCCTGAAGGGCGTGCAAAAAGACCTAGCGTCGATCCACCTTCACCGGTAGACTCAAAGGCAAGTAGCCAAATCAGAAATGAAAGCTCCATAACCTCCCTCCCTCGCGGCCCGCTCTGATCCATTCTAGCCAGGTTCGATAAGTCTCTTTTGCCGCGCGTTCGTGCCATTGCCATAGTCTCCTATGCTCACCCTCCTCGGCCAATCCAACCGCTTTTGCGACGGACTTTCGCGCCGGAACTTCCTCCGAATCGGCACACTGGGCATGGGCGGGCTGGCGTTGCCCCAGTTGCTTCGCGCCGAGGCTGCGTCCGGCATCCGCTCGGGGCACAAGGCGGTCATCATGATCTACCTTCCGGGTGGACCGCCGCATCAGGACACCTTCGATCTCAAGCAGGACGCGCCCGCGGAGATCCGCGGAGAATTCCAGCCGATCCCGACCAATGTTCCCGGCATTCAAATTTGTGAGCACCTGCCGCAACTCGCGAAGATTGCCGACCAATTCACCATTATCCGCTCTCTTTCCGACGCGGTGGATGACCATTCGGACTTCATGTGCCAGACGGGCCGCCGCAAAGGCAACCAACCCCCCGGAGGTTGGCCCACATTCGGTGCGTCCGTGTCGCGCCTGCTGGGTCCGGAGGACCCATCCATTCCCGCCTTCATCGGCCTGGAACCACGGATGCAACACCGCCCCTACAACGCGGCGAGAGCCGGTTACGCGGGCGTGGCGCACGATGCCTTCCGTCCCGCCGCGGACGCCAAGTCCGATATGGTGCTCAATGGCATCACGACTGAACGGCTCGCGGACCGTCGCGCGCTGTTGACGGCGTTCGACCAGTTCCGTCGCGACGTGGATTCGAGCGGGCTAATGGCGGGACTCGACGGCTTCAACCAACAGGCGTTTGGCATGTTGACGTCGAGCCGCCTGCTCGAGGCGCTCGACCTGAAGCGCGAGGATCCGAAGCGGCTGGAACGTTACGGCAAGGGCGATGCAAAAGTTCACGGCGACGCCGCGCCCATGTTGAACGAGCAGTTTCTCGTAGCCCGCCGGCTCGTGGAGGCCGGCGCGCGCTTCGTAACGGTCGCCTACGGTTTCTGGGATTATCACGGCAATAATTTCGGTAACGCACGCAACGACCTGCCGTTACTCGACCAGGGCGTAAGCGCTTTGCTTGAGGACCTCCACCAGCGCGGCCTCGACAAGGACGTGAGTGTGGTCATGTGGGGCGAGTTTGGTCGCTCGCCCACCATCAACAAGGATGCCGGACGCGACCACTGGCCCCGCGCGAGCTGCGCCGTGCTCGCGGGCGGCGGCATGAAGGTCGGCCAGGTCATCGGCGCGACAGACCGCCTCGGTGGCGAACCCAGTGAACGCCCGGTTCAGTTCGGTGAAGTCTTCGCAACGCTCTACCAACGTCTCGGCATCGACGTTAACAAAGTGACCATTCCCGACCTGACCGGTCGGCCGCATTTCCTCGTGGACAATGGCTGCCAGCCGATCCGCGAGTTGGTCGGATAATTGAGGGCAAACCTAACAGCCGCCGTTGGAAATTATCCGACAGCCGCACCAATTCGATCGAAAGAGTCTCAGGATTCCTGATATCGCAGCGAGACTTTTTACCGACTTGGAAAAAGCATGACACTGTTAGGCCCATCACCCCTGCCCTGCCCATGAACCTCTCGACACTCTGTCTACGTATCAACGACTTACAGAAACGGAGGTTCATGGGAGCACAGCGCGCACTTTAAGTTCGGTGGGTTCTCTCCATGAACCGACTCCATAGTGGTGCCGGCATCCTGCCGGCGACTGGAGATTGGCCATTTACTGGCGCGTGTGTCCCCGATGGACAATCGGCATTTAGAAAAGCCGCGGAGCGGCGCCAGACCATAGCCCACGGCGCGAGCCGTGGGGATGATGTTCGAATAAAACGTAAGCCCCGGCAGGGGCGACAGAGCTGGAGGAGCGCGCCTTGTTCCAAATTATCTGTCGCCCCTCCGGGGCTTGCGTGCGGCGCACCTGGGAACCCACGGCTGACGCCATGGGCTACGTTCTTACGGCGCTCCGCGCCTCCGGAGTACGCCTCAGCTGTTAGAAGAGCGTCCATTTTGTATTCCCAGAATGGCCAATCTCCAGGCACCGGCAGGGATGCCGGCCCTCCCAGGTTCACGGCATCACAGCGCGCGCTGTTAAGTTCGGTGGGTTCTCTCCCCACATCGGATGTGGGGAGAGGGTGGCCGCGGAGGCCGGGGGAGGGGTCACTTAAATTCCACGGGCTCAGGAGCGCCCACCCCGCTGCGCGATGCTGATTCCTGGAAGAAACTTTCTATCAGTTTCTTAAGAGTCCTGAGTCTAAAGAATAAAAAAGAGGCCGGGCACTTGGCCCGGCCTCATTGTAAGAACTCTTCTTCAGCGACCTATTAGAGGGCTCGATAGAACTTCGCGCTGTCGGCCGCTGGAACCGTCAGTGGGCTGCTGCCCACGACCGGCAAATACGTGCCATCGATGGTTTTGGACGATACGAGATTGCCTGTCCAGGCGATCGTGACGGTACCATCCGCATTGAGCTTAATGGTCACTGATGGGGCGACCCCATTGGCCGGCGGGGTGGGATCATCCGCGGGGGCGGGATGTGAGAACACGGTGTAGAAGTTGATTTCCTTCAGCGGGCCGCCGGTATTGGCATTGATTGTAGCCCCGTTGGCAGGCTTGTTCTGGAGGTTGATCTCCCCCTTGGCCGCCACGCAGATCTGCTTGGTGGTCATGGCGATGCTCATGCCGACCGATCGGATATCACCCGTCTTGGCTGCATTGATGAAGGCCAGGAAACTGGGCGTAAGGGCCGTGATTGTCATGGTATCGCCATTGAGCGCCAACACGCGGGCGGCAACTTGCTGCTGCTCGTAGCCGTCCGGCTTCGAGACCCAACCAACGGTGATGCGGTTCAGAGCGTCCACAGCGACGTTGGCGCGGTCGAAACCACCGGCGAAGGCGGGCTCGCTGGCATCGAACAGAGCAAACCGATCCGGACTACGTGTGTCCCACGCCGCAAGTTTCATCACGGAATCGCCCGTAGGCTGGCCAAACAGGAAGACATAGGGCGAGTTGATGTGAGCGGCGATGCGGGTGCCGTCACCACGACCGGAGTTAAATGTCGCGCCCGCGCTGTTCTGGCTGAACTTGCCGGTCGCGTTGCCGTCGTTGTCGTACAGGTAAAAGTCGCTGCCATTGCGGACCGCGAATCCACCTTTGAAAGCAGCCAAGTTGGCCCATTGATCACCATCGGCGACCTTGAACGACTCTTTAACCACCGTACCGTCGGTCTTGAAAATCGTTGCAACTGCTGCATTGCCCTCGGGCCGTATCAACAGCGATCTGTCTTCGACCAAAGAAACGAAGTTTCCGTTGCTCAGGAAGGCGACGTCGCCGCCGAAGCGAGTGTTCTGATCGCTGGCGGCTTGACCGGAGGTCTGGCGGCCCGTGGCGGAATCAAACGCCTTGATCAGCGGCGCGGGGGTGAGGGAACTGAGGTCGAGACTGAAGGGTTGGACCGTTCCATAGCGGCTGATCTTTCCGTCCCCTGTCGTGCGGTTGAAGCCGGTGTTCCAACGATTGCCCGAGTTGAATTCGACAAAATTATGGGGCGACGCTTCGGCACCGACCACATACAGATTGCCGCCCGTGCGTTTGTCGCCAGCCACGCGGCCCGGATTACCGTTTTGGCGCGAGCCATTAATCTCGCCCTTATACGGTGCGCCAGCATCGCTATAGAAACCTTCGACCGTCTTGCCAGGCTTGCCATCCACCGGTTGGAGCGCCACGACAAACCGTTGTCTGCCATCCGGCGACGGAGCGTCAAAACCGTCGGCAAACGTGTTGCCTTCAATGAGGAACGTCGACGTCCCGAGCACGCTGGCGTTGGGTTCCCAGTTACCCAGAGCATCGTTTTGAGCGACAATGATTGCCTTGTCCGGAACAATGCGGGTCAAACCAACGGACTCAACACTACCGGGAACCAAGGCTGGAATGTCCGCCACCACCGCGGCCGAAAGCGGTCCCGTAATGGAGTTGGAGCCCGGCGTGCCCAGCGCGCTGTTCGTCGCCTTGGTGTAGGTCACCGCGATCGCGATGGAATCACCAGGCGCCACCTTCATACCGCGCAAGTCCACCCGGAACTTGTTCGCCGCGGCATCGGAATCTCCCGAACCGCCTTCCACGAACGAACCCGCAAACTTCCCCGGTAGGTTCAAACCACCCTCCGCTGCCTTCGTATCAATTACGTAAACATCCACCGCGTGCTTGGGGTAGTTGGCAAGGTTCGGAACCGGCACCGTACCGGTCATGATGCCAGCGCTCACGGCGGTGATTACCGGGGTTGTGTCCGTCGCGGGATTCGCCACCGCATTCGTAAGATAGGCCTCGTAGGTGCGTCCATGGCTGTTGTCCGCAAACGGGAAACCATCAAACTTGCCGTTGATTATCGTATTTCGACGGGCGGTCACCGGTACGCCATTGCCGGTATCGACAATTCGATCGCCGGGGATGTTGACGATGAGGTTGCCCTCGAGGTCATCGCTGATACCGTTACCATCGGAACCGACCCGGATTTGGCCATTGGCACCTCCGATGAGGATGGGGGTCTTGGTGGTCAACGCGGGCTGCACGGTCAAACCGTCGACACCCACACCAAAATAGTTGCCGGCAATCGTCACGTTGGTGGCGTCACTGTAGAACTCGATGTCGCTTTTGTAGGCGGAATGCGCCACAATGTTGCGCTCATTGCCGTCACTCTTGCCGTCCCCATTCGTGCCGATGACCGTGTTGGCGCAGGAGCGCCCATTTTCCATGAATTCAACGGATTCGATCTCGTTATCGGACGAAGTCATGTAGCTCTGAAGCACCGCTTCAACATCCACAAAGGTGAGGCCATCCGGAAACACGTTGACGTAGTTGCCCGAGATACGGAGGTCGGGTGCTTCGATGCCGAAAGCGTTGCCGGCAGCGAGCACGACGTTGAACTCTTGAACATCTGCCACGCCGTCACCATCGGTTCCGGCCGTCAGGCCTGAACAGTAGAGAGTGTTGGTGACGACATTTGCCTCGTCCCTCTGCTGGAAGCGGTACGCCGAAACCGCGGCCGTAACTGGCTTCAGGTTTTCCATCGTGTAGGCGTCGCCCGGCTTCAACCCGAACCAGCAGCCCTGCACCTTGGCATTCTTCGATCCCTTTACCAAAGCGACGCCGTAGATCTTGGGATCGCCATCACTGGCGGCCACGTAACGCCCAATAAAGCTCAATCCGCGAACCTTGAATCCATTGGCCGCAAAAACACCGAAAATAGCGTTTTCGCTATCGCCGTAGCCGGGAAAGGGGAGACGTGTCGAACGACGCTCCAGCAAATCAGGATTAGTACCGGTTGCCGGCGCAGTATCAGCCCCGGTTGAATCGAGCACGATTTTGATATTGGCATTGTTGCCGCCGAGGATGCCGTTGCTGTTGGGCTTGGACCCTGGTTGGGAGTAGCCATCAATGGTAACATTGTTGGCCGTGATCAAGGGATAGCCCCCCAGAGGCGTGACGATCACGTGAGGTCCGTCACCGGGAATGGCGAATTTGATGACATCCCCCTCGGCTAACAGACCGATCGCCTGCTTGAGCGACGTTCCGGCTCCCGGCGAATCGTTGTTGGTCGTGGTGACGACGATATCCTTCGCCTGCAGGCCGAGACCCGCTGTAAGCAGGGCCAACGTCGCGAGCGTTGGTTTTATGAATGCGGTGATACGAGTACTTTTCATTGGACGATGGTGATAGACAATTACTTGAGAAGTTGCAGTTAAGCGAAACAGCTGCGACAGTCGTTCGATCAGGCGGCTCTGACAAGGGGTTTATGAGGATTTTTCTCACTGCTACCGGGCGAATTCACCGATTCCCCACGTGGCGGCGGGCATCCTGCCCGACCCGCTCGGAGCGGGGGGTAGGGTTCGTCGCGCTGCGACGAACCCGCTTGCGCGGAGCAGGCGGATGGAACTGGCCAAGCGCACAGTACCGGCAAGCCTGTTGCGCCGCTGCATGCGACCCTGGTTCTCGCAGCGCGAGAACCACCACCATCCGGGTAGGGTTCGTCGCGCTGCGACGACTGGAGATTGGCCATTTTCTGGCGCGTGTGTCCCCGATGGACAATCGGCATTTAGAAAAGCCGCGGAGCGGCGGCAGACCGTAGCCCACGGCGCGAGCCGTGGGGATGACGTTCGAACAAAACGGTAGCCCCGGCAGGGGCGACAGAGCTGGAAGATTGCGCCTTGC
>CAMDJH010000314.1 GCA_945900455.1 Akkermansia muciniphila
GCTCTTGGCGGGTACCGTAGTCTGTTGCCGGTCTGGGGAAACCTCCGCGCGAGCAACCTTGGGCCAAGCGATGGTCAATGCCGCGAGCGCAACAGCCGCGGCGTGTCGCGCGAAGCCGTTGCTTTTTCCCAGGGGAGGCTCACCGGGTAACGGGATCATTGCCCGTAATGCTACGCTTCCTTCGACGAGCGGCCAAGCGTTCTTTCGTGCTTGTTGAGCTCGACAGGTCAGGGACTTCCAGTAGGCTGGCCCGCGATCAACCTCTAACCCACTCACCCACATCATGGACCGCAGAACATTTATCACCGCCGCCACTACGGCCGCCACTGCAACGATGATGAGCACCCCTGGGGAAGCTGCCGCCGGGCCGATCCCGATCATCGATACCCACATTCACCTGTTCGACATCAACCGGCCGCAGGGAATACCCTGGCCGCCCAAGGAAGAAGCAGTGCTGTATAAGACCGCCCTCCCGGCCCGCTTCCGCGAGGTGACCCAGGGACTCAACGTCGTCGGTGCCATCGAACTCGAGTGTAGCCCATGGCTGGAAGACAATCAGTGGGTGCTCGATGTCATGGCGAAAGACGACATAATGGTTGGCACCATTGGCGATTTGGAGCCGGACCACGCCGATTTTCCGAAGCACCTGGAGCGATTCCGGAAGAACCCCCTCTTTCTAGGCATCCGCTATGGCAATATATGGGATCGTGACTTTCACCAGAAGTCTCAGGATGCGAAATTCATTGACGGTGTGAGGCGACTGGCGGACGCCAATATGACGCTCGATTCTGCGAATCCCACCCAGGAACTGATTGCGGATCTCCTGCGGCTCAAAGATCGCGTGCCAAATCTCCGCATGGTGCTCGACCACGTGCCTCGGCTCGACTTGAATCCGGCCATCGAGAAGGACCTGCGATCGCTCGCCACCCGTCCGGATGTTTACCTGAAAGTCTCCGGCGTGCTCCGGACGGTGGACGGGAAGATTCCCAAAGACACGAAGTTCTATAAGCCGCGTCTGGATCAGTTGTTCAATATCTTCGGCGCAGATCGAGTCGTTTACGGCAGCGACTGGCCGCACAGCGACCGCTGGGGACATTATCGCGAAGCGCTGACGGTGGTGCGCGAGTATTTCAATGCCAAGGGGTCGACGATTGCGGAGAAGTTTTTCTGGCGGAATTCAGTGAAGGCGTATCGCTGGATCCATCGCAGCAGCAATCAGCCGAAGATTTAGGCCCGGCGACGTCGTTGGGTCTAGCAGGCCGACATCCTGGCCGGAGATTTCGCAGCCGGCACTTTCCGGCCTCCTGGCTGCCGTCGCTCGGGAGTTTCTTAGAGAATGAACGGAAGCCGTCCTGGACGGCCTGCTTTTTAAACCAGAACAAGAATGAAGCTTAACCTCCTCGCCGCGTTCGCTTTTCTAACCGCGCCGGCTCTCGCTGCCGGGATCTCACTCAAAGACGCCGTCGCGGCCAAGGTCGCCGCTGACTACCCGCAACTCGACGCGTTCTACAAAGACCTGCACGCGCACCCTGAGTTGTCGCTCATGGAGGAACGGACGTCCGCGAAAGTCGCCGGCGAGTTGCGCGCGGCAGGTTTCGAAGTCACGGAGAAATTCGGCGGCTATGGCGTCGTCGGCGTGTTGAAAAACGGCCCCGGCCCCGTGCTCCTCATCCGTACCGACATGGATGGGTTGCCCGTGCTGGAAGAGACCGGACTGCCGTACGCGAGCACGGTGCGGACGAAGGATCTCGTGGGCCGTGAGGTGTCGGTCATGCAAGCCTGCGGCCATGACATCCACATGACCGTGTTTGCCGGGACTGCACGCACGCTCGCTACGTTGCGCGATGGCTGGTCCGGGACGCTCGTGCTGGTTGCCCAACCCGCTGAGGAGCGCGTGATCGGCGCCCGGGCCATGCTCGCGGCCGGACTCTACCGCAAATTTCCCAAGCCCGACTTCGCTATCGCGCTGCACGACAACGCGGGTCGTGCCGCTGGCACCGTCGCGATCACCGAGGGATTCGTCACCGCGAATACCGACACCGTCACGATCACGGTGCGGGGCATCGGAGGACACGGCGCCTGGCCGCACAAGACCAAGGACCCGATCGTGCTCTCGGCGCAGATCATTCTCGCGCTGCAAACCATCGTGAGCCGCGAGATCTCGCCGACCGATCCTGCGGTTGTCACCGTGGGCTCGATTCACGGCGGCACGAAACCCAATATCATTTCCAACGAAGTGAAACTCGAGCTCACCCTCCGGTCCTACTCGGACACGGTCCGCGTTCGCCTCGTCGAAGCTGTTCGGCGCATCTGCCGTGGCACGGCGCTGGCGGCGGGTTTACCCGAGGAACTTGCGCCGGAAGTCAAGGTTCTCGTCGAGGAAGGCACCGCGTCGACCTACAACGACCCGGCGCTTACCCGACGCGTCCGCGCCGCTCTCGAAGGGTGGTTGGGGGCGGGCCGTGTCGCCACAGAAGAACCGGCGATGGGCGGGGAAGATTTCAGCAACTTCGGCCGCACCTCCGAAAAAGTGCCCATTTGCATGTTCTGGCTCGGGGCCGTCGCACCGGAAAAAGTCGCCGAGAGCGAACGCACTGGAGTGCCGTTGCCCTCGCTCCATTCGAGCAAGTTTGCCCCCGTGCCCGAGCCCACGATCAAGACGGGGATCACCGCGATGACCGCCGTCGCGCTGGATCTCCTCGCAAAAAAATCAGCGCCGTAATGCCCGCGTCCACCACCGGTGTTACTCCACAATTAATAAACAGATTGCCGGAGCGGACTCCGATTGGGCAGAGTGCCCGGGATGAAATTCACCTCGCTTCTCAGTCCGATCGCCCTCATTGCCGTGGCGGTTGGATGCGCAACAATGGACAATCCGGACCGCGGATTTGTCCGCCTCACGGACGGCAAGTCATTCAACGGCTGGACTCCAGCCAAGGAAAATCAGGCAACCTGGTCGATGGAGAATGGGGCATTCAAAGCCCACGGGGATCGTTGTCACTTGTTTTACACCGGCCCCCTGTCACCGTTCAAAGACTTCGAATTAAAGGTCGATGTCATGACCGAGCCGAACTCCAACGGTGGGATTTACTTCCATTCGCGTTACCAGGATTCGGGCTGGCCGAAGTACGGCTTTGAAACTCAGGTCAATGTATCCCACGGCGACTGGAAGAAGACCGGCAGCCTGTACGATGTGGTCAACGTGCGATCCACGCCAGCCCAGGACAACAAGTGGTGGACGCAGCATATCATAGTCCGTGGCAGCAGTGTGACGGTCAAGGTCGACGGCCAGACGGTCATGGAATACAACGAACCCCCGGGAACCCAAGCGGGCAAGGATTACACCCGCAAGCTGGATCAAGGCACGTTTGCACTCCAAGCCCACGATCCGAAGAGCATCGTTCGATACAAGAATATCCGCGTGAAGCGCCTGTAACCAGTAATCAGTAATCAGTAATCAATACCCGTAAACTTCTCCGAATGCGCCGGCGGGTGTTTATCCCGTCGGCGCGATTTCGTTTTGAGGGGGCGTGAGTCACGAGCGATCCTCCGCGAAATCACCTGTTGGGGAGGGAGCAAAATCAGACTGGCGGGAGTTCAAAATGGGACGAGGGTTCCCCCCCGGCAATGGCCAGCGAGCATTCTCCTGATCGCCCTGCAAATCGTTGAATATTGGTAGGTTCGAGTTTTTGACCGTACGAGGTCGCCAAGGCTTCCAGTTGCACGATGTGGTCTTCGGAGTCGAAGGCGAGCTGAACCAGCCTCTGTCTCAACAGTGTGAATACCGGAATGCAATTGCGGAGGTGAAAAGCCGTCTCCGCCAGGACGGCCTCGCAGGTGAGCAACGGCTCCTTGCACTGTTCGGCCAAGCCCACGGCCCAATCGTGATGGCGGTCATGCCGACTCACGAAAGCGACCAGGAAGCCGGTGTCGGCGATCCCTTTCATGAACGGGAAAAGCCCTTGCGCTCCGACAGGTCGCGCGGCAAGCCGTGGATGCTGCCGGCAAGCACCATCCACGGCTTTTCACCGGACCCAGCCCGTGCCTTCGCCAACTGCAGCCGGACGATTTCACCCTGGGTCTGGCCCGTACGTTCCGCCGTCTGCTTCAGCCAAGCCGCAAGGTCCTCGGGCAGGCGGACGCTGAGTGTGTTGCTCATATGGCTGAAGTGTATGACACAGTCGAGAAAAGGCACTCCAAGATTCGTTTTAAGAGGATAAAGGGTCCGATAGACATCATTTCAACTGTAGTTCCGCGAGGTAAATGGCGGTCATTGGGCGGCCATCGGCATCCCGCTCGTGGCTGGAATAATACGAGACCCAGGCACGGGTCGCGGACAACGCAACAAAGCCCGGATAGGAGTTGTCGCCGCCGCTCGGCAGCTCGGCGAACTCCGTCAGTTTATCTTTGTTTAGCCAGAAAAGGGCGGTCTTGGGACCGCGGTCCTTGGTGGATATGCGGCCGCCGACCAAGTGTCGGTCGCCCCATTTCGCCAGAAGCGGTCCGCCGATCGGACGATCCAGGTTCGTTCGTTCCCAGTTCGTATACGGTGGACGCGACCGAAGTAACTGGGCGTCCTTGCCGGTGCCATGCCGGCCGATCCCAAGGATGGCCCCATCCGGCTCGAAGAGGAATGCAGTTTCATCTCCGGCGGTTTCCTGGAAGACGGCCTTTTTGCGCCAGATGAGGCCGTCGTCGCTTTCGAGCATGAGCGACTCCACGGTTGCGGGTTCACCGCGCCCGGTGATTTCAAAGCCGGGTTTTCTCCGCCCACAGAGGTAGGCCTTGCCGTCAAAGGCTGCAGCACGCCAGATGTAGTGGCCAAAGGTGCCCTCCAACGCTGTGGGACCGTGCCATGTGGTGCCGGTCTCGGACCAGACCCCGAAGCCGAGGTGTTGGTTCAGGTCGTAGTCGGAAGGTCGGGGAGTCGATGTGCCGCTGTACCAGGTCCCGGTGTAGACGAAGAGTTTGTCACCGAACACGAATAAGTGGGGGTCGCGGGTGTCGCGTTGGTCGACGCGAAACCGGTGGACCTCGGCCCATTGGGCGCCGTCGGAACTGCGTAGGGCGACGATGGATGCACTGGGGTGGACCATGTGGCCGTCAGGGCAAGTGCGGAAGGTAAGGTAGAATTGGCCACGGTAACGGCAGAGGTCGGTGAACGCATTGTGTTCGCCGTTATGGAAGATGCGCCGCACCGAAGTGACAGTCACTTGGGGGGCGGTGGCGACGGTCGGCATGGGGCGCCAGTGGGGCCACATGGCCCCGTGACCCTTGGCCAAGTCGGTGATTCGTTGCTCCGAGCGGCCGGCGATGCGCATGACGTAAATTTGTCGGACGCCCTCCCGCAGGGAGCCATAGACTAGCCATTCGCCATCCGGGGATGGTTGCGGATGGTAGTGAAGGGTGCCATTCGGAGTATGGGTGAGCCGCGTGGTTTGCCCGTCCAGTGTCACCTGGAAAAGTTCGACCTGCCCGTCGACCTGGGCTGTGTAAAAGACGGACTTGCCGTCGGCGGACCAGACGGGCACGTCGCTACTTCCCTCGTGGAAATCGGGCACGTCGAGGAAGAGGATCCAACCCTGGTAGCCATTCAGGTCGGCCAATTTACGAAGGCCGGTTCCGTCACGGCGCACGATGTAGGGGTTGCTCTTGCCCCGTACGCCACTGACGAACATGAGCCATTGGCTGTCGGCGGACCATCGGGGGCCAAAGTTGAAAGGATTGCCCGTGTTGATGCGTTTCTTGTCGGAGCCGTCCGCGTTGGCGATGAAGATCTGGTAGTCCTCGTGATAGCTGATCCGGGCACCGTCTGGCGAGGCGCTGTAGCCGTACGCGAACCCGGCATCCTTACCGGACACATCGCGCTTGTTGCGGCCGTCGAGGTCCATGAGAAACGGCTTGGAAACCCCGTTGATCAGAGGCGTAAAGCCGAAGCTTCGACCGCCCGGCACAAAGAACAAGCCGCCGTTGTAGTGGCTGACTCGCTCCACGGCGGTCAGGTTCATCAACTGTCCGCTGGCCATTTCGAGCAGGGACGTGTCGAGCATCCACTGGCTGGGATCCATGCGGAATGTCTTGTGCTCCTCCTCCCAGTGCGCGTTGTCCGGATTCTGCCAACCGCGGGAGAGGATGGCCTTCTGTCCGTCCGGCGACCAGCCGGCGAATTGCGTCCAGGCGTTGGGATTGTCAGCCAGTTCGGAACCCACCTCGCGGTGGCCTGTGCCATCCGCATTCACGATCATGGCGCGCATCGTGCGGACGTTTGCGTGCCGTCCGCCGGGCAGGTCTGTCCTGAGCTGGGTGTAGCCTAGCGAGAGGGGTATGGATGGGTGGCCGACAGCCGATGCCGGGACATTTCGAAAGTGGCGGCTCAAGAACGAGCGCACGATTTCGAAACGCTCTTCGTCGTAGAACTGGGCGCCGCCATGAGCCGCG
>CAMDJH010000315.1 GCA_945900455.1 Akkermansia muciniphila
GTGGAGGGACTTAACAACAAGATTCGAGTGACGACCAGACGAGCCTACGGCTTTCGGACCTATCGCGCTCTGGAAGTAGCTCTATATCACAATCTTGGAAAACTACCCGAACCGCCACCCACCCACAGATTCTGCTGAGGAGGCCAAAAAAGGAAGCACTCCGCGAAGACCCAACGCGCGCCCCTCAACCCGGCGAATCGGCCGCGTGGATTATTCGCACGGCGCTCTGTGTCGAGCCCCGCCAGGGCACGCTCCGCGTCTTCATGCCGCCCGTGGCAACGCTCGAGGATTACCTCGAACTCGTCGCGGCCGTCGAGGACACCGCCGCGCGGCTCGAAACGCCCGTCGCCATCGAAGGCTACACGCCCCCACGGGATTCGCGTCTCAACGTGCTCAAGGTCACACCGGACCCGGGCGTCATCGAGGTCAATCTCCACCCCAGCAAGTCGTGGGACGAGCTCGTGGAGCGCACGACGGTGCTATACGAGGAAGCGCGCCAGAGCCGGCTTGGCACTGAAAAGTTCATGCTGGACGGCCGCCATACTGGGACCGGCGGCGGCAATCACATCCTGATCGGGGGCGACACGCCGAGCGACTCGCCGGTATTGCGACGTCCCGATCTGCTGCGGTCGCTCATCGGCTATTGGCAGAATCATCCCTCGCTGAGTTGGCTCTTTAGCGGCCTCTTCATCGGTCCGACGAGCCAGGCACCCCGCGTCGATGAAGCCCGCAATGATTCGCTTTACGAACTGGAAGTTGCCTTCAAGGAACTCGACCGCAACATCAACCTCGTCGGCTATACGCCGCCGTGGCTCGCCGACCGACTCTTCCGCAACCTGCTCATCGATTCCAGCGGGAACACGCACCGCGCCGAATTCAGCATCGACAAACTCTATTCACCCGAGGGAAGCGCCGGTCGGCTGGGTTTGGTCGAAATGCGCGCCTTCGAGATGCCGCCACACGCGCGGATGAGCCTCGCGCAGCACCTGCTCCTGCGCGGCCTCGTCAGCAAGTTCTGGACGGCACCCTACCGGAACGATCTGGTACGCTGGGGCTCCGACATCCACGACCGCTGGATGTTGCCCCATTTCTGCGAAACCGACTTCAGGGATGTCATTCAGGACCTGCGTGATGCGGGCTATCCCTTTGAGTTCGACTGGTTCGCGCCGCACTTTGAATTCCGTTTCCCGCGCATCGGTGATTTTGCGCAGCGGGACGTCCAAATCGAACTCCGCACCGCGCTCGAACCATGGCACGTCCTCGGCGAGGAAGGTGCGTCCGGCGGAACCGTGCGCTATGTGGACAGCTCGATCGAACGTCTCCAGGTCAAAGCCAGCGGGCTCATCGGCGACCGGTTTGCGCTTACGGCAAATGGCCGTCGCGTCCCGCTGCATTCGACCGGTACCCAGGGCGAGGGCGTTGCCGGTGTCCGCTACCGAGCGTGGCAGCCACCCGAATGTTTGCATCCAACGATTGGCGTGAACACTCCGCTCACCTTTGATTTGTACGACACCTGGAACAAACGCAGCCTTGGTGGTTGCACCTACCACGTTGCCCATCCCGGTGGCCTCAGCCCATCCACCTTCCCCGTCAACGCCTACGAGGCGGAAAGCCGCCGCCTGGCACGTTTCTTTATCCAGGGGGCGTCTCAGGGTAGGTACATGGCATCGCCCGAGCCCTTAAATAGAGACTTTCCCTTCACGTTGGATTTGAGGAATGTTTGAATAAATCGGGCCGAGACGCAGGCCGTCTCGCCCGGTCCGTATGAATTCAACGAAGGACACACGCGCCGTTCATTCGCACCTTCTTGGAGGCGGACGAAGCACAAAGGACTTCTTTGATGAATTTGCATCCGAAAACCGTCAACCCCGGGCGCACTGGCGAACGCTCGCGGAATCGCTGGAACATCTCGGGGCTCACGAACTCGCGGCGCGTTCCGAGAATTGCCGTCGGATTCTCCGCGAACATGGTGTTTCCTGTTTTGTCAGCCAACACGGCCGCGGTGTCGATGAACCGTGGCGCCTCGACCTGCTGCCCCTGATCATTTCGGCGGAGGAGTGGGCCAGCCTGGAGTCGGGGCTCATCCAGCGCGCACACCTGATTAACCTCATCCTCCACGATCTCTACGGCCTCCAACGGCTCGTCCGCGACGGTATTATTCCCGCTCCGCTCCTCTATGCGAATCCCGGCTACCATCGCGCCTGCCAAGGGATTGGAGTTCCGGCCGGAGGCTATCTCCACACCTACGCCGTCGATCTCTGCCACTCGCCGGATGGGCACTGGTGGGTGCTATCCGACCGCACTCAGATACCGCCCGGCATCGGTTTCATGCTCGAGAATCGCACGGTGATTTCGCGCGTGCTGCCGGAAGCGATCGAAGCCGTCCGTCCGCGTTCCTTCTCCGAATCCGTCCGGCTCCGTCGCGAATCCCTGCGCCGTCTGGCACCGGATCGCACCGAGAATCCGACGATCGTCCTGCTCACCTCCGGCCCCCGAAATGAAGCTTACTTTGAGCACGTCTACCTCGCGCGGCTGCTCGGGTTCACCCTCGTCGAAGGCGATGACCTCGCGGTCCGCGACCGCAAAGTGTTCGTGAAAACACTGGAAGGCCTGCATCGCGTTGACGTCATTCTACGGCGAGTGGCCGACGCGTTCTGCGATCCGCTGGAATTGCGCGGCGACTCGTTGCTGGGGGTTCCAGGATTGGTTGAGGCCACGAGGGCGGGCGGCGTTGCCGTGATCAACGCGCTCGGAAGCAGTCTGCTCGAGAGCCCGGTCTTCCTGCCGTTCATGCCCAGTCTATGCCGGCATCTCCTGGGCGAAGAGCTTAAGCTGCCATCGATCGCAACCTGGTGGTGCGGCCAGGGCCGCGAACTAGCGTACGTCCGCAAGCACTTCGACGAACTGACAATCCGACCGTCTTTCACGCTCGGCGGCACCGTCGTCCGTCCGTGTGAATTGCCCACTGCCGAACGCGCGGCCCTCCTCGAACAACTCTCCGCTCGTTCCCACGAATTCGTCGGCCAAGAAGAATTGCCACTTTCCCGCGCACCCACCTGGGCCGAGCACCACGCGGAGTCGCGACCCGTTGTGCTGCGAGTGTTCGTACTCTTCGATGGCGAGAATTACCGGGTGATGCCCGGCGGCATTGCCCGCATTATGCGCAATGACAAACTCAGCTCAACCGTCGTGCCATTGAGTGGACCTTGCAAGGACGTCTGGGTGATGCCGGACGTTGATGACAGCACCGCGTTCCTCGAGGCGATTCCCACCCCCGCGCCGACGCTGGAACGTACGGCATCCGAGCTCCCGAGCCGAACCGCCGACCATTTCTTCTGGCTGGGCCGCTATGCCGAACGTTTGGAGAACGTTGTCCGCACGACGCGCTTCACGGTCGGCCGATTGTCCGACGATACCGGAGCCGGAAACCAGTCACGAACCAAGGCCTTGGCCGAACTCCTCACGCGACTCGATCTCGTAAACCTGTCCAGCGACATCCCGCATCCGCGCGACGCATTGCAGGAGGAGATTCTCGGCGTCCTCCACCAGGAGGACCGCGCGTATGGGGTGCGCGATTTACTCGGTCGTATTCACTCCGCGGCATTCTCGGTTCGCTACCGGCTATCGTCGGATACGTGGCGCATCCTGAACCGGCTCGAACCGGACGCGCGTCTGAAGGTCGGCCGCCTGCCTCTGGTCTATGCGTCGACGACGCTGAATACGCTGGTCCTCGATCTCGCGGCCTTCAGCGGCATGGAGATGGAAAACATGACGCGCGGTCACGGCTGGATGTTCCTCGATCTCGGCCGCCGCATCGAGCGGGCGGTCAATCTCGCGAAATTGGTGCGCGCGGTATTGGACTGCGGTGAGGAAACCGAATGCCTGCGGGTGCCAGCGCTGGAAATCTCCGACAGCATGATGACGTACCGCCGTCGCTATTTCTCCGACCCCAATACTTCCGGCATGTTGGAATTGCTCTTGAGTGAGCCCTCAAACCCCCGTTCCCTGATGTTTCAGCTCTCTCGCATTGAGGAGCACGCGCTCAGTCTGCCGGAAGGCGCGCACCGCGACGGCGTCGCCTTGCTCCGGGGCCGGGTATCTCAAATCGTCGGCGAACTTCGGAAATTCGAAGCGCGTGGCTTTGAAAACGTGCCACCGTCCGACACGGCGGATTTCCTCGAACGGGTCCTCATCGGGATGGGCAGTATTTCCGAAGTGCTGACGCAGGTATTTTTCAGCCATGTGACGCCCCAAGTGAACTGAGATGAAAGCTCAACTCTTTGAAATCGAGCACACCACTCTCTACGACTACTATGCGCCGGTGACCGTTTCGTATCATCTTATGCGTCTGACGCCTCGCGCCCTCTCGCGCCAGCGACGGATCACTCATGCGATCGAATTGGATCCCGCACCCGCCACCCTGAATCGCCGCGTCGACTACTTCGGCAACGACACCACCTTCGCCACGGTCGACCGAACTCACCGGCAGCTCCGCGCCACCTCACGGAGTCGCGTCGCGATCAGCCCGGCGTTTATCCCCGACGCAAGCGAAACGCCCAGTTGGGAGAACGTGCGGGGATTGTGTCGCACCGACCGAACCGCTCCCGTACTCGAAGCCGCGGAGTTCACCTTCGCGTCACCCGCCATTCCGATTGCCGCGTCCTTTGCCCAATATGCTGCGCCCTCGTTCGATCGGGCCCGCCCCATCCTCGAAGCCGTCAAAGACCTCACCGCCCGCATCCATCACGAATTCAAGTTTGACCCCGCAGCGACAACAGTCTCGACGCCACTTGACGAGGTGCTCGCGAATCGCCGCGGTGTTTGCCAGGACTTCGCGCACCTGCAAATCGCCTGCCTGCGCGCGCTCGGTCTGCCCGCCCGTTACGTGAGTGGCTACCTCGAAACCCAGCCGCCGCCGGGCAAAGCAAAACTCGTCGGCTCGGATGCGTCCCACGCGTGGATCTCCTTCTTCTGTCCGGGAATTGGTTGGATCGACGTGGACCCGACCAATAATTTATTCCCTTCGATGCAACACATTACAGTCGGCTGGGGCCGCGACTACGGTGATGTGAGCCCGATGCGGGGTGTCATCCTCGGCACCGGCCGTCACACGCTCAAAGTCGCGGTGGACGTAACGTCACTGGGACGCGATGGTGCGTCGAGCTGACGTGCCACCGTCGTTTGTTGGCATATCCATCAAGCCAGGGCCTGCTTCCCTTGCATCCCTTTGGCTCCGTCCTGCAATTGACGATCTCCAGCCTTTAACGCCGCGAGCCCCAGTCCCAAACAACCGTTGCGCTTCCTCTTGCCCATGCGCCCCCTTCGCCTCGCCGCTCTAGGTCGTGGGCCGTCCTTCTCCCAAGTGTCCCTTTGACACGACCTGCTAATCCGCGTCCGCGTATTCAATTCGCACGCGTCGAGCCACCCCTTGAATTCTGACATCAAACCAGCGACTTTCGTAATCGATTTTCACGATTCCGGGCTTGACCCCTTTACGGGCTTGACCCCTTTACGATATTTCACCGTTCCGATCCTCGGGCGCTG
Organism: Akkermansia muciniphila; assembly: GCA_945900455.1. Taxonomy (GTDB): domain Bacteria; phylum Verrucomicrobiota; class Verrucomicrobiia; order Limisphaerales; family UBA9464; genus SIBK01. Next base: position 5,545 of record CAMDJH010000315.1, read on the forward strand.
AAAACAGGATCACGTTACCCTTGCCTTGGTGATTTCGCTCCGCGTGGAAGTGATTCACGTAGTTTTCAAGGCAGTGGCGGAGAGAGTCTTCTCCGAAAAGAATCATTTTCGACAGGAGCTCGTCCTTTACGGATCGAATCCAGTTCTCCATCACCAGATACTCGTTGCGCAGCAGGAGCTCCTGATCCCCCGAACCGGAGAGGGTCGCCAGCATTCGTTTCCAATTCATCGAAGAGAGCTAACCGAGGCAACGGCCTGCGAGCAATCGCCAGATCGCCCTGCAACTACTTGAAGTTTAGTATGTTCAAGAGTTTTGATACGGATCTGACGCTGATCCTCCTGAACCCAGAGGAAGAGCCGGCATCCGTCGGCTAGAGCGCTAATTCGGAGTCACCGCGGTTCATGCCGCCGTTGAGACGCGGCATCTGGAACGTCCGCAGAAACCCTGAAATCCTGATCTCCATACGGTTCTTTAACCTGCGAGCTCGTGTCGCATGTGAGGACCTACAAAACTCGAAATCCTCGAAAATCTCCCCTGTGGCAATGTGTTCATCGCCACCATGACACGTTCATAGCCATTTATCCCGACGCCTATGAACACAAACACGGCCCCCTTCGCCCCGTAGTGACCGATGTCTTCGGGAAATTCCTCGACTGCGGCACCTTGGAACGTGGCTTCGTCCGGATTCGCTGCGATCACTGCGCGCACGAGTATTTGTTAGCTTTCTCCTGCAAATGTCGATGGTTCTGCCCATCCTGCCATCAACGCAAGGTCCACGCCACCGCCGCACACCTCGTTGATCACGTTCTCCTCCCCGTCCCACACCGCCACTTCGTTTTGGCCTTGCCCAAGCTGCTTCGTCCCCTCTTTCAGCGCC
>CAMDJH010000316.1 GCA_945900455.1 Akkermansia muciniphila
GTTAGCGCTCAAAGCCGCCGGGTCAGGCAAAGAAGATCCAGGAAGAAGGAAGAAGAGATCTGTTGAAATGTTTGAAGAAAATCCATCAAGAAAACTGTGCGGTTTTCAGACCGGTCGTTTTGCACGGTTTAGGTCCCGGCCTCCGCAATTCAGTCTCGAACACTTCGATCCCTTGGAACTCCTGGCGCCAGAAGAGCCGCCAGCGTTCAGCTTCTACCCCGGCCAGCTCGACTACTTAGCCCGAGTGGGCGTCAAAGATGGTGCCCTGGTTGCCGCCGATACCGGTTGCGGCAAATCTCTCATGGCCGTTGCTTTAGCGCGGCTCAAGCTAGAAACCAAGGATGGGACCTTCGATGGCCGCTGCCTGATCGTAGCGCCCGGAGGTACGCTCCGTGTCAGTACGAGCGAGGACGACGAGACTGGGGATTCCGACGAGCCGGAAGTGCCCGCGTCGCAATGGCGCCAAGAGATTGCCCGATTCGCCCCCGACTGCCCAGTGTACCCGATCAAGTCATGGGACGAGTACCAGAGTCACCTGCTCCCGGACGGCAGCATGCCCAAGGGGATCTGGGTGACCTACTACGAGGCATGCTTCCGCAACAATGCCCGGGAATCGATTCCGGGGTCATGGACCAATGCTCACGAGAGACTCTGCAAGCAGTTCAACGATGGCAACATGGGCCCCACCATGCGGTCGTGGGCGTTCAAGGGTGGAGTCGAATTCTGGTGCCGAGAATCGGATCTTCCCTACAGCGTGCGTCACGGGACAAGCCTGGCCGTCGGAGTCAAAACCATGTACCCGTTTGTGAATGGATCTGAGGAGGTCTTGGTCATTGGGTACAAGGATACTCCGCTCCTGGATTATTCTGTGGGTGTGGGTGACGAGCAGCACGGAATCCGCTGCATCGTCACCGAATCCCTAATTCACTCGATCGAATCAGATCAGAAGATAGTGGCATGGAACCGGCACTGGAAACAGTTCGGCACATTGGAGGGATTCCAAAGCGTACCGTCATGCTTGGACATGGTGGTGCTCGACGAGGCTCACGTCTGCACCAACCTGGACGCCCAGGTCACCCAATCCCTGATTCGCCTCCAGCCGAAATACCGGTTCGGCTGTACCGCCACACCGATACCGAATGTGATCTCAAATCTGTTCTCACTGATGGGATGGATCTGCGTACCAGAATGGTTCAAGGGCGAAAAGCGCAACACCGCCTGGCCCTATGCTCGTGCGGAGTTGGCGCGGTTCAATGAGACCTTCTTGGCGATGGAGACCGATCTCACCGCGGCAGAGAAGAGCAAGAGCAAGGCAAAGTTCCGAAGACCGAGCGCTGTCATCTCGTCCCCGGCGCGACTCTTGAAACTCTTGAAGCCAAGCCTCGCCTTCATCTCTAAGAACGGATGTAACCCCCTCTATCAGCCGGCGAAGCTGGTCGATGTGCGCGTGCCGCTCGGGGCCGAACAGGCCAAGCTCTATGCCCACTTCCTCAACCGGGGCAACATCCCGTGCAACAATGCGCTGGTGCGAGCCAGGAAACAGATTGCCTACCTCCGTGGAATCTGTGCCGATCCGGCGGGATTCCGATTTGGTGGGCCCCACGTGTCGAGCAACTTCAATCCGAAGCTACTGACCGCTCTTGAATTGATCCGGGAGATTATTGCTAAAGGCGAGCAGGTGAATGTCATCTGTGCTCGGGTTGGGCAGACCGATACCCTTCATGCCCTGCTCCACTCGACAGGCATTGCGACATCACGGATTGATTCCACGGTCGAGGCAGACCAGCACCAGGCCCAGGCGCGCCGCTTCAAGACGGGCGAGACTCAAGTCATGCTGATGGGGATCAAGTGCGCCGCCGGCCACTCGTTTAGCAACGTGATGTATGAGATCATTCTCTCGCTGGAATACTCATTTGGCACGCTGCACCAAGCACGCGGCCGCATCGATCGGGTCAATAGTCGGCCGGGAGTAACCATCTACTGCATCCTTCACAAGGACTCCATCGAGGAGGCCATGTTCGACAAGGTGGCTACGAAGGAAGACGCCGCCACCATTTGCCTTCGAGGCCAGCGTGTGCCCCGGGAATTCCATCCCGTGGATCCGAGCGAAGTCTTGGCTGACAACGTGGTGCGCTGGGAGAACGCATCCAAAGAGCCCGGCAAGGAGATCCAGGTGAGAGCGGAGCGCGACTGCATCAACGACTGGCCGGAACTGTGTGACGAGTTGAAGATCGCGGTGGCGAAGGGTCGGGAAGACGAAGTGCCATTCGAGTTCGAGGACGAGGTGCCGATGGACCTTGCCTGCGAACTGCCCCAGTTGGAACTTGTTGAAGACTGAATTCCTATGTTCAAGATTGTGGCCGTGAAAAAGAAATCAGCCCCACTGTTTCTGGTGGATCTCAGCCGCACCCCGGGAGAATGCACTACATCCGAGGAATCCCTCGCCGAACTGAAGGTGGGGGATGAAGTGAAGGTAATCGCTATCGGTCCAGATTACGCCTCGCAGTTGGGTAAGGAAATCGGAATTGAGGGCGGCGTCAAACGGAAGGGGGCGCCGATCCCGCAGATCGCCCGCTTCCCTCTCTGGGTCAAGATCGAGATTCGCCCTCGTCCCCATACCTCGGACAGGATTTGGACGGGGAAGTTGACCGGATTCAACAACCTGTTCGGGGAATTGGATCTTCGAATGGGACAGCAGATTCAATTCACAGCGGACAACATTGATCAGATCGCATGAAGACGAGCGATTCGACCGCGCTGTTGAAGAAGCCTATCGTAAAGATCGAGAGCGAGCAAGAGAGGTGCCCGTTCGGTAGTGTCCTAATTTGAAATGGATTCGATATTTGTAAGAAAGGCTGAATGACCGGCGGAGTGGATAGTTGGGAATCGGTCTACCGACTTGATGATTTTTTCAGCGGACGGACAGATCCACCCGATTGCCTCATGGAGATTCGAATGCTGCTGAACAATATCGCTCCAATGCCAAATGGAATGGTGATGCAAAGCCGCGTTTCGAAACCTCCTGATCAAATTCAACCGTACTGATGCTTTCGCGCGAGTGCGGTCAGAATTTGGCATTTTCGGGAAAACCCCTTTGATGATTTTCGGCCAAATACGGTCGTACCGCGTATCCAATAGGCTCGTCCAAAATCCAAAATTAAGCTCTGCCACCAAGAGCCCTTCTGTCACCAGCTTCCCTCTTGTCTTTACTGCGTCGGCCGCAGCGGAAACCACTTCTTTTTCTGCTGGTTGCAAACCGAAACCGCTGGCGGAAAGCCATTGCTCGCTTGCACCAGCCGCCGCGTATAGCTTGCCTAACTCAAGGTGGACAGCATTCCGATATGCCACCTCTAGAACTTGAAAAGAGGGATACAGCGATTCGCAAATAGCCATGTTCCAGAAGTACCTACAAAGGCCGTCTTTTTTGGTTCCACCGTCTCGGTATGCTTCCAATCGGGTGAAGGATATGGAACGCTCCAAAGCTGTGAAAAACGGGCTTGCGTGCATCTGAAGGATTGGACTAGGTTGTTCTCACTGTCCGGGGGCAACTCCTCTCCCAGTCCCTGCAAGGGGGCTGGTGATGAACCCCCGGTTTTTTGTGCCCAAATTCTTAGGAGGTGAACGTTAACTCAGAGCCCGGAATTCCAGTTCCATCGGAGGATTTGTAGTACTTTTCCCCGTTTTGCTCGCCCAATTCACCAATAATTAATACAGGCTTATCGGTGTCTGAGTTCTTCCAGATGGCTTTGCGTTCCCATTTTGCGACAATCCGTTTTTTCCAAAGCTGAAGGGTTTCCAGGAATAGGTTGAAGGTGTCTTCACTCATTCCTATCGGCACGCTAACGGATTTTCCGTCATCAAGAGGTAACGTGAGCATGGTTTGCTCAGGCATCATAGGAACCCCAGTGCTGGTTTTGGAATCAACCACAGCCGGCGACCCCGCTTTTTGCGTGGCAGAACCAAGCGGCGCGGGAGGGGAGACTGTTTTTGATTCAGGTTCCAGCTCATCACTACTGGAAAGAATATCACCCGGGCTGAGTTTTGCAAATGAAATGGTCTCCCTAAAATCATTCAGAAACTTGTTAACTGTAGCAGGATTAAACCCCCGCTCTCCAACGAGGTATGTTTTCATGGTTACATCGGAGGGGAGCTGCCCTGCGTATTTATCCCACAACTCTGTGTGAACAGCCGGGAGGAGAGCGGCTTTTTTAACCAGTCCCAATCGCTCTGGGGAGTTCAGGTCTTCGTTCGCTAAAATCTTCAAGGCCGAATCAGAGAGCTGAGTCCTACCGGGGGAGCCGCCGCGAATCTCATTCAATAGTCCGAAATGCTTAAGAGATGCTGACTTTGTAAGCACCGAGCTACTTCCGGGTGTGAACCCCCAATGAGTCGACATAGAGCCAAGGCTCATCGGGTGCATGCGATCCTTATCCCATAGCATTTTGGCCAGATTAATAGCTTCCGCAAGGTTGATGGAAGGATGGGAAGGACTACGCATCCTTTTCACGGCATTGGCAGGCTCGTTGCTCATGGCCAATAAATGTATCAGATCTGTATACCAGTCAATTATATTCCAAACAATTAACAGAACGATACAAAATTGTATTGCTCAAGCAGGTTGTATGAGCTTTCATATCGACGCACACGGTAGTACCGTGGTTATGCATGAGAAGAGTTGAGAGCGCGGTGGAGTAAGCCGAACCCATGCGGCGCTGAAACATAAAAGACACCGGCCAGCAGGTGATAATGTCGTGACAGACAACCTGCTGGCCGGGAGGCAAATCAAAACGGGAGCGTAAGTTAACCGGCAAACCCCTCGCCTTTACAACCAGGGATTGCGAGTTCGATCCTCGCCGCTTCCATTTTAATTTACGTAATACGACATATCCGATTCGCCTCTGAAGTCAATACTTTCCGAATCCATTCAGTCCTTGATAGCCCTTCAATCGAATGCGCTTTCTCTATGGATTCAGCTTCCCCCTTGGTGAATCTGGACGAAATCATAACCCCTTTACTCACAGCTATTTTTGGCCTTCCTCTTCCTCTTTTATTTTCTGTCATACAAAAAATCGTTGACGCACGATAATATCTGTATTACAAAAAAGCCACAACAAATGAGCAACACGCTTTCAATCGAAAAGAAAACCCTCGCGATCTCCATGCTCTGTGAAGGTTCAAGCATTCGATCAATTGAACGCATCACGGGTGTTCACCGTGATACGATCATGCGCCTTGGTGTCCGCGTCGGTGAAGGCTGCAAGAAGATCATGGACGAGAAGATGAGGAACGTCCCAGCCAAGCAAATTGAGGTTGACGAAATCTGGGGCTTCGTCGGTGCCAAGGGCAAGAATGCGGAGCGGGCCGGAGCCTATGGCGACGTCTGGACGTTCATCGCCTTGGACGCGGACACGAAGCTGATTCCGTCCTTCATTGTTGGAAAGCGCGATGCCTACCACGCAAAGGCGTTTATGAGCGATCTCGCGGGACGCCTACAGAATCGCGTCCAGCTCAGCTCTGACGCTCTCGCGGCCTATCCTGACGCGGTGGAACGAAGTTTCGGCTGCGAAGTCGATTACGGGCAAATCGTAAAAACCTACTCTCTCAGTAATTTGAACAAGGAAGCTGCCGCTCGGTACAGCCCTTGCGATGTGGTGAAAGTGGAAAAGACCGTTGTCGGTGGAATGCCAGTCGTGAGCCGCATCACGACCTCGCACGTCGAAAAGCAGAACCACACGCTCCGCATGCACTTGCACTGCCGCCGTCTCAGCCGGTTGACCAACGCTTTCAGCAAGAAGCTGGAAAACTTTGAGGCTGCGGTCGCCCTGAACTTCGCTTACTACAACTTCTGCAAGACCCATATCTCAATCCGCATGACGCCAGCGCAAGCGGCCGGGATCGAGTCGAGTGCCTGGACGGTGGCGGAACTGATTAAACTCTGTGGCGAAGAATAAGGAATACATCCAGCGGTTGAAAATGGCAGTGGAGCACCTTCACAAGTGCTCCGCTTCTCATTTGGAATCCGCACCCATCACCGAGACCTTCCGAGGTCAAACCGCATGGCAAGGCGTTGTCGAAGTCTTTGGAATCACGGGACACCCGAATGCTACGAGGTGCTACGCTTGGTCTCACCTGGATGGTGCCGACGATTCCGATGAACGCTTTGTTGCGGTGCTTGGAGTTCCACCTGTTGATTCGCCATTGAACGCCGTGAAGGTCGCGATTGCGTCGGAGGCGAAAAGGAAATGAAGCGTGTTGCTTCGGCAAGTGTGCGTGCGTGACTGGTGAGGTGCGGGGCAGGATGAGCGGCAGCAATGAAATCGCCGACCTTCTCATCCAGCGATCTGAACGATCTCCAACACCATCTCGACTCCTGGCGGCAGCTCCAGTCCGGACGA
>CAMDJH010000317.1 GCA_945900455.1 Akkermansia muciniphila
GACGAGGGCGAAAGCGCCGCAATGGGGTCCTTCAAATCGTCCTCGTCCGTCGCGCTCGTTCTTCGTCCTCGAATTGGGAAATGGAGTCGGTTCATGGGCAGGGCCGGGTGAGGAGGTTCGTTTTTCGGGCAGCCGCTCTCCTCAGTCCTCTCCCCACTCGTTCCTCGAGGGGAGAGGAAGAAGTCAACCAACGCTCGCTCCTCGATATGAGATGCGCCCGGGCGCGCGTCGCAAAGCAACGGGCTGTTGCGAATGTTTGATTTGATGGGTTTCATATAGTATTCGGTTTTTTCAAAACTCCCGCCCGCTGAGGGCAGCGGGCCTACAGGGTGGGACATTTGATTCGGATTTCTGCAGGCCGTGTGCCCTCACGCGGCGTTCGGGTGTGTTTTGAAGAATCATCTGTTGTCATTTGTTTCGGGGTTCGACGGTCACGCGCACTCCAGGGATGCTTCCGCCGTCGCTGGTCTTGGCGCCTTGCTCGAACTTGGCCAGTTTCTGTCTCCAGTCGGCGGCCTGGGCGGGCTGGCCCCAGGCGTCATAGAGTTGCACCAGCCGCTCGAGGGACTCAGTGATCCGGCGAGTGGGTCTGAAACCGCTGGGAATGCTGGCCTGGCGCTGCTGGAGTCCCTGGCAGCCTTGCAGCAGGAGCGGTTCGGCGTCGGCGTATTGTTTTTGGCCAGACAGACTCGCGCCGAGGAGGCTCATCACATAGAACCGGTACGCCGCATCGGGCCAGAATTTCTCGACCAAGGGCGAGGCTTCGCGCAGCAGCGATTCGGCCTCGACGTAGTTCCGCTGTGCGAGCCGGACCGCGCCCAGTTCGGTCATGATGCGAGGGTTCGACAGCGCGCTTGCGTCCGGCTTGCGGCGCACGGTTTGCAGCGCCAGCTCGCACAGGGTTTCGGCTTTGGCGACGTGGCCTTGTTCGAGGTACTCCCAGCCCAAGGCGCTCAGATTGGAAGCCAGAAACGGGCTGTTCTCGATGGGCAAGCGACGGCAGACATCGAGCGCCTGGTCGGTGAGCGGCCCGGCTTTCTCGAACTGTTGCTGCTTGAGGTAAATCCGCGCCAGGGAGAGGACGGAGACGAGGGTAATGAAATGTTCCTCGCCAAGAATGCTGCGCCGCAGTTCCACGCTGCGGAACTCCAGTGGTTCGGCCTTCTCCAGTTGATTCAACTGCGTGTAGGTGATGGCCAGCATGTGCATCAAGGCGAGTGTTTGGGGATGATTTTCGCCCAGCACACGGCGGGATCGATCGAGGGCGTCCACGAGCAGTGGCTCTGCCTTCACCTCCTGCCAGTTCCGATGATAACCCATGCTGAATATGTGAATCAGTCTCAGTGTCCCTGGGTGGTCCGGTCCCAGAACTTTGCGGTGCAGCGCCAGCGTTTGGAGAAACAGCAGCTCCAGCTCGGGCCATGGCACCGCGCCCGAGTACAGCATTGTGAAGGCTCGTGCCTGCATGAACTGGAGCGTGAGTGGATCCTTTTCGCCCAGGACTCGGCGGCTCGCGTCGAGTCCACGCCGGGTGAGCGGCTCCGCTTGGGCGCTGCCGCCACTCCACCAGAGGGCCATGGACAAACCGTGGAGCGATCGCAGGGTGTCGGGGTGGCTTTCCCCGAGATGCTGCTCTTGGAGTCGGAGGGCCTGTTCAAAATGCTGGATGGCCTTGGCATAGTCACCGAGTTCCGTGTAAATGGAGCCGACGGTCTGCCGGATGGACGCCTCGACCAAGGGCGGGGGTCCGGCGGCACGGTCGAGCCGCTCGGCGATGCGGTCGAGCAAGGTGCGGACTTTGAGGTCGCGATCCGGCTGGGAACCCGGACTGGCCTGACTCAACACCTCGTCCTGGATGAAATGGAGCGCGGCTTGAGCGTTGGCCTCCGAAGTTAGGGCTTTCGCCTCGGCGGTTAGAGCTTGCGCTTCGGCGGCTAGGGCGCGGCGTAGTTCCGTTCTGGCCCGCAATGCCTGCCCGATGCTGATCACCGTCCCCACCAGAATGGCCGTGAGCACCAGTACCACGGCGCCGGCCATGACTTTGTTCCGCCGGAGCAATTTCTGGAAGCGATAACACGAGCTTGGCGGGCGCGCGAGGACGGCTTCGTTATTGAGGTGTCGTTGGATGTCACTTGCGAGGCCGTTGGCCGTCTCGTAGCGGCGGGCGCGGTCCTTCTCGAGGCACTTCATCACGATCCAATCCAGGTCGCCACGAATGAGCGGGATGAGATGCTGCAGTTGATTGAGTCGGCGCGGATCTTCTCTCTCGCCCCGCGAGGAACGAGCAAGAGGGGTCGCTCGAACGACCGAATGGCTTTCCTCTCCCCCTGCCTGCGCCGCGGACGTCGCGGCAGGCAGGCGGCCGTCTCCTCCCGCTGCGGGAGAAGAGGGAGCGCGCTTCGTAGCCACGAGTTCTTGAGTGAGCTTGGTGCTCGGTCGCACGGGTTCCTTTTCGCGAATCGTGCGACGCATTTCGTCCACGCCGGATGCCAGCAGTTCCTTGCCGTCAAACGGCGTCCGGCCCGTGAGCAATTCGTAGAGCAGCACGCCCAGGCTGTAGATGTCGCTGCGCGTGTCGATGTCTGCCGCGCCTGCGGGACTCAATCCGGCTTGCTCCGGGCTCATGTAGGCGGGCGTCCCGATGAATTGTTCGAACGCCGTGAAGAGCGTTTTGTCGGTCAGGCGCTGGTCAGATGTCGCCTTGGCGATCCCGAAGTCGATCACCTTGGGCACTCCCGCGGCCGCGGGACCGTCGTGCAACGTGACAAGGATGTTCGACGGCTTGATGTCGCGGTGAATGATCCCCTTCTGGTGCGCGTGCTGAATGGCATGGCAGACTTGCGTGAAGAGGGCCAGGCGCTCGCGAGTGGAGAGATTGTTCCGGTCGCAATAGTCGGTGATCCGCACGCCCCGCACCAATTCCATGACGAAGTACGGCCGGCCATAATGAGTGCTGAGTGGCGGGTGGCTTGTGTCGAGAGAGCGGCTCCCTTCACCCTGCCCTTTTCCCGCATCCGATGACGGGAAAGAATCCACCGAACTTAAAGTGCGCGCCGTGACGCCATGAACAGGAGCACCCCCCTCACCCGGCCTGCGGCCACCCTCTCCCCCCGCTCCGAGCGGGGGGAGAGGGCAGGGTGAGGGGGGCGGTTCATGGGCAGGGTCGCCTGTTTGCCGCAAGATCTGGGGCGCAGGCAGGCCGGTGGCCAGGCGAGGGGCTTCCGTGGCTCCCGCATCATAGATTTTGGCAATGTTCGGATGATCCATCATCGCCAGCGCCTGCCGCTCGGCCTCGAACCGGGCGATGACCGACTTCGTATCCATGCCCAGCTTGATGACTTTGAGCGCGACACGTCGCCGGACCGGTTCCGCCTGCTCCGCCATGTAGACCACCCCGCAGCCGCCTTCGCCAATCTTCTCGAGGATCTGGTAGCGGCCGATGAGGTCGCCGGGTGTTTCGGCGGCCATGCGGTTCGGGTCCGCCTGTTCGACCTCGACGGCGGGGTTTTCAAGAAAGTGATCCTCGCGATGGTTTCCGAGCAAAACCCCAAGCCTGGTGCGTAATGCGACGTCGCCGTGACAGGCCACGTCGAGGTAGGCGTCCCGTTCCTTGGGGGTGGGCTTCTCCAAGGCTTCGAGGAAAATCCGCCGGATTTTCGGCTCATTCGGTGCGTTCAAGGATGGCATAGCAACGATCATCCACCCTCTAGTGCGATCGGCCCCGCCAAATCCCGCCAAATTTCTTCGAAAAGATCAGCGCGGGTTCACTGGCTGACTGAATCTCGCAACCAAGCCCGGGCGAAAGCCCAAAGTCGCTCCGCACTTCTCAAGGGCAAGCCCATTGCCTCCGCCGCTTGTGCCATGCTCAGGCCGACGAAGTAACGGAGTTTGACCAGGTCCGCCGCGGCAGGATCCTCGGCGGCGAGTTGATCCAACCCATCGTTCACCGCGAGTAGTTCATCGGTGGGTGCGAGGCAGACGATTTTTGATTCGCTGAGATCTTCCCGCTCCGCAAAGCCGCCCTTTTCCAAAACCTGCCGGCGGCGCGCGCGTTCGATCAGGATGCGGCGCATGGCTTCGGCCGCCGCCGCAAAGAAGTGGGCGCGATTGGCGAAGGCGGACCCTTGGTTGCCGGCCAATCGCAACCACGCTTCATGCACGAGCGCCGTGGGTTGCAGAGTCTGGCCGGGCGTTTCCCGAGCCATCTTCGCCGCGGCCAGGTTGCGGAGTTCCTGGTAAACCAAGGGCAGCAGTTCCTCGGCGGATTTCGGATCGCCCGGTTGAGCACGATCTGGAGTGGTCGTGACATCGCTCACGGGGCCAGCCTAAGGAACTGACGATGTTTGTCGAACCCCGAAAACGCGGTGGGGTGGAACTCGCGGCGCTGCGACGAGACCAGTCCGCCGGGCGCGAGGAACGTGGCTAGTCGCCATGAATTCGTCATGGGTCAGGATTATTGATAGGACATAAAAAGTGACAAAAAGTGACAGGTTCAATATTTCATGCCTCAAATGAACCTGTCACTTTTTCCATGCTGAAGCGCTGCCGATCATCGGATCAGGGCTTCACGGCCCGATAGAAGCGCTTTGAAAAGGACGTCGAGTCGGGATCCGTGAACGAAAATTGGCCGTTGGGGAGGGTGCCGGTGGTGTGGATGGGGCTCCAGGATGTCAACGCGGGCGGGCTGAGCAGATCGATCGTTGCCTCAATGGTATAGAGGAATCCGGGTTGGCCTTGCACAGTGAATTGCGTCATGCCCTGAGCCTGCGTGACGCTGATGAACCGGAGTGCCGGGATGATTGGCGAGAGCGTGATGTCGTTCCCGTCTCCTCCAACGTAGCTGAGGGTGTAAAGCGCATCACCGTTGGGGAGGATGCTGCCTTCGGGCAGATCGGTGAAGGTGCCGATCACCGGATCCTGGGCGTCGTTGCGCACGATGACGGCGGGACGGGTGATGGCGCTGGAGCCGGGCTGGAACGTGAGCGAGCATCCGGCAATCGTCACACTGCCGGTGACGCTGAGGGAACCGGGGCCGAAGTTATTGATGGCGGTGACGAACAGACTGGCGCCCCCGGTCAAAAGGGCGTTGCCGTTCACCACGATATCTCCGAGCGGCGAGCGGTTGCCCAGACGGAGGACCCCGCCATCGATTGTCAGCGGGCCGACCGAGTTGGAAGTGGAAATGTTGAACACCTGGCCGTTGGTGAGGATGGTCAGCGGAGGGAAGTTGCCAAAAACGTTTCCGCTTTGCAGGACGACCGAGGCGAAATGGGTCGGGTCGCCGCCCACCGTGACCGGCCCGCTCAGGCGCGTGAAAAGCAACGGCAGGAAGCCGCTGCGAAGTCGCGTCTCCGCGCGATAATCGCTGGCCGGGCTGGCCTTGAATCGGATGCCGCCATCGACTGTGACGACGGTGCCGACCGGAGCAGTGACGAGGCCTGAGAGAGACAACTCACTGCCGTTTGTACTGACGACGTGGAACGTGGAGCCGAGGATTTCGACAGGGGCGCTGATGTTCATGGTGGCTCCGGCCGCCGGTCCACCCATCAGGACTTCGTCGATCAACCGGAGCGAGTCACCGCTGAGGTTATAGCCGAGCGCCTCGCAACGGATGGATTGCAGCGTTAGATTCGGGAGATCATTGATGGCGTTCACGAACTGGCCCAGCGGATGTCGCAAGAGCACAACGGAGTCGCCGTCCACAGGCACGCCGTTGACCCAATTGGCGGCATTGGACCAATTGGCGATACCGACTGTGTTGGTCCAGATGCGGGTGGTGGCAGTCGCGTGAATCGTGAGCAACGGAAAAAGCGCTGCGGGCAGGGAGAGGTGGCGCCAGAGCATGATGTCTCCAATGGGGCCGGAAACCTGCCTAGGAAGCAACAGTTTGGCGCGGATGACAGTGGCGATGAAATCCCATGTTGCGAGCGGTCGCATGAGTTTCCTGACCCAACGGGATCAACGCTGTTCCAAGGCCAGGCAATCAATCCGAAAAAAGGGGCTTCGTCCTCCATGGATAGGATGGCTACGCTCCCATCGGCATGGATTCCTCGGTACCCGATCCGCTTCAATTACTGCGGCCCCGTCGAAAGATCGAAGGGATATCTGCAATCTTGCTCCCTTTCCTCGAATCGGGTGGGGTCGATTGGCCCGGTTTCACCGCACAGATCCGGCGCACGGCCCAGGCAGGTCTGGTGCCCGCTGTCAACATGGACACGGGATTTGGCAATTTGCTCGACGATTGCGCGCGCCGTGAGGTCATCCGCAGAACTCGGGAGGAACTCGGAGGCGGACGCTTTGTCGCAGGCGCATTTGTCAGCGACCGACCCGGAGCGTCCTTTCAAGGCGACGCATACGCGCGCCAGATGACCCTGATCCAGCAGGAG
>CAMDJH010000318.1 GCA_945900455.1 Akkermansia muciniphila
CGTGGATGGCTGCCCGCCGAGAATCGCCCTGACGGAAGCGGACATCCAACCGGACCTCGACCGCCGTCGGCCCGGCCAGTCTCGGATCGTCACGCCACGGAAGGAGAGCGACACCGTACAGATCCTCTCGGGAACTTTTGAAGGAAAGACCCTGGGGACGCCCATTTCCATGTGGGTAAAAAACGAAGACCCGCGCTCCGAGGCCTACTCGGAGATGGCCACCAAGTTTCGGCCATCGCACGCGGACTACACCTACCAGGAAAAGTTTGGAATCCGGGCCTGGCCGGGGGGCGGGCGAACGAGTGCCCGGGAAACGATTGGGCGGGTGGCCGCGGGTGCGATTGCCCGCAAAATCCTCCGCGAACGATGGGGCGTGGAGATTCTCGCGGGCGTCCAGCAGGTTCAGTCGATCATGACGGCAATCGATCCCGAGACCGTCCGCGCCGCCGATATCGAGGCGAATATCGTGCGCTGTCCGGATGGCGCGACGGCCGAGAAGATGATCGCGTTGATCGACGAGACGCGGTCGGCTGGTGACAGCGTGGGTGGCGTTGTTTTTGGGATTGCCCGCGGGGTGCCGGTGGGATGGGGCGAGCCGGTGTTTGACCGACTGGAGGCGGAGCTTGCCCGTGCGATGATGAGCCTGCCGGCGAGCAAGGGCTTCGACGTAGGAAGCGGATTCGCCGGCATCCTACTGACCGGCCGGCAACACAACGACGCCTTCCGCAATGTGGAGGGCCGGGTGCGCACGTTGACGAATCGGAGCGGCGGAATTCAGGGGGGTATTTCCAACGGGGAAACGATTCATTTTAGGGTGGCATTCAAGCCCGTGGCCACCGTGATGCATGAGCAAGAGACGGTGGACGTGCATCATGCCAACACAACGCTGAAGGGCCGGGGGCGTCACGATCCCTGTGTGCTCCCGAGGGCCGTTCCGATGGTCGAAGCGATGACCGCACTGGTGCTGATGGATCACGCGCTCCGGCATCGTGCTCAATGCGAGTGGGGCGACGCCTAATCTGGCGTGCGATTCCCGTTCGACTTGGCGATTGCACAGTATTGTTTTTTTCTTTAATTGATTTCCCGCAATTCGTTCCGCCATGAACCCATTCTTCGGACAAATCCTTGTCTCAACGGCCACAAACGCCGCCCCGGCCTCCATCCTTGCGCCATCGAGTGATCTCGTGAATCGAATCTCGGCTTCGACGCGAGTCCCCGTTCAAGTCGTTCACTGGGGGGCCAATATCCTAGCAGCCCTGGCCGTTCTCGTCATTGGCTTTTGGGTCGCCAACATTCTTCGCAATGTGATTAAGGGTGTCTGTGCGAAGCGAAATCTCGATCTGATGATCTCGGGATTCGTCGGCAACTTGGTTCATGCCCTCCTCATGACCTTTGTGGTGATTACGGCACTGGGAACGCTCGGGCTCCCCACTCAGACTTTCTCAGCCGTGGTGGCCGCCGCCGGACTCGCGATCGGCCTCGCCCTCCAAGGGTCACTCTCGAATTTCGCCAGCGGTTTCCTGCTCGTGGCGTTCCGGCCGTTCAAAAAAGGAGACCACGTTGTGGGTGGAGGGATTGAGGGGATCGCCGACGAGGTGTCCATTTTCTCGACGACCATTACCACTCCGGATAACAAACGAATCACCGTCCCCAACTCGGCGATCATGGGCGGAACGATCTCGAACTTTACCGCCAATCCAACGCGCCGGATCGATCTTCAATTTGGCATCGGTGCCGGCCAAAGTTTGGAGAAGGCTCATCAGACCCTCCTCGCCAGCGCGGCAACCGAACCCCGCGTTCTGAAAACCCCCGCCACGGAAGTCTCCAACGCCAAGTTGGTCGATGGCGGAACTTTGGTGGAACTCCGGGCGTGGTGCAAGACGACGGAGCTGGGTCCTGTCACGAGCAGCCTCATCGCCCGGACCCAGGAAGCCCTCGCGGCGGCCGGCATCAAAGGACCGGACAAGACCATAGCCTATCGGGAATTAAAGTAGCCGAGTGACCCGGCACTCCGAAGGACTCACGCTCGCGGGTGAAATTTGTCGTGAACATCCCGCAGTCGTTGCCCCGCGACATGGGTGTAGACTTCCGTTGTGGCGATGCTCGCATGACCCAAGAGCTCCTGGATCGATCGGAGGTCCGCCCCATGTTCCATGAGATGCGTCGCAAAGCTGTGACGAAGCATATGGGGAGTGAGGGGCTTTTCTAAACCACGCCTCTTCGCCCAGTTACGAATGCGGAGCCAGAGTGTCACGGCGGCGAAGGGCGTGCCCCGGGCGCTCAAAAAGACCGTCGCGGGTGATCGCGCGGTCACCAGGGCGGGGCGCGCTGTCTCGAGATAACGCTCCAGGGCGTTCCGCGCGGTGCGCCCCACCGGGACGATTCGTTCCTTGTTGCCCTTGCCAATCACGGTGACGAAGCCGGCATCGAGATGGAGATGTTCCAACCGAATGGAGCGAAGTTCTGCGAGTCGCAATCCACCCGCGTAGGCGAGTTCGAGAATCGCGTGGTCGCGAAGCTCCGCCGCATCCGCCGATGTCTCCGGCGGCACCAGCAGCTTTGTCATCTCTGCCTCGGTCAGCGCCTTGGGCAACCGCTTCCATCGCCGAGGCAATGACAGGTTCTCCGCCGGATTCCGCGTCACCCATTTCTCCGTTTCGCAAAATCGGAAAAACGATCGGAGTGCGGAGATTTGTAGATAAACGCTTTCCCCGCTCAGCTTACGACCGGATTCCGGATCGGTTGCGAGCGGACGGCTGCGTTCCGTCTCGAGAAAGTCCAGAAGGTGAGCCGGCCGAACGTCGCCAGGCTTGTTCAACGCATGCTTCGTGGACCACTCTGTAAAACGATCCAATAGGAACTTATAAGTCCTCTGGGTATGCTCCGCCTGGCCGCGTTCATGGCGAACATGCTGCAGGAATTCTTCGATATAGCCATTCACGAGGTGCCGTCCGGAGCCAATCTTCCCGAAATCGCACGTGCCGAATGGATTTTCCAGCGGCCAAATGCACACGGTAGGTCGCGTGGATCGACCCGTCTCGGGCTTGCAGAATGCTCGGATAACTGAAACATCGAGCCGAGAGTAGACTTCCTTGGCGGGACTTCGAAGGAATTACTCTTCCTCATCCTCAAACGATTACAACGCAGCACCGCAGTTCAGTAGAAGCTCGTCCAGTTTCCAAAATGACGCCAGACGATCTTGGGCCGGCGTGCGAGATCGGCATGGCCGTCCGCGAAGCCCCGACTGATCGACTGGGCCAGACCGCCTTGAATCTGAAAGCCGGAATCCGCCTTGATCGTCGGATGCCCGCCCCAAGCCTTGGCTAGGTTGGTCTCGAATCCGTCCTTGTAAAGCGTGTCCGTGACGATGGGGCTCACGGATGCGCCCGGATCTTCAATCCGTGTCGGCCATCCTTCGGTGACGGAATTGGTGTTTGCCCGTGCGGTGCTCGGCATGACCCGGAAACCAAACTGTCCGGAGCGAGGAACCCACCAACTGTGCTGGATGATGGCAAATCCAAATCCCCAGCGTTGCCCATAATAGAATTGAAGATCGTCGTTGTTCGAAAGGGATCTTTTCTTCTCCTTTTGAAGCCACGCCTGCGCTTCCTGGAGTTCCGAGGGACGGGCTGGGCAGAAGAACATGGGTACGGTCAGTCCATATTTCTGAAGCGCCGGAATCATGGCGTCGGCGACATCCCACGGATTGTTCCCCACATCACCCAGCATGGGCAGTCGACCGCGCCCGTCATCGCCTGCGTAAAGGTTGGCTGCGATCGCCCACTGGCGGAAATTAGAAAGGCAATTGACCTCCTTGGCTCGGGATTTTGCCTTGGCCAGTGCCGGGAGAAGCATTCCGGCCAGGATGGCGATGATCGCGATCACCACCAGCAACTCGATCAGCGTGAAACCAAGCCGCCGACGCCCACGGGGCGCAATGGCGGTGCGTCGGCGGGATGAGATGGCCCTGGGATTGCGATAGTTGACAGGCATGTACATTCAAGGTTGCGAGGTTCAGGAAAGGAGGTGACACCGAGGGGATGAAATCTCACCGGTTTTCGCCGAGTTGTCGAGCGCGCCTTTGCTAAAGCGCTTCCTCACGAGGCGGGAATTGATACCCTTTGTTAATAACACCCCCCATAGAATACACAACCTTCCAGAAGCGCATAGCACACTTGACGCCCAGCTTATCGGCGGCCCCGACATTCGTCGTGACGGCTCCGAAAGCGATAAAATAGCCGAGGATGATTGAAAGCAGATTGCCTGGAGCCTTATACAATCTGCCCGACGACTTGTTGCAGCGCTGATAATATAAATTGGCGGCGTTCATTGGTCAGCAAGGAACCCAGTTTTATTTGTTTCCCCTCTCGCGTTTCAATGAGCACGGTAAACGTGTCAGCGCCGCCGCCCTCCATGATTGGCACGGGAACCCATTCGGGCAGGGGAACTTGGAGATTGTGTAGCGTGCTGGAAATGGCAAACGACACGAAGACGGAAAGAAGGCCATTCCAGAATAGCGCGAAGAACAGAAAGCCGACGCAGTTTACGAGGTTGCGATGCGTGGCGCCGATGATCGTGCCGCTGTGGTCATGGACAAACCACGCGCCGTTGGGTGGATGATCCAGGTCAATGTACGCGCCGCGTTCATGGCCAAAAGTCAGCTCGGAGAAGCGATGGGCGATGTTGCACTCGCGGCAATACGCCACATTTTTTGGGACGTTAATGTCATCGCTGTGAATCGGCCGTCGGCACTTGGAACAGGTTGGCGTCACCATAACTCCCGCCAGAATTTAGTGGGAATGCTGGCCGGGGGAAAAGCTTCTTTCCGAATTGCAATGACGCGACCTGTCGCTAGCTTGCGTCAAGCACACACGAAGTTAACTTCCGACACAGTGAAGGCCTCCTCAAACACCGCGCGTCCAGACGGGCAGGGTTTTACGCTGATCGAGCTTCTCGTGGTGATTGCAATCATTGCTATCCTGGCGGGCATGCTGCTTCCGGCACTCGCCAAAGCGAAGGAGAAGGCGACCGGGATATCGTGCGTGAACAATCTGAAGCAACTTAGCCTCGCGGGAGCGCTCTACGGGTCCGAATTCGCCGATGCACTTCCGCCCAACGGTGAAGATGACGGCCGGCCACTCCCCAATCCCGTGACCGGTGCGATTCCGGCGGGACTCCCGCCTGCCACGCTGTGGACTACCGGGCGGGATGGAAGTCGGATGACGTCGAAGACCGCCCAGGCACTCGTTGCAAAGGAGTATTCCGTTCTCGGTCCGTATATGGCGAAAGCCAGTTTCCGTTGCCCCGGTGAAAAGCTGAAGGTCAATAACAACGGCCTAAGAGAGCTCCAGATTCGCAGCTACGGCTTGAATTCCTACGTGGGATGGTTGGGGACCGCCCAGCACAATTCACAACCCGATTCGATTAAATACCAAATCTTCCGACGATCCTCGGACTGCCCGAATCCGTCGGATATATTTAGTTTTGCCGAACTCCATCCGTACAGTGTTTGCCAGCCATTCTACGGAACGCATTTGGGTGCCAACAACATTCCCACGGATACCTACCATGTGCCTGGAAATCAGCATGGCCGTAGCTCCAACTTCGCCTTCGTCGATGCTCACGCCGAGTCGAAGCGATGGAAGTCCGCCCGGTACAACAATCCTGGGCTGAGAGAGGATGACGGCGCCTGGCATGGACACGCCCTCGCGGTAGTGACCGAAAACAAGGACGACAGCCTTTGGGTTGGCAAACGCACTTCGGTGCGCCGGTAGATTGCCGTCCGCGACTATCTCTTTACTTGCTCCGTGACTATCCCGTCCGTTTTGGGCAAAGTGACGACGCTCCATTATGAACCGCTTCCGCTTGCTTCACGCCGTTCTGCTCATGCTTGCCGGGCTCACGCTCAATGGCGTTGCCAGTCCGACGTCCTCAGATCTTCCCCGCAGTACGCCTGAAGCGCAGGGTGTATCGTCCGCCGCCGTCCACTCGTTCGTAGACGTGGCCGACACCCTCGACACCATGAACAGCTTCATGCTTGTGCGGCACGGCCACGTTATCGCCGAGGGTTGGTGGACGCCTTACAACGCGCAAAGCACGCACGAGTTGTATTCACTGAGCAAGAGTTTCACTTCGACCGCAGTCGGTCTCGCGGTCGCCGAAGGCAAACTGAGCGTGGACGACGAGGTGCTAAAACTATTCCCGTCTCCTCAGCAGAATCTGTGGGTACAATTTGAATGTACTCAGATGGAAGTTGCATGCTATCAATGAATTACAGCGCTACTGAACTCACCAACGTTTGACCACTGATCCCCTGGGGAGCTGGCCGAGCTTTCCAGCAGCAGGCAGGC
>CAMDJH010000319.1 GCA_945900455.1 Akkermansia muciniphila
CCCGAGCATCAAAGTGTCTTTGGGTGGCGACATGCCCGGGATAAATCAGCTGGCCAAGCAATTCGGAATTGTTTGTGTGGGAACATTGGCGTGAATGGCCGTGAGTAAACAATACCAAGAACCGACTCCCTAACGACCCCCTAATGTGGCGACACCCCATCTCCATGCGCCTGGCGATCCGTGGTCTTGCGTCAGGCGAGGTCGCGGCTAAACTGCCGCCATGAGCTTGGAGCAACTTGAATCTTCAATCCTCTCGCTCGCACTTGAGGAACGGAAACAGTTCGCGCGCTGGTTCGAGGAACACCGGCACGATCTGGTCGAGGATGAAGGCGACGAACTGACGGCGGAACAGCAGGCCGAAATTCTCCGCCGCCGCGAGCAAGCACTGGCGCATCCTGAACTGCTCGAACCGTGGGACGGCACCATCGATCGCGTGCGCCAGCGTTTGCATGAGCTTCGTCGTCAAAAAACTGCGTCCCGCTGAACACGACGCACTGGAGGCCGCTGTTTGGTACGACGAGCAGGAGGCCGGGCTGGGCGATGAATTCCTCAACGAGGTGGAGGCCGCCGTGCAGACGTTGTCTCGCGACGCGATGATTCATCGCGTGCGCTTCGGGGATGTCCGTCGTGCGTCCGTGCAGCGCTTCAGGTTCTACGGTGTTTATTACGTCGTGCAGGGGCAGGAAGTCTGGGTGATCGCCATCGAGCACGGTCGCCGACATTCGCGCCATCTGCACAAGCGGCTGCGGCAAGTGGGCGGGTGAAAGAGAAATGATTATGTCCCTGGCGCAGATTGAAAAAGCCGTTGCAAAAAGTGACAGGTTCAATTGATCTAGCGGACATATTGAGCCTGTCACTTTTTGTCACTTTTTCGCTTGATTCAAGATCCGCGTCCCAGGCGGGCGTCGTCCTCCCTGGGCGATGCCGTCGCCGCCCAAGTGAAGGCAAACCCGGAGTGTTTTCCTGAGATTCTGGACAGCGATTTCGACACGCGGTCGTGATAAAAGCGATGGGTCCACTATTTCGTCGACTCAATTGAACCTATTGAACCTGTCACTTTTTTGATGAAGTGGGATGCTCCCCCGCAGCCCGTCGGCGTCACCAGCGGCTGGGTTGAACTGATCGATGGCCCAGATCGCCGGATCCGTCTGCACACCGGTCACGATCCCGCTGCTTGGGTGGCCCTGGCTCGTTTGTTCTGGAGGAGCGCCCGGGAGGAGGGCCACCGGCCCGAAAAAACCTTGAATTAAGCCTTGAGCCGGCAAATTCGGAGAGCAGGCTGCTCGAAAATGGACACGATTCAAAAACAATGCTCCCTTTCTGCGGAGCGTCGAAAAAGGAATTTCTTCTAAGTAACTCCAAGGCCGAGTCGTGGATAGGTGCAAAGTTCCCGGTGAACGCCGACTTCTCAACATGATTCCCTTTGCAATGCTTTTCGATCTGCGTCGGCTGATCGCCTGTATGGCGGCGCTGTCGGTCTTCGGAGCGGCAGCGGCCCCGCTTCCGGTGCGGACTTATCGTTCGGTGGACCTGCCTTCAGCCCTGATGAAAGGGAACGATTTCAAAATCGACGATCACGGGAACGTTTACACCGTGACCTCGGTCGCCAGCGGGCGTTTCTCGTCGGTGACGGACTTCATCGTTTACAGGCCCGGGCGCGACCACGGGAAGAACCCAGGCATCCAGCACATCCCAGGGCCTGTGACCCCGTGGATGGGCGCGTACAGCCTCATCGACGTTAACACCGCCGGCCAGTTCATCTGCAGCGAGTCCTCGGCGGGTTACGATCACCGCTTCGTGTGGAACGGACAGAAATTCATCGAGCTGCAGCCGCCGCCACCCTACGACAAGGCGGGGGCGATTCAGGATTGGCCGGAGCTCTATTTCTCGGACCGGGTTTACCCTACCTCGATTCAGGAGGATGGGACGATCTGGGGAGTTGCGACTGAAATCATGACCGGCAATCATGGAGGAGAGGTGAGATGGAATCTGGGATCCGCGCCCGTCGTGACCCACGCGTTTCACGGCGACGCCGGCGACCCGGTCGCTACTGGGTGGCCCCGTCGAAGTGAACGGGGAGCCTTCCTGCGTTACGCGTTGGTTGGCTTCGGCAAGCTAAACAACATCGGGCTCTGGGACGGCTATTCGGACACCGTGGACCTCATTCCCGGGCTTCCATTGTCGCGCTGGGTGGCCTTCAACGACGCGAACGAGATTGTCGGCGTCGACTTCGATTCGGGCCAGACGTGGATCTACCTGCCGCAGCCCAAATATGGACTGAGCTCCGGCTTCCACCCGCTCGGGGGCGACCGGGTCTCGGACCAGCCGTTGTTCAGCAATTCTGGCCATATCATTGTCCCCACTGCCAACCCGGATGCGCCCAGGCAGGTGTGGCGCAGCCGCATCTGGTACAAGGTCGATGTCCGCGACGAGGCGGGCAATGACGCCGGTATGATGGGCATCTATGCCGTCAACGGGCTCGGTTCGGCCATCGCGTTCGTGGGCGCGCACGACATCGGCGGGGCTATCATATCGAGCGGCATCGGCGTGATCACACCCGACGACCTGGCGGTGACATCCTCGGTGACGCCGAACCCACTGACCCAGGGCGAGGAGTTCGCCCTGCGGCTCGATATCCGGAACAATTCGGAGATCACCCTGACCAAAGTCGGCATTGTCGTCTCCAGCATGTACTTCACCGGGGCAATCATCGCCGACTGGACGAAGGCGCCGGCTGCCCTGCTCACGTTGGCGCCGGGGAAATCGGGAACGTTGCACTATGGGTATAAGACCAAGGCACTCGGCACCGCCCAAATTCGGTTTCAGGTGGAGGGATTGAACCAGTCGGGCGTTCGCGCTGCACTCACCGAAGGATTGTCGAGTCCACAAATCGCCGTGGTGGAGCCTCTCAGCCTCAGCTTTTCGACCACCACCAACCGTTTTGCACTCGGCGACGTGTTCGAGGTACGCGCATTCCTCAGAAACAACCTGACCACGCCGGTTCATTCCGTGCAGATCGATCCGCCCAAACTTTCCTTCGACGGCAACGGCGAGATCCAATGGCTGTCGGGCCCTGAGCCTGCGGTGGCGCCGAACCTGGCCGCGGGTGCGTCGCAGGAAGTTGTCTTCATGCTTTATGGTACCAAGCCGGGGACGGTGACCGTTCTCGGTTCGGCCCGTGCGCTGAAAGTCAACGAGGATGCCATCGCCACTTCGACACGCCGCAGCGATGAGATCGCCGTCGACCTCGCGGTGGACCTGGCGGCCCGGCGGGCAGGCGATCTGGATTCTGAAGCCGCGGGCCTCTTGGAGTATAAGGATGCGGCCGTCCCATCGCAGACCGCCGATGCCGAGACGCTGCCAGGCCAGGCAGCGTCCTTTGACGTGTTCGTCGTGAACCGTGGTTCCAAGCCCACGGAACCCATCGTAAGGGTCAATCCGGGCACATCGCCGCACTGGGCCGTGGCGGTGTTCACGGAAGCCGGGGCCGATATTACGGACGCCGTGCGCTCGCCGGGCGGATGGGCCGCGCCAAAGATCGAGGAGCAAGAAGGCGTAACACTGACGGCCAAATTGACTCCGTCGCCCGCTGCGGTCGGCACCGAGTTTTACGCGGACTTTCGGGTCTCCACGAAATTGGCGCCCGACTGGGTGGGCGATGTCGCACGCACCCAGGCATCGGCCCAAGACATGATCTTGGAGCTCGATCAGGAGTCGGCGGTCGTCGGGAATGTGGTGACCGCGAGCCTGTACGTCCGAAATCCGTACCCAGCGACGCTGAAGAATGTGAGTGCGGGGCTTGACGCGAGCGCGAGCGCCATCGCGACCAATGATGTCGCGCCGCCGAGCGTTGCCAGCCTCCCGCCCGGATCAGTCGCCTTGTTCAAGCGGCCGTTCGCCATGGTGAAGCAGGGAAAGGTCGAATTCACTGGCCGCGTTACCGCCGAGCGCGCGGACGGAACCCAGTACACCAGCCCGACGGCGACCAAGGCGTTGACGAACGGGATCCTCACCCTGCTTGCATCCGAATTGATCCAGGTCCTGCCCGGGGTCCCCCTCGTTCAATCCAAGCCGGCGGTCATCGGCCTCACAATCTCGAACAGCACTTCCCGCCTGCAGCCGATCGAGTTGAAGCTCGACGTCGACACCGACTATACGCCGGAGCAGGACGATCCTCTCCGGCTCACGATCGGGTCCATCGTTGGTCACATCGGGCCGGGACGACGGACGATCACACTCCCGACACCGACCAACAAGCTCGTCCGTGTCAAGATTCTGGCTGACGGGTCCGGCAAGCTGAAGCTCAGCCTCTTCCCGAGCACTGCAACGTGGGTCCCGCCCTACACCGGCCAGACGCTCGAAACGAATTATACGTCACAATTCTCGACCGATCTGGACTACCGGTTTTCGAATCTGACCTTTGACCCGGCGTACCAGATCCCTTCCGTTTCGGCGGCGAACGCGGCGATTCTCGAGAAGGCGGATGGTCCTTTCCTCGTCGCGTGTTATCCGATGGCACCCCATGGGCCGCGCTTGCCCGTCATCGAAACTCATGTCGGGAAGGGACTCTTTGCCTCACCGACATGGGAACAGATTATGAGGTTCGCCGAACGTGGTGCCATCAGTGCCGGGGTCGACCGTATGATCGTCGTCTTCCCGGACCACCACTCCGTGTGGCCGAAGATCCCGGGCTTGGGTGACGCTGCGGGCTGGGCTTTCCGGGCGCCTCATCCCATCAAGCACGTCGTCTCCATCGTTGAAACCAATACCCGCTTCGCCGCTGCGGAACCCTCGACTTCGGCGCATGAGATCGGACACACATTCGGTTTCGACGATGTCCCCCACCCCACTGCGACCTCTGTCCACGAAATGTTCTGGGTCGAGCGCGACATCCAAAACGAGGATGTGTACGACCTAATGGACTACGCATCGCCGGCGTGGATCAACGAGAATCATTATCGCGCGCTTCTTTCCGAGTTCGCGAAGTTCCTGCTGGACCCGGACGTGATTCTCGTCAGTGGAACCATAGGGCAGAACGGCAGCGTCGTTGCTGATCCCTGGTATTCCATCACGGCCAACGAGGCTTCGGAACCGGCCGCGGACGGAACCCACGCCGTCGAATTCTGGGACGCCGGCGGCCATTCCCTGGCACGGTTTCCATTCACGCCTGGATTCGTCGCCGATGCGTATCCAGTGACGCTTCCGGCGGCGGTGGACGACACATCCATGACCCTCGACTCGGCCCCGTTCGTCTTCGCAATTCCCCGGCCAGCGCGCCTGGCCCGCATCACCGTGGCCAAGGGTGGTCAGGTTCTGTTGGAGCGCGCCGTCAGCCCGCATCCTCCGCGGGTCCAGGTCCTGAGTCCACGGGACGGCGACAATTATGCCACCGGTGAACCGGTACCGATTCGATGGAATGCGCAGGATGAGGATGGCGATCCGATTCACACCGCGATCCAGTTCAGCCCCGATGGGGGTGCGTCCTGGCACGGCGTGACCATGGATCTCGCTGGCGGTGAATTCGAATTCCAGGCTCCCGACATCTCGACCTCTCAAGGTGTGCTGCGGCTCCAAATCACAGACGGTATGAATACGACGGAAGTGCTGTCGCCGCGGTTTCGGATTCAGGGCACCACGGGGGGTCTCATCGCGAGTGCGGGTCCACGCCGGACCGCGGCGATTGGCGAACCCGTCGTGTTGGATGGCAGCGGCAGTCATGACCCTGCGGGAGGTCCGGTTCAACTCTCATGGCGGATCGCCGCCGAGCCTGATGGCCCTCCAACCGTTCTCAACGACGGGCAATCCGGGCACCCATCGTTCACGCCCATGAGGGAGGGCCGGTATTCGATCCGCGTTGTGGTCACCTCGGGGGACGCGAGCGCCGTTGCCTCCACCACCGTCATCGCAAGTGGGGTTGTTCCACCAAGGTTGCGCGTCGCGATCCTCGCCGGGAGCACGCTGGAGTTGCGCTGGAGCGCGGCCTCGGCGGGCTACCGGCTGCACAGCGCGGCCTCGGTTGCCGGATCGACCGCGTGGTCGGCGGTCGAGGCCAACGCCTCGGTGGATGCCGGCGATTTCGTGGTGAGAATCCCGCTGCAATCCAGCGACACATTCTTCCGCCTGGTGAACGAATAATCGCGGAGCTTCAAAAAACGATGTCCTGCTATGTAAGGGGTCGGTTCTTGGTATTAACAACTGTTTGCTGAGCCAGCCGCCACGATCCCCTGGGCCGCACAGTACGATTTGAATACCCCGGCCTGATTTATCACATCGTGTGTCGAGGGGATCGGCGAGAGGAGATCATTAAGAATGGTGAAT
>CAMDJH010000320.1 GCA_945900455.1 Akkermansia muciniphila
GGATTGATTCCCGCGCAACTCCACAACTCCCGGCCCGTTTTCGGCTCAAAGGCAACCACGCGCTTCGGCCAGCTCAGGATCAATTCCTCGCGCCGGCCTGCTTTGATGACAACCGGCGTGCTCCATGAGCCGGTCCACACCGCCTTCTCCTGCCCCGGCTTCTTTTCGCCCGAGTCCGCGTTCGTCTCGGCTACACGCCAGATCTCCTTGCCGCTTTTCTTGTCCAGCGCGACGAGGAAGCTCGGTTCGCCTGGCCCGAAGTTGAGGTAACAGCGGTTCCCGTGTAGCACCGGCGAACTGCCCCAGCCCCAGATGTGCCGGGGTGGCTCAAAAACGCGATGCCAAAGTTCCTTCCCCTCGAAATCGTAGCAAAATAATCCCGCCGAACCAAACCACGCGACTACCCGTTCGCCGTCGGTCACCGGGGACGAGGAGCCTTGCGGATTAGTCTCGTGCGTTGCTTCGCTGACTTCGACGACGGTGCCCTGCTTCCAGAGGACTCGGCCTGTTGCCCGATCGAAGCACCACAACGCACGCCTCTTCTCCGCCTCGATTGCCTGCGTCACGAACACGCGGTTGCCCCACACGATGGGCGTCGAGTTGCCACGCTCCGGCAGCGGCGTCCGCCAACGCACATTTTCATTTGTACCCCAGTGCTGAGGCAAATTCTTTTCGTTGGCCACGCCCGTGCCGACCAACCCTCGCCAGCTCGGCCAGTTTTCAGCCAGCGCGGAAACGTCGGCCCATAACACACCGGCTGTCAGCATGGACAACCCGTGGATTTGAAGTGTATTCATAGATCCGCCGATTCTTTGTTCTCGTCGTTCACTTCTGTTCTAAGAGTTTTCATCTCTAATGCGAGTTCGCTCGCTCCGCGCCGTTTACCGACAAACTGTGAATGCCCGGCTCAACGTGCAAACCGCTGGAAAAGTCGGGCCTTGGGGGCGAATATCACGTTGGTATCGAGCGGAAAGATGGGACGCTGGCACCGCCTGTGGCCCAGGTAGGGCAGGTTGGCGCTCGAAGAGCCGGGTGCGTCCACATTCACCAGGCGCGCGCACCAGTCGGCATACATGTGGCGCTGGCAGTGCGGTGACTTGACCACCACGGCGTCGAATCGCGTCGGATTTTGGCCGTGCGCATAGAAAAAAGAGCGGTCGTATAGGTTCACCGCCCGGCTGCTGACGACGAGTGTGGCGTTGCCCGCCTCCAAGACCGCCGTGGGCCCGGCCAGCCATTCCTCACCGAAGGACTCGCTCCGGAAACGACCATCCGCCAGCAATCTCACTTTGGCGGTGATCGCCAGCGGCTGAAAACGCCGCGGATCGAGTGTGCCGCCGACGGTCGTCTGGATTGTGGCACCGATCCCGGCGGCGAAGGCATGATTTGCGGCAGGTTGATCGACGATCGGAAGCAGGATGCGTCCCGTGTAGCCCACATCAACGAGCGCGCGCAAAATTGCGTTGCTGTCGCCGGAGGCGCCCGAACTGGTGGCGTCGGCGGCATCCACGAGCGCGAGGGTTCCCGGCGGGCTGGCCCGCGCGATGAGGGCCATCTCCTCGAGACTCACCAGAGGCACCCGCATCGCATGATGATTCACCCAAAAGCTTTCGGCGATCCGGATCGCTTCGCGCTCTGCCATCGCCGGATCGTTGTTGGTAACAACAAAGCTGTAAGTCTGCAGCGCGGGCACGTCGGTGAAGGGATTGCCGATAAACATGCCCGCCGAGAGTCCGAGCGGACCGTTCTCGACTTCCTGGGCAATGCGGATACTGCGACCAAACAATCCGGTGGCGGTAATGAGTTCATCACCCCGCACCAGTGCCGGGATCGCCACCTTGGCTGTCACCGGCTTTACCTCGCCGGCCACGATTCGCAGCAGCAGTCGGGCGGCACGCTGACCGGTCTCAAAGAAATCGACATGCGGATACGTGTGATAGGCCACGATGGCATCGCTGTGCTCGACCATGCGATCCGTGAGAATGCCATGCAGATCGAGGGAGACAACGATCGGGACGCCTTCGCCGAGAATCTTGCGGGTCTCGGCCAGTAACCAGCCCTCTGGATCCAGCTCCTGCTCGCTGGCCATCGCACCGTGCATGGAGAAATACACCCCGTCCACCGGTGGCGCCGCGCGAATGCTGTCGAGGAACTCGGTTGCGATCCGCTCCCAAGACGACTTCGCCAAGGTGCCACCTGAGGAGATGAAGAATGCGCTATAGGTGGGCACCAATTCCACACCGGGTGCCGCATCGAACACGCTCAACGCTCCGCCGATTTCGTTCCGGACCGTGCGATGATAGCGCAACAGTTCGTCGCCACGACGGACCCCGAAGTCCTCGTAGCCGCTGAGGTGCGGATTGAAGGTGGATACCTCCTGTTTGCATTCGGCGATGAGAATTCTTGTCATTAGGGTTCCATAACACGCGCGTTGCTCCACGTCTCGTCAAAATAACCCGCGCGAATAACCTCTTCGGGGAAGGTGGCCGATGATGGCTGCCACGGATCCACGGCGGAGGATTGGATTTTCATCATGGCCCAATCGCCCAGGCGCGGGTAGAGCAGGTAGTTGAACGCGGCGAATTCCTTCTCGTGAAAGGTGTGACCGCTGTTGATGACGATGTAGCGATTGGCAGCGAGCGGACTGGTACAGATGAAAACCGGGGCGTGGTCCGTTGCCGCCTGAACATTGCTGCCAAGGCGCACTTGATCGCGGGTCCAAGTGACCGGCAATTTGGGCAACGCTTTGGCGATCCACGGGTTGCTACCTGGGTCGCCGAACAGAATCAGGTTCTTGCCCCGCACATCCGCCTCGGTCACTTCGGTGTCGTTTTTCACCGGCAGGTCACCGCGCATATAGCGCGCCCACTCATATTCGAAGCGACGAAGGTTGGCGGTTGCCCACGCGTTGATTGCCGCATTCCAGGGTTTCCCGGTGCCGCGCACGCAGAGAAACGGGGTTGCGAATGCGTCGTCAATGGGTCCCTGGAGGCCGGGGCGTTTGCCGGTGAGCACGATCGGGTTGCGGGAGCCATCGCACCGCCATTTGCCATTTATCAGAGAGAAGACCACGCCCTCGCCCGGGGTGGGTTGCGGCAGCGCGATCTCGACTCCCTGCAATTGCAGCCTGGTCAGCGGGCGATGGATGGCGAATCGGGTGATGTTCTTGAGCTCGGAGACTTTGACACTGCCATCGTCAGCAGCGCTCACACTCATCTCAGCACGTTCGTAGTGTCTGCCGAGCGCGAGGAGTTCGAGCCAGTGGCAGCGGTTGTATTTCAGGGTCCAGGTGACAAAACGGAGCTGTTTCGGAGAGTGATTTATCCCGTTTGCGGAGTATTCCCCGATGCGACGCATTTGCTCCGCGTGAACGACCGGATCGATCACATGACCCGTTCCCGGCGAGATGAGGTTAACCATTTTCAAGCCCTCACTGGCGAAGGCTTCACCCATGTGGACGTGGGATTGGAAGAAGATGTCCTTGTCGCCGATGGCCGCGATTACGGGAACCACGCCGGCATTCGCGGCATAGTCCACCGAGTCGAGCATGTGCAGTCCGATCTCCTGATGCGGGGGCAGGGGACCGACCTTGATGAAGCCTGGGATCGGCGTCTCGGAGAAGCGATGTGTGTCCACGTAGCCGCAATAAGGACCGATGGCGACAAATCGATCCGGATACTTCAAGCCGAGATGCCACGTGCCGGAGGCACCCATTGACATGCCGCGCAGGACAACGCGGTCGCGATCGATGCGGTACGCTCGACAGGCCGCTTCGATGGCTTCAAACACATCGGTTTCACCCGCCCAGCGATAGCAGTTTTCCACCCGACCGAGCGGGTGTATCTCGATGTAATCGGCCTCGGGTGCTGTCCTGGCGTCGTCGTCTCCTTCATCGAAGCGTGCTCCGAATCGCAGTTCGCTCATGCCCACGGGTTTGGAACTGCCGTGCAAGACGACATCCAGTCGCATCGGTTTGGTGCCGTCATAACTTTGCGGAACGATGACGCCGTAGGGTTGTGTCGACCCATCGACCGCGGAGACGAAGCCGCGCAGAACTTTGCCCTTCTTAGTGGTCCAGGGCCTCTGATTCACAGCCAGTGCATCAGCACGTTGCGAACCACGGATCACCGCCTTTTTTAATAACACGACGTCGTTCGATCCGAACGTCGTTTCGTACCGCAATGCCCAGGCAATGCCTTTGTGAAACACCTCGGCATCGGCTCGCAGCTCAGAACGCATCGCGGGGAGATTCGAGAGCCGCGCCATCATCTGCCGCGAATCATTGCGGATCGATTCAATCGCGATGTCATGGGGTTCGATACCGTATGCGCAATGCGCCGCAACGAAGACAAGGGGGATAGCGAGGGCATGGGCGGTTTTCATTTAGTGGGTGGCTTCGTAATCGCGGGGGAAAAGCCTTTTAATACCGAGGATCAAAACGAGGCCGGCTAACAAATAAGCCAGTGCGGTGAGCGACAAGAGGCGGTCGATGCCGAGCGATTGTTTCCACAGACCGCCGAACAAGGCCGCGAAGCCGGACGTGATGGAACCGAAGAAGTTCAGCACGCCGACGGCCGAGGCGCGAGTATCGACGGGCACCACTTCGAATGCAGCCGGAAAGATATTGCCCATTAGCAGGCCGCTGAACAGCCCAAACCCCGCTGCAGCGATGCGTGTGCCGTTGAGGGTGTCGCTACTGCCGAGTGCATGCAGGCAAGGCGCGCAGAGCAGGAGACTGGCCGTCATGAGCCAGAGCCGCGAAGCCTTGGTACGGTGATACAGCGTGTCCGCGAGCACGCCACCGCCGAGCAACCCGATTGCCGTGGTTCCTTGCATAAAGAGCGCGGCGTTGAAGGCCGCGTCGGATTGATTGAGTGAAAATTTGTCATGCAGGAAGGCCGGCAGCCAGCCATAGAGCAACCACAGGCCGAAGACGAAGACGGGAAACACTGCACACAGTAGCAGGAAGGTCCGCACCTTGATCAAGATCGGAAACGCCAGGGTCTTTCCGGCGGGTTTGGCGTCGTCGGCCGTCTGCTCGTTCACGGTGCGAAGGAACCAGAAGTAGGGCAGGGCGTAGAGCAATCCGACAGCACCCAGCACGAAGAAAGCGCCACGCCATTGACCCCGATCCGCCATCCAGCCGCCGAACCAACTGCCAGCGATGGTTCCGGCAATCTGCGCCGTGCTGAGAGTGGCGATGGCGCGCGAACGCAGCGCGGGTGGATGTGCATTGGCGGTGAGCGCAATGGCGGTGGGCATGAACAGCGATTCCGAAATGCCCATCCCGGCGCGCAGAACCAGCAGGATCACGGCGGTTCCTGCGAAACCGGTCGCGACCGTGACGACGCTCCACACGACGAGGCTGATCACCACGAGCAGGCGTTTCGAGAAACGATCGGCGAGCTGTCCGGCGATGGGACAGCCAAAACCATAAACCCAGAGGAATATCGCGCCTGTGAGACCGAGCTGCTTGTCGGTCATTCCCAGGTCACCCCTCAATGCCGGGAAAATCGAGAACACCGCCTGCCGGTCGCAGTAGTTGAGAAAATACGCGAACCACATGAAGGCCACAAGCTGAGTCGTTCTCATATTGGAGAAACGCTTGGGAGAGGGATGAGTGTCATTTTGTGATCCATTCGGCGCATGGGGTAGGGCAGATCGTCGTCACGATGGTTAACGATTGCAACTGCGGGGTTCCCCCTATTTGGAGTGCGCCGGCAGAGCTCTCATCCTTACCCACGAAAATAGGGGTTGAGGGAATGGCTACCTGTTGAGTTATCCCGGTTTTTTTTATAGGCGTCCAATATCGCCAACTCCTGAGCAGAGTAATGCAGCGACGCCGGCAGATTGGGTTGTTCCTTCCCCAATCGGCACAAGAGCAATGTTCTCCAGGCTACGATCATATCCAAAACCAGGGTTCGTTGGAGGGCGGTCGCGCTCTTCATCTGGCGCGTTTCCACCCCGCACACGTCCTTGAGCACCTGATGCCAGCATTCCAATAGGGTGGTGCGCGCCGGGCGATGGGTATTGCGAGGGACATGGTTCGGGGCATGGAGTGTGCGAGCCCGACGGCGGCTTGGTAGGCGTCGATCCAGCGCCCGCTTTCCTTTTCGGCAACGGATTGCTCATTGCGCTGAGCGGTGTCCGAATTCTCGGTACGAGCCCACACCCGAGCCCAAGCGCACCCCAGCGGAATCCGATCCGTGCGAAAGGCCTGCATCGAGTGGAGCAAGAGCCCCCGTCCGCAGTGGCGCTTGTCGCCGATGGGCCCCAGCCCCCGTGTCTGGTGCAGGGTGTTATAGCTCA
>CAMDJH010000321.1 GCA_945900455.1 Akkermansia muciniphila
ACGGATTGACGCGGATAGAAAGGGCATGAAATCTGCGTCTATCGGCGTTTATCCGTGGTTCTCATTCCTCAATAGTCGGTGGCGACAAATTCAATTCTCAAGGCAAGCACCGTCTACGCGGAAATAGCGCTGCGTGCCCGTGTTGGGAAGTGCCCCGAACGCGGTCTTGGACTGGAGTGGTATGCGCGCGGCGCATTCGTGTTCGATACAGAATATATAACATATGCAAGCGAAAAAAGCACAGTAGAGCGCTTTTTCCCTCATTTTCAGATTCCTATCCGCGGATCAGGGGACACGCCCCTGGATTGACGTTTCGCGGTTAGTCAAGCAGGCTGCATTCAGGCCTTCGCAAAGGCCCTTGTGGCAAAAACCTTCAATGGATCGATCTGACCCCATCGCCTCTTCCTCGCCCACCGCTGCGAGCGAGCCCATCGTTTTTCTGAACAACGGCTTCCGGCCTGCCTCGCAGGCGAAGCTGAACATCTACGATCTCGGCATTGTCCTCGGCGCGACGCTCACCGAAATGACGCGCACATTCCGGCATCAGCCGTATCGGGCGGAGGACCACGTCGCGCGATTGTATCGCTCGCTGAAGTATTGCGGCATCGTTGTGCCCCTGTCGCCGGAGGAGATGCTTGCTAGGACAAGAGAACTTGCCACGGCGAACTGCAACGTGTTGCAACCGGACGAGGATCTGGGGATTGTGAATTTCGTCACCCCGGGTGAGAACGCACTCTACGCAGGCAGTGCGGGAGCTCCCGGTCCGATGACGCCGACCCTTTGCATCCACTCGTTTCCGCTGCGCTTCCGTGTATGGCGGCATTTGTTTGTCGAGGGCGCCCATGTTGTCACCCCATCGATCCGTCATATCCCGCCGCAGTGCATCGATCCAAAGATGAAGAACCGCAGTCGCCTGCACTGGTTCCTCGCCGACAAGCAATCGCAGGCCGTCGACCCGCGCGCGATCACGCTGCTGCTCGATCTCGACGGCAACGTGACCGAATGCGCCGGCTCAAACTTCGTTATCATCCGAGACCGTACCATAATCACGCCCACCCCGCGGAACATCCTCTGGGGCATCAGCCTGCAAACCGTGAAGGAACTTGCGCCGAGCCTCGGCATGCAATTCATTGAAAAGGACTTCCAACCCTACGACGTGATCAACGCCGACGAAGCGTGGCTCACCACCACGCCTTACTGCCTCGCCCCATGCACAAAGATCAACCGCATCCCCATCGGCGATGGCCAACCCGGCCCGAGGTTTAAAGAGATGCTCGGCGCATGGAGTCAGCGCGTCGGTCTGGACATCGAAGCGCAGGTGATGAAGGTGGGCGATCGAAGCGAATAGCGATCGTAAAGGGGTTATAAAGGGGTCAGTAGGCCGGATGAAGGGGATGCTTCTGTTCATGGCCCCAATTCATGTCCGCTTTTTGGAAAAGTTCCCCACCCTCGAAACTGCCCTCCGGCTTATTGGAACAGCACCGCGGCCTTCTGCAGCGTCATCCAAACACCCCACAGGATCGGAATGCCGACAGCGGTCCAGGCCAGGGCGGACTTGGAGTCGAGCCCGCCCCGACCGATCCCGCAGCGGTCTGTCTCCACGGAGTCCGAGGAACGTGTCTTTGCCTGGAGGGCCGCCAGCTCCTGCTCTGACATAAACCATTTTCCCGGCAACGGCTTGATGAGCCAGTTGGCAACAAAGCCGAGACCCAACATTCCCGCGAGGAGGTACATCGTAAAATCGTAGACTTGCTCCCGGGGAATGCCGGCGTGGATCTGAAACTCACGGATATACGTAACGACCACCGGCCCAATGATGCCGGCGGTGGACCATGCCGTGAGCAGGCGGCCGTGGATCGCTCCGACAAACTGTGTTCCAAAGATGTCCGCCAAATAGGCCGGGATGGTGGCAAAGCCTCCGCCGTACATCGACAGAATGAGAGCGAAGCACCCGACAAACAGCGCCTGGTTTCTAGCGTGAGCCGCAGTTGGAGCCAGAGCATAAAGGACAATTCCCAGGAGGAAGAACGTGTGGTAGGTCGCTTTCCGGCCAATCTTGTCCGACAGCGAAGCCCAAAAGAACCGGCCCCCAATGTTAAACAGAGATAAGAGCCCCGTGAAGCCGGCGGCGATCGTGGCGACAGCCGTTTTTTGCGAAGCATCGAGTTGAGTGAAGCGCAATCCGGGCTGGCCGATGAGACGCCCGCCAAAGATTTCCTGGAGCATCGGCGACGCCATGCCGATCACGCCGATGCCCGCCGAGACGTTGAAGCAGAGTACCGCCCAAATGAGCCAGAACTGGGGCGTCCGGTGGGCGTGACGCAGATGGACGTGACCAGCCGTGATCATCGTCTTGCGTCCGGGCGAAGGGTTCCATCCGTCCGGGCGCCAGCCGTACGGAGGAATGCGATAGCCGAAGGCCCCGGCAAGCATGAATACGCCATAAATCGCGGCCAGCACCAGGAACGTCTGCCAGACGCCGACCGACTGATGGGTCTTGAAGACCCGCATGAGTATGTCAGCAAGCGGTGCACCAATCATGGCCCCTCCCCCGAAGCCCATGATGGCCATGCCGGTGGCCATGCCCCGGTGGTCCGGGAACCAGCGGATCAGGGTTGAGACCGGTGAGAGGTAACCCAGTCCAAGACCGATGCCGCCGATCACTCCGGCGCCGAGCCACATCAGCCAGAGTTGATGCGCGAACACGCCGAGGGCGGCCAAAGCGATACCGCCACTCCAACAAACCGCGGCCACGACCCCGGCCATGCGCGGCCCGACACGCTCGATCCATCCACCCCAAATGGCGGCCGCCGAGCCAAGGAAAACGAAGAACAAGGTGTAGATCCAGGTGAGGTCGGAAACACGCCAGTCACAAGTGGTCGTAAACAGCGCCGTCAAGAGGCTTAGGTCGCCGCAGGACTTCGATTGATTCACTCCGATGGCCCGGGACAACGGCAGCCAGAACACGCTGAACCCATAGGCCATGCCGATGCAAAGGTGAATAGCCAAGGCGGCCGGCGGCACCAGCCAGCGGTTGAACCCGGGAGTCGCGATGATCCGTTCACGGGAAAGAATGCTCGTTCTAATTACTCCTGGAGACATAGGTATGCCTTATCTGAATAATTCAATTCCCGACGAAGCCCCTGCTCGAATTCTCCATAAATCGTTGGAATTGTTATCGCGCGACGATCGCGCAAGGGGAGTCAATGGGCTACTGCCAAAATTCTGGAGGCTTCCTCACGCCCCCAACGATCCGCCGCAAGGATTTCGTCAAGTGTCGGCTGGCTTACGACCGAATGACGGTCCATCACGCGAGCGACCGTTTCGGTGATACCGGAAAAGCTGAGCGTCTGGTGGCAAAATCCCTCCACCGCCACCTCATTCGCCGCGTTCAAAACGGCGGGGAGCGTGCCGCCGATTTCCCCGGCTCGGCGAGCGAGGGCCAGCGCTGGAAATCGGGCGATATCCGGTTCCTCGAACGTCAATTGACCAATCCGGGCAAAATTGGTTTGAACGCGGGCGCTGTCGGCTCGTGCTGGATACATCAGGGCATATTGGATCGGCAGGCACATGTCCGGCGTGGACAATTGGGCCAGGACGGAGCCATCGATAAACTCCACCATCGAGTGTACGATGCTTTGCGGGTGAACGATCACCTGGACCCGGGCCATTTCGATGTCAAACAGCCAGCGCGCCTCGATCATCTCCAGGCCCTTGTTGAATAATGTGGCCGAATCGATGGTGATCTTGCGCCCCATCACCCACGAGGGGTGTTTCAAGGCCTGCTCAAGGGTGATGGTCGCAAATTGTTCCGCGGGTGTTTTCCGAAATGGGCCCCCGGATGCTGTCAGCCACAAATTGCGGACCGAACTCGGCGGCTTGCCGTCCAGGCATTGGAAGATCGCCGAGTGTTCACTGTCCACTGCGAGAACCTTCACTCCGTGTTTACGGGCTTCGCTCATCACAATCTCGCCCGCCATTACCAGAATCTCTTTGGATGCGACGGCAATGTCTTTGCCGGCCCGAATGGCCGCCAGGGCGGGCGCAAGCCCGGCCGTTCCCACGATGGCGATCAGAACGATGTCCGCATTCGGCATCGTGGCCAGTTCGAGCAGTCCGTCCGGTCCCGACACAACCCGGACTCCGGGGGCCACGCGGGATTTTAGGCCGGGAACATTGGCGGGATCCTGGATCGAGATGAGCCGAGGGGAATGGCGGGCCGTCTGTGCCACGAGCAAATCGGTGTTGCCACCGGCGGCAAGTCCCACTAACTGGAGTTCCCCAGGCAGATCCTCGACCACTTTCAACGTGCTGGTGCCAATGGATCCGGTGCTGCCCAGCAGGACGACTCGCTTCATGTCCCCTCACTCTGACGGGGCCACCCCCTCGGCGGCAAGCGGCCAAAAGGGGGAGGCGGGAGACGCTCAGCTCGCCGGTTGCTCCATGAACGCGTAGCACATGAGATGAAGGATCGTCATTTGAACATCCTCCGTCCGGCCAAAGTGTGAATCCTGGACAATTATGGAATGGTCCGATAGATCTGCCATCCGCCCGCGTTTTGCCCCGAGCAACCCAATCGTGATCACCCCGTTCGCTCGGGCCCATTCGAAAGCCTTGACACAATTCGGGGAGTTGCCGCTGACACTGATGCCGATCAGCACATCGCCGGTGCGCGCATAATTCTGCAACTGGCGGACGAAAATCTCGTCATAGTGGTAGTCATTTCCCAGGGCGGTAATCCAGGGTGTATTGTCAGTCAGCGACAATACCCGGAAACGCCGATCCAATTTGTCGGAAGCACCCTTGCCGAGATCGACCGCAAAATGAGACGCGTTGGCGGCACTGCCTCCGTTGCCCATGGAAAAAATCTGCTGGTCGGCCGCATGCGCCCGGCGCAAAACCTCCACGAGTCCCACGATGGCGGCGGGATCCAGCGCGGTGTACGCCTGCTTTTGTTTGTTCAGATAGTCTGCAACCCAGTTTTTCATCACCCGAATATGCCGGGAAGCCGGCCCGCGGCAACAGCAGGATTCAAGTGAGCTTAAAGAATAAAGGGAATTGGGGCCATCGACGCTCCGCGGTGAACCCTGGGCACCGCTCACGGGATTTCGCCGTTCGGGAACAAAAGCCGAAAAAATGCCGCACCACCGATGGGAGCAAACTCGGTTTCCAAATCGGGGCCGACGCGCCTCAAGGTCGGCGCAAACGGATTCCACGGGGTCAGACCCCCGTCGAATGCCGAGCGCCGCTCGATCACCGCGTCCGGATATTCCGCGGGCCATCGGAGCACTATGCCACCGCTGGGAGTCACTGTGACGGGTCCAAGCGCGGGCAGTAACGCCGGTCCCGTAGTAATTTTTAGTATGGCGGTCTTTTCCAGATACGTCGGCGCGAATTGGATTGTCTGGGAAATCTTTACCGCAATTTCACCCCGGTTGTTAAACCAGCGATTCCCCCTCGGTTCTCCAATGACGTCCACTCGGCCGAACTCCGGCAAAATCTGTCCTTCCACGAGCAACTGCCTCAAGGATCCGTCAGGCTCGACCATCCAGACTCCGCGCGAATACCGATTGTCGCCCAGAAACGAGCTTTCTGCGACGATGCCGAAAAAGGCGATTCTCCCTTGCGCATTGATTGTGGGCGGACGCCAAAAGGCGGGCGAGCCATCAATGGGATGCAGATACAGTTTCTTGTTCGCTCCAAAGGCGGGCATCGCTGTTCCATCAATGAACGCAAGATGATTCCCGCTTGAGTCGTGTCGAATAATTACATTTCCCCCGCCCGCGCAGCAGACGTGGGTCCCGACCGCCAGGTCGCCTTCCGAATTGTCCGCGATACTCAGCGTGTCCTGCGCGGCGACCAGGAATAGATTCGCCGGAGCCGGAGCACCGACAATCAATTCACCGCCACGAACCACGGCCACTGGCCCCTGCCCGCGGCGTCGCAAGTACACCAGATTTTTGTTTCCTGTTAGTCCAGTCCCCGTCAGTTCTGCAAGGAACGCGACCGCACCCAGCTTGGAAAGATGAAGGTTCAGAAGGTTGCTAATCCTTGTGTTTGCAGGATAGCCGGCCGGTAAGTTGGGTGGCGGCGATCCGACTCTGGCCAGAATACCCCCATCGTCAGTCCACACCACTGGATTGCCGGCGTCGCTGCCGCCGGAATAGGTTGCGATACTCGCCAGCGCACCGCGCCCGCTGCCCTGAATACCGCCGGAGACACTGCCCACCGATCGAAAACCCGGTCCCACCGAGGAGAGGGAAAAAACGAGACCAATTCCTC
>CAMDJH010000322.1 GCA_945900455.1 Akkermansia muciniphila
GAGGAAAAGCTTCACGGTGTTCTGGTAGCGCTCGAGCGTGGCGGGGGCGTTGTTCCGCCGGACGTGGTCCAGGTAGTCGTGGAGGTAGGCTTGGATACTGGGCGAGGGCAACGCCTCACCGTTGATCTCCTTGGCGACTCTGTTGACCACCGCCTGAAACTGGAAGGTCCCCGCGTTGCCCTCCTTGGCCATGCGCTCGACGTTCTCCAAATCCGTGGCCATTCGGGAGGCAGCGGCCTTGTCCGTGAGCTTGGTTGAAGGCCGCTTCAGGACCCCGTGACGGTCGCGATAGCAGGCATTCCAGAAGCGAGAAGTTGGGCGTTTGAAGACGGTGGCCATGGGGCAGAGTATCGGATCGGAAAACACATAGGAACAAAAGTGTGCACATCGATTCCCTTTTTTTGACGTAAAATCGCAAGTAATATGAGGTAAAAAGAATTGGATCGAGACGCGGGTTCGATTCCCTTCACCCGCTCCATTCATTATCAAGCACTTACGAAGATGTGCAAGTAAAGTGCAAGTGATTCTGAGAGTTGGAATCGTGCGAAACATTTCAAGCGATCCTGTTTCCTTGCTCTTCAAACCGGGCGGCCCACCAAAGTTCGGGCATGGATTTGGGTGTTCGTCCGCCTTCGCGACTGTGTCGATGGTCCAAGGCAAGCCTCGCGTGCTGCCTGAACCGTTCCCAATCCGCTGTGAGCGAACCGATGCGGCTGTCCGTGCCGTTCGAGGCGATGAGCGTCGCGTTGAACCACAACAGCGCCGGGATTTACTGGTTGTCGTGCGTGAGCTGTTGGACTGAAAACATCTCTGAGCCTTTAGAACGCGAAGCATTCGCAGCCCAAGCCGAAGAAGTCAGCGTAACGGTTGCGCGCGGCTTCGATACCGGCGAGCAGCTGGTGC
This sequence comes from Akkermansia muciniphila, assembly GCA_945900455.1. Lineage (GTDB taxonomy): Bacteria > Verrucomicrobiota > Verrucomicrobiia > Limisphaerales > UBA9464 > SIBK01. The sequence continues at coordinate 904 of CAMDJH010000322.1, forward strand.
GCGGCGTGGTCGCAGCCGCCGTGATGACACTCGGCACTGTGTTCATGCTGCGGCATCGGCACACCGGCGCGGGCGGCTTTGCGCACGTCGAGCGGTGCCCCGTAGCCGCCGAACACTTTGACCGGCGACCATTCCGGCAGCACAGGAATTTGCGGCGGTGCGTGCGGCGCGAATTCATCGGTCGCGTGAACTATCTTTCCGTCCACGACCGTGAGCACAGATTCGATGCCTTTGATTTGTTCCTCCGCCACTGAGAAATAGTCGTCGGTGAGTGCCACCAGGTCGGCTAACTGGCCGGGAGCAATCGCGCCCTTCTTCCCGCTCTCGCTGGAAAACCAACTGCTGCCTTGGGTGTAGAGTCGTAGCGCTTCTTCGCGGCTCAGGCAGTTGTTGTCGGGATACATCGAGACACCGCCGACGGTTTTGCCGGTGGTGAGCCAATAGAGCGAAACCCACGGATTGTAACTGGCGACGCGGGTGGCGTCCGTTCCCGCGCCGACGGGGATTCCCATCTCCAACATTTTCCGCACGGGCGGAGTTCGTTCAGCAGCCTGCTTGCCGTAACGCTCCATGAAGTATTCGCCTTGGAACGCCATGCGATGCTGAACGGCAATGCCGCCGCCGAGCGCTTTCACGCGCTCCAGGTTGCGTTCCGAGATGGTTTCGCAGTGGTCGAAGAACCAGTTCAACCCCGTGAATGGGACATCACGATTCACTTCCTCGAACACATTCAGAAAGCGCGTGATACTTTCGTCATAAGTAGCGTGCAGGCGGAACGGCCACTTGTTCGCGGCGAGCAGTGACACCACTTCCTTGAGTTCTGTTTCCAGCGAGCCAGCTAGGTCGGGACGCGGTTCGAGAAAATCTTCAAAGTCCGCAGCCGAGAACACGAGCATCTCGCCTGCGCCATTGCAGCGGAGATAGTCGTCGCCCTTGCCCGGGCCGGTCATTTTCATCCAGCGCGTGAAGTCCTCTTTCTCTTCCTTCGGCTTCTGCGTGAAAAGATTGTAGGCGACGCGGAGGGTCATCTCACCTTTGCGATGCAGCTCGTCAATGACCGCGTAGTCGTCCGGGTAATTTTGAAAGCCACCGCCCGCGTCAATGATGCTCGTGAGTCCGAGGCGGTTGAGTTCGCGCATGAAGTGGCGCGTGGAATTCAACTGATGCTCCGGCGGGAGCTTCGGTCCTTTGGCGAGCGTGGCGTATAGGATGGTCGCGTTGGGGCGGGCTAGGAGGAGACCGGTGGGATTGCCGCTGTGGTCGCGCTGGATTTCCCCACCCGGCGGATTGGGCGTGTCCTTGGTGTAGCCGCAAGCGCGCAACGCCGCCTTATTGAGCAGCGCGCGGCAATACAAGTGCAGGATGAAGACGGGCGTTTCCGGTGCGGCGGCATTGATTTCATCCAGCGTCGGCATCCGGCGTTCGGCGAATTGGAATTCACTCCACCCTCCCACGACGCGCACCCACTGACCGGGCGGCGTGCGTTGGGCCTGTTCCTTGAGCATCCGCAGGCCGTCTGCCAGCGATGGCACACCGTCCCAGCGGAGTTCCATGTTGTAGTTCAGGCCACCGCGAATGACGTGCAGGTGCGAGTCGTTCAGGCCGGGGATGACGCGGCGGCCTTTGAGGTCAATCACCTTGGTGTCCGGCCCGCGCTCGTAACTCTCCGCGTCGTCCACGCCGATGATTCGTCCATCCTTGATGGCGAGATTCGTCGCGGCAGGATACTTCGGGTCGGGCGTGGTGATGCGTCCATTGTGGAGAATCAGGTCGGCGGCGGTGTTTGAGTTCATGAGCTTATTTCTTTCTTTGGGGAGGGCGGGTTGAGCCAGCAGTGGAGCAGTCGCGTAATAAGCGGCATCACCGCCATTTTCCATCGCGGCGGCGGATTGCGTGGAGAGCGAAACCACGCTTCGAGACCGTGCAGTTCGCGATACTCCGGTTCGCCTTCCGTCAGTGTGCTCGCCCGCTCCTCCCAGGTCTTGAACACCGGCGATTCATAAAACGCATCGCGCTCCGTCTCGCTGGCGAACGTGCGCAGGATGCCGAATTCGCGTAAGTCCGAACCGGGCGGCGGCGTGAGCATGCTTGCACCCAACACGCCGCCGTGGGCGAACGAGGCTCGGAAAAACTCGCGGAGCGCCGCCTGAAACTCGGCTTCGCAGCCTGGCCGCACGCGACGAGTGATGGCGATGTGGATGGGCATGATTCAGTGGCGTGCTGCTGACAAGGTGCGTGGACGGCTTGCCGCCGCCCACGTTGGGTCTCTTGGGTATGCTCAGTGCGCTGCCGTCTTCGGAACAATCTGCGGCTTCTGCGCGGACTGCGGCGCGTGATGAACCATCGTGTAGGCGTATTCGACGCCCACACCGTATGCGCCGCCCTGTTGTTTGAGGATGCCCATGAGCGCGTTGTAATGTTCCTTGTTTTTCCAATCGCGCTGCCATTCGAGCAAAGCTGCAATGGTCGTCACACGGACTGCGCCCGCCTGCACCATGCGGGACAACGCGGCCTCTTGGGCGGCGGGTGAAGTCGCGCCGCAGCAGTCTTCAACCACGTAGATATTGTAGCCCGCGCCGAGCATCTCGATGGTCGGCCAAGTCACACACACCTCGGTCCACAGGCCGGTCATGATGATGTTCTTCTTGCCGGTGGCTTCGATGGCTTTGCGGAAGCCTTCGTCATCCCACGAGTTCATCGACGCACGTTCCACGACTGCTTGGCCGGGGAAAACGTCGAGCAACTGTGGCCAAATGTAGCCGCTGAATGATTCGGTTTCGACGGCGGTGAGGACGGCGGGGACGTTGAACTCCTTCGCGACTTTGGCGAGCAGCGTCACGTTGTTGATGAGCGTGGCACGGTCGGCGTTAGCCACGCCGAAGAGCATCTGCGGCTGGTGGTCGATGAAGACGATGGCGGTGTCGTGTGGCGTCTAGAGTTTGTGGTATTGGTTCATAGTAGTGTGTGTTGGTTTGTTGTTTGTGTTTACGGTTCAGTTGAGATCGAAAAGGATGGCTTCGGTTGGCTGGGTGGCGGTGATGGTCAGCTCACCCGCTTGCTCGGTGCTCGCTCCATCGCCCGTTTGCAACTCGACGCCGTTGAGCCTCAACGCCCCTTCGGCGATTTGCAGCCACGCACCCCGACCCGCCTTCAGTTCGTGCGTGACGGTTTGGCCAGCTTTCAGCCGGATGCGATAGATGTCCGCGTCCTGATGAATCGTCGCTGAACCGTCGCGACCGTCGGTCGAGATGACGAGCACCTTAGGCGCATCGGCATGTTCGGGTTTCGGAAGCCACTCGGTGTAACCCGGCGTAAGTCCACGGGCGCGCGGTTGAATCCAGATTTGCAGAAAATGCAGCGGCTCGATCGGCGATGGATTGAATTCACTGTGGGTCACGCCCTGGCCAGCGCTCATGAGTTGAATCTGACCTGGCTTGAGCACTCGACCATTGCCGAGGCTGTCCTTGTGTTCCAGCGCGCCTTCCAGCACATAGCTGAAAATCTCCATGTCCCGATGCGGGTGCGTGCCAAAGCCCTTGCCGGGCGCGACGCGGTCATCGTTGATGACGCGCATCGAACGGAAGCCCATGTGCGCCGGGTCGTAATAATCGGCGAAAGAAAAGGTGTGATTCGACTTCAGCCAGCCATGATCGGCGTGACCGCGTTCGTCTGCCCGTCGGATATTCAACTCAGCTGCTTTCGTTTTCATGGGGACAGAATGCCTGCCTTGTCTAATCTCGGATAATGCTAAGTTCTTGGCCTGAGCCTGCCTTTTGGTTATGCTGGCGCACATGGAACTCCGACAACTGCGTTACTTCGTGGCCGTGGCCGAGACGGGCGGCGAGTGGTGAGTTATTTCGGCAGCTACGGGCTGATCTGCCATGATTTCGCGGGGAAGGAATTGTGGAGTCATCCCCTGCCGCTGGCGAAGACGGCGGGGGGATTGGGCACCGGCGGTTCGCCTACGCTGGCGGGTGAACTGGTGATTGTGAACCGCGACATGGAAAAAACGTACGCGCTTCTGGCGGTGAATTTGGAAGCCGGGACGACGGCGTGGGAAGCAACGCGGCCGGATGGCCGGCAAAGTTACAGCTCATCCGTGGTCTGGAAGCACGACGGCATCGAGGAGATAGTGATGTCCGGCTCGCTGAAGATGAAGGCGTATGATATCAAGACGGGCAAGGAGCGCTGGTCATTGAAGGGCATGCCGTCCTTGACCTGCACGACGCCGGTGGCGGGCGACGGTCTGCTGTTTTTCGCCGGCTGGTCGGCGGGGGGCAAGGGCGACAATCCGATGCCAACCTTTGAACAGATGGCCGGGGACTTCGACAAGAACAAGGATGGTGCCATCACGCCCGACGAGGTGAAGGGCACGCCGATGGAACCGTTCTTCCGCGCCCAGGATTTGAACGGCGACGGAAAAATCACCACCGAGGATTTGGAAGGAATGAAGGCGATAATGGCCAGCGGGGAAAATGTGCTGGTCGCGGTGCGTCCCGGCGGGAAAGGCGACCTCGGCGACAGTTCGATCGCATGGAAGCAGACGCGCGGCCTGCCTCAGGTGCCGTCGCCGCTTTATTATCGCGGCCATGTTTATCTGGTGAAGGACGGCGGGATGGTGTCGTGCTTTGACGCGAAGACGGGCACGACGGCCTACCTGCAGGAGCGCCTGCCCGCGCAGGGAAGTTACTCCGCTTCGCCCGTCGCGGCGGATGGGCGGATCATGGTGGCCTCTCTCGCCGGCAAGGTGACGGTGTTCGCCGAAGGGGGTGACGCACCGAAGATATTGCACCAGGCGGATTTCAAGGAGCGCATCGCAGCCACTCCCGCGCTCGTCGGGAACAATATTTACATCCGCACGCCCACCACGCTCTACGCCTTCGGGATGTAACCAGCTGGGGTCTGGGGGGGCAGATCCATCGATCAAGATCAATGCCATGCACGATCTCGGCAAAATGCTTTTCATCCTGGGTTTCGTTCTCATGGTTGTGGGCGCGATCCTTTGGAGGACGGGCGGGCTCGGGGGACCTGGGGCGCTTGCCGGGCGATATCTTTGTGCAGAAGGGGAATGCGACGTTCGCCTTTCCCATCGTGACCTGCATCCTCATCAGCCTCGTGCTGACGCTGAGTGCGTCATCCCCGCGATACAAACCTGCCGAGACCCTACTCGCATGAATACCAGCACGTAGTAGGTGATGAGCCCGGCGGAGGTCCAAACTTCGGCGGTGAAGAAATCCACGGCAGCCAAGACCTCGGTGTGTGATCGGATAAATTCTCGCCAAGAAGTCTTCCGCTCCCGATCCGGAGCTGGAAGCAGGCCGTGGCGTTCGAGAACATTGCCAACGGTCTGATGACTGACCTCGTA
>CAMDJH010000323.1 GCA_945900455.1 Akkermansia muciniphila
GAGCGAATCGACTTTACCCCTCCTTCGAACTTCGCGCCGCCCAAGGCTGATAAAATTCCGCGGAGCAGTCCTGCTGGTTTGTCGATGAAGTCCGCGCGCACGACCCCCAACTCAAGGCATATTTGCTCGGCGCGCGACCGCCCGACAGGTCAAGAACCCCCGAAATCTCCGAAGACCCCAAAAAATCATGAAGCTCAAGAATCCCCTCGCACTCCTCTTCGCCTGGCTTGGACTCGCCATCGCGCCGGCTCAAACCGTGGCCGCTGCGGACAGCGGCCAACCGGCCCAGACCGCGGCGACCCAAGGGACGACGCTCAGTGGCGTCGTCACGAATTCCGCGACCGGTCGCGCCTTGCAAGGCGCCCAGGTGGTGCTCCAAGGCAGCGGGCGGGAGGTGCTCACCGACAGCACGGGGGCCTACCTCATCGATAACGTACCCGCGGGTAGCGCGGTGTTATCCGTCTCCTATACGGGCTTGAATACCCTCGACGTCCCGGTGGTGGTTTCCCCCGGCGCGGCGACCCGCCGCGACGTGGGGTTGACGGCCGACATCTATACCCTGAGCAAGTTCGTAGTCTCCGGCGAACGCGAAGGCAACGCCCAGGCCATCACCCTCCAAAAGCAATCGGACGGAGTGAAGAGCATCGTCTCGTCCGACGCGTTTGGCAGTTTGGGCGGCAACCCCGCGGAACTGATCGTTCGCCTGCCCGGCGTCGAGGGTGAAACGGTGGGCGGCGATATGCGCTTCATCCGCATCCGCGGCATGAACCAGAATTTGCTCACCGTCACCATGGATGGCAACCGGGTCGCCGAGGCGACCTCTTCCGGGACGACCCGCGAGTTCCAATTCGGCAAAACGAATGCGGACGCGATCGAGCGCATTGAAGTCGTCAAATCCCCCACGCCGGACATGGACGGCGACTCGATCGGCGGGAACGTGAACATGGTGACGAAAAGCGCCCTGGATAGCTCGCCCGAGCGTCGAATCAGTGGGTCGATCGGCGCAAGCTGGGTGCCGCAGGACAAGCGTTCCAATCCTCTTCGTCCCAACTACTCCATTTCCTACTCGGAGGTTTTCGGGGGGAAGCTGGCGGTCGCCGTGAACGGCAGTTACCGCCCCTTCAGCGCCCTCCTCGGCACGTTGTCGCGGGCGTATGAGCAGGTAGCCAATGGTTCCACCGGTCCCGCCTATACCTACTCGTTCGGAGGAAATTTGGACTTTCGCAGCAAGCGCGAACGCTCGGGCGGTGGCGTCAAGCTGGACTATAAACTGAGCGACAGCACCCGCTATTCCGTCAGTTTTCAGTACGGAAAGTACGACGAAACCAATAATCACACCGGGGCCACATGGGCGACCAACCAGGTGGTCGCGACGCGCGACGCCGCCGGCAATCTCACCGGGACCGGGGGAGTCGTTCCCGGGTATACGGCGACCGTGACCGAGTGGAGGCCCGTGGCAGCCACCAACGTGACCCTCAGCTCGAACAATCTCAATTTTCGCGCGGCCACGGGCACGATGCAGTTCAACGGGGTGCATCGTTACAAAAACCTGAATATCGATTACAACACCTATAAATCGAACTCGAAGACCAACTATGCCAATACGTCGGTGCCGAGCTTTATTGCCCGTAATGTCGGTTTTCGCATCGAAAATTCGGGTGAAGCCTACCTGCCCACCCTTACCCAGACTTCCGGCCCGGATATCACGAAGATCGCGAGCTACACGGAAAATTCATATAGTATCACCCGCAACGCCACATGGGACGGTTTTGTGGGTGCGGCGGCCAACGTGAAGAAAGACTTCGAAGCTCCGGTGCGAAGCTACATCAAAGCGGGCGTGCGCTGGCGGGAGCAAAACCGCGTGCGTGAAACCAATCCCTTTACGGGTACGCTGGTCGGGGCCGACGGGGTCATGGGGGTCAATCCTGCCACCGGCGTCAACGACGACAACCTGGCGAGCTACATGGACTACCGCCCGCTGTCCGGGAAGTTCTCGCGCTATCCCAATTTCCCGTATCCCCGCATTGTCGGATTCGGGGAGCCGAATTTCTACACGGCCCTGCAGCAAAACCCCCAGCATTTTGTGCAGAATGTCGCGGTGAACCTGCAGAGCAAACTTACCGGCTATACCACGTTCAAGGAGGACATCACCGCGGGCTATCTGATGGGCAATGTCGACTTGGGCAAAGTGTCGGTGCTCGGTGGTTTTCGGGTCGAAGCGACGAAAACCGACGGAGTGGGTGCGTTGCAGACGGTCACCCCTGAAGAAAAGGCGCGGCGGGCCGCCTGGGTCGGGCCGGTGACGGTCGCCGAGGATGTACGCCGCCGCACGGCCGAGTTTGGCGGTCGCCTCAGTCGGAGTGGCGAATATCGCGTCGTGCTGCCCGGCTTGCATTTCAAATACGCTCCGTCGCAGAACCTCGTCACCCGCTTGAGCTATTCCACCAACATCGGGCGTCCCGGCCCCGGGAACCTGGTGCCGACGACCCTGGTCAATTTCGACAACCAGACGGTCTCAACCAGCAACCCCAGCCTGCGGCCGCAAACGGCCAACAACTTCGACTTGAGTGCGGAATATTACTTTGAGCCAGCCGGCATGGTTTCCGCCGGAGTTTTTCTCAAGGAAATCAAGCAGTTCATCTACACCGCCGGAGGAACCATCGTCCCCGGAGGGGTGGATAATGGCTTTGGCGGCGAATATGAAGGCTTCACCAAGACGACCCAGGCGAATGGCGGTTTCGCCAAGGTCAAAGGACTCGAACTCAACTACAGCCAGCAGTTCACCTTCCTTCCGGGGTGGTTCAGTGGACTTGGGGCGTTTGCCAACATCACGTGGCTGAATGCCGAGGGCAATTACGGGACCGGCGACACGATCGCCCTCGCTCCGTCGCCCAAGATCGCGGGCTTCAATCCGCTCAATGCCAATGCGGGCGTTTCTTACATCCGGGATCGGCTGACAGTGCGGTGGCAGATCAATCACCGGGGGCGCTTTCTCACCACCTACAATGCGAACGTTTCCCGGATGGCTTACCGGCAGGCGCGGACCATGCACAACCTCAAGGCTAGCTACACCTTTTCGAAGAATTTCGACGTGTATCTGGACTGGATCAACGTCTTCCACAGCCAGGAAAACGAGGGCGAGAACGGTATCGGTCTGCCCACGGGGATTAATTATTTTCAGTCCGGACAGCTGTATTTTGGGATCAACGCCCGCCTGTAGTTACAGCGGAGTGCGGCGGACCCACGATCCCAGAAGCGCGAGCGGTGAAACCCGGTCCCACCGCATCGTTGGGTCCGGGCGGGATCGCATGGTCGCAGCGGGTTGAAACGGCAGTTAGAGCGGGCGCCAAATTGCCGGGCCAGGAGCGGATCCGGCGGCGGCGCCCGAATTTTTTAAAAAATGATCACGACATCTTTGTTTTTCAGAAAAGGGGCGCGGGCCGTCGCTCCGAATTTGGTTCGGAGGGTTTTTTTCGGTCCGGTGGTATCGCGGGCGACCCGTGGTTTCATGGGCGTGGTCCTTGGGTTTACCCTGGCGCTCGGATCCAGCGGGGCTCAGACGGCCCGTGCGGGCGGGGACGCCGCTTCCGGCCAGGATCATTTGCCGGGGTCAAGTTTGCTCGTAACCCAGGACAACCTGATTGAACTTTCGGTCCGGCAGTGGAACGAATTCCTGCTCCGGCAGATCGAGGAGGGCCGGGCTGCTCGGACCCGGTATTGGCGCCGTGATTTATCCTCTCCCGAAGCCTTCGAGCGTTCGGTGCAGGCCAATCGCGACCGGCTTCGCCGGTGGATCGGGGTGGTGAACAAGCGGCTGCCGAATCCGGTGTTTGAAATCACCGGCACCTTGGAGCAGCGCGGGGTGGTGGCGGACACTCCCACGCATGCGGTCCTGGCGGTCCGCTGGCCGGTGCTGGAAGGCGTATGGGGGGAGGGCCTGTTGTTGCAACCCAAGGGAAGGGTGCGAGCCAGCGTCGTTCTCCTGCCGGATGCGGATCAATTGCCCGAGGAACTGGCGGGGTTCGGTGGCGGCAGGCGGGAGAAATCGTTGGGCCGCCGGCTGGCCGAAAGCGGGGTGCGGGTGGTCATTCCGGTGCTGGTCGACCGGGGCACGAAGTATTCCGGCGATGAACGGCTGAGGGTCTTCACGAATCAGTCGCACCGGGAATGGATTTACCGTCCGGCGGCGGAGATGGGGCGGCACATCATCGGCTACGAGGTGGAAAAGGTTTTCTCTGCACTCGAGGCGCTGCGCGCCGGATCGGATCAGGTCGTTCCGGCCGGCGTGATCGGCTACGGCGAAGGTGGCCTGATTGCCCTGCAGGCGGCGGCACTTGACCCACGGATCGCGTCCGCCTGGGTGAGCGGTTATTTCCAGCCGCGCGAACGGGTCTGGACGGAACCGCTTTATCGGAACGTCTGGCAACTCCTGACCGAGTTTGGCGATGCCGAGATCGCGGCTTTGCTCGCATCGCGCACGCTGGTGGTCGAGCACAGCGCCGGGCCCGACCGGCCCTGGCGCGAGCCGCCGGAGCGGGCGCCTGGTTCTGCGCGTTCGGCGGCACCGGGGAGCATTGCGCCGCCGCGCTTCGACGACGTGCGCCGCGAGTGGGAGCGGGCGCTGGCGTTGATCGGTCCGGAGTTTCGGAAAAAATTCTCCCTGGTGCAGGGCGCCGCAGGTGAGGTGGTTCCCTTCGGCAGCGAGCCGGGGCTAAAAGCTTTTTTGAGCGGACTCGGGGTGGGTGAGACGGCTCCGGGCGGCTTGGTCGAGCCCATCGTGGGATCGGTCCCCGACCCGGTGGCGCGGCAGCGGCGCACCGTCGGGGAGTTGATGGAGCACGTGCATATGCTGGCCCGGATGGCGGAGTACGATCGCGAAGATTTCTTCTGGTCGAAAATGAAGCCGGCGTCTCCGGCCGCGTGGTCCGAGGCGGTCAAACCATTTCGCCGGCGTTTCGCCGAGGATGTGATCGGCGAGTTCCCGGCGACGGGGGCGCCCATCAATGCCCGCACGCGGCTCCTGCCGCAATATGACAACCCCCGGTGGAGCTCCTACGAAGTGGTGCTCGGCGTGTTGCCCGGCGTGATCACTTGGGGATATTTGTTGCTGCCAAAAGATCTCGCACCGGGTGAACGGCGGCCGGTGGTGGTCGCACAACACGGCGCCGGCGGACAACCGGCGAGCTTGCTGGCCGGGTCGGATCAACCCGCCTTTGCCGCTTATCAGGCGTTCGCCGCCCGGCTCGCGGACCGGGGCTTTGTGGTTTACTGCCCTTATAATCCCAACACCGTGGCCGGGGAGGAATTCCGGCAGTTGCACCGCAAGGGCAACCTGGTCGGCAAGACGGTGTTTTCGGTCATCACGGCCAATCACCGGCGCGTATTGGAGTGGCTGGTCCAGCAGCCGTTCGTCGATCCGCCGCGGATCGGCTTTTACGGGCTTTCATATGGGGGCAAGACGGCCATGCGCGTCCCGGCCCTGCTGGAAGGCTACTGCCTCTCGATCTGTTCGGGCGATTTCAACGACTACGTGCCCAAGATGACGACCACGCACTACGACAAGAATCCCTTTGCTTACACCATCGCGTATGAGACCACCGAGTTTAACCTCGCGAACACGTTCAACTACGCAGAAATGGCGGCGTTGATCGCGCCGCGGCCCTTCATGGTCGAACATGGCTACAAGGACCGCGTCGCGCCGCTGGAGTGGGCCGCGGCGGAATATTCGCGCGTGGCCCGGCTGTATTTCCGGCTCGGCATTCCGGAACGCACTTCAATGGAGTATTTCGACGGGCCCCACATGATCCACGGGCAGGGGACCTTCGACTTTCTCCATCGCTACCTGAACTGGCCGAAGCGGCCGTCGGGTGCGAACTGATGTTGGCGGTCGATGAAATCGGCGGCGGGGTCCGGCGGATGAAAAATTGTGATCGCCGTGGAATTGCCTCCTCAGGCCGAGCAGGCTTGGTCGCGCGATTCGAGGACATGCAGAAAATAACGGCGCGCTTGTTTTTGAAATTACCTTGGTTCATCTGAACGAAACACCCTTGGACAGGATCCGCTCCTGCCCCGGTCTCCTGTTTCAAATACAAAACCCACCATGATGCCTGCCGCCGTGCCCGCCATGTTCGCCCGCAAACCTCGGCTCCTGCCGGCCGTCGGCCTGGCCCTTTGCCTGTTGATGTCGGTCCGCGCCGCCGA
>CAMDJH010000324.1 GCA_945900455.1 Akkermansia muciniphila
GGAAGCCGGATACCGACGAAGCGATGAAGTTGGTGGAAGCTCAAGGCATCGAAAACCTAAGCCTCGCGTTTTTCAAGCAGGGCGATCTGGGGAATGACGGTGTCTGGGACGTGTGGCAGATCGAGGGGCCCGATATGGTCTGGTATTTCCGTGGATCGCCGCATGTCCACTGCTGGGTGCACATCCGCGATCCCAAGTTCCGGGTGTGAACGGGACGAAAGACGATGGCTTTAGGCTGGCTTAGTACGGTCCGCTGGGTGACGTGAAGTCCGTCCTCCTCCTCGTCGACTTGCAGCGGGACTACCTCGTGGGATTCGGCTTGGAACCGACCGCGGGGTTTGTCGTCGAGCGCGCCGCCCGCCTGTTGAACGCGTGTCGTCAGCACGGGGTGCCCGTCGTGCACGTCTGGACCACCGTCGAACGCGAATCGGACGAGCGCATGCCGCACTGGAAACGCTTGGGCAGGTGGCAGTGCGTCCGTGGCACCGAGGGGCACCAGCCACCGGTCGAATTGAACCCGGCCGCTTCCGAGATCGAGATCGTTGTGCACAAGCGATTCTTCAGCGGGTTTGGCGGCTCCGAGCTCGATCACGTCCTGCGCCAGTTTGGTGCTGACACCCTCCTGCTGGCCGGCGTTCACCTGCACGCCTGCGTCCGGGCAACCGCGTTGGATGCGTACGAGCGAGGGTTTGACGTCTGGATCGCAGACGACGCAGTGGCGAGCAACGACCCGCTTCACGCGGCGATCACACGCCGCTATCTGGCGTCCCGTGTTGCCCGGTTTCTCACGGTTGGAGAGTTGGTGGAACGAATCGCCGCGCCAACGTCTTCGAGCGCGGCATCGCCGGCGGTTGAAGGACGGTTACCGGTGGCGGTCGTTGACGGTCATCAGGAATTCCGTGTGGGGCGACGCGTCCTCTCCCGCCATTCACCCTGCCGGATCGAAACGATGCTGGATCCGATCCCCGTCGGGGATGCCAGTGACGTTGCGTCGAGTGTGGAGGCCGCCCGGCGGGCGCAGCGAGAAGAGTTGGGTCGATCGGTAGAATTCCGGGCCGAGGTGTTGACGCGGTTCGCGGAGCGAATTGCGGCGGATTCCGGCTGGCCCGAGGAGATCGTGCGGGAGACAGGGAAACCGATCCGCTACGCGCGCGACGAGATCGCCGGCGCGGTCGCCCAACTCCACGCGCTTGCCCGGCGTGCGGTCGAGGATGCAAGGACTACGCTGAAGCAAGGCCCCCATCCGCGGCGGTGCCCGGTGGGAGTGATTGCGCTCATCACGCCGTGGAACAACCCGCTCTTTCTGCCGCTGGGAAAACTGGGTGCCGCGATCACTTACGGGAATACAGTCGTCTGGAAGCCGGCGCCGGCGGGATCGACGGTCGCACTCCGAGTTCTCCAACAACTCCATGAATGCGGACTTGCACCGGGAGTTGTCAACGTCGTCCTCGGCGATCGGTCGACGGCGGAGTTCCTGATGGAGCATCCAGCGGTGGCGGCGGTGACCCTGACGGGCTCTCTTTCCGCCGGCTATTCGGCGCAGGAAATTTGCGCCCGAAGGCATATTCCGCTGCAGGCCGAACTCGGTGGCAATAATGCAGCCGTCGTCTGGTCCGATGCGGACCTCGCGCGGGCGGCGGAAGTCATCGCCGAAGGGGCCTTCGCCATGGCAGGGCAGCGTTGCACGGCAAACCGGCGGGTGGTTGTCGAGCGGCATTGCCTTGACCAATTCCTATCGCTGTTGTCCGCCGCGGTGGCGAATCTCCGCATAGGCGATCCGCTCGACCCGAGCACCCATATCGGGCCCATGATTTCCACCGCGGAGCGGGATCGCGTCGCGGCGGCTATTGGCAGGGCACGAGCCCGCAACATCCGCTTGATTCAACCGCTGGCGCGAGGAGCCGGACCGGTGTCCGACGAGTGGATGCTCGCCGGGGCGTATCATCCGCCGGTCATTGCCGTATGCGACGATCCAGCCGACGAGTTGGTTCAGGAAGAAACCTTCGGCCCAGTCCTCGTCGTTCAGTCGGCGGACACATGGGACGAGGCGATGGCACGTTGCAACGGCGTCCGGCAGGGGCTCGTTGCATCGCTCTTCTCAAGTTCGGCAGACCGGCAACGCCGATTTTTGTCTGAAGCCGAGGCGGGAATTTTGAAGATCAACCGCGCCACGGCCGGGGCGGATGTCGATCTGCCTTTCGGCGGTTGGAAGGCCTCGGGGATCGGGCCGCCTGAGCATGGCGAATCGGATCGAGAATTCTACACCCGTACCCAGACGATTTACCCGTGAGCGAAACAGGCATCCACCCAGAGCGGGCAGAGAATATTTGCGCGGCGACGTATTCGCCGTCCGAGTCGATCGGAACCGCTTTTGAACGACAGGCCCGGTTACATGCCACTCGAATCGCTTATCACTCGTCCACGGAATGCGTTACCTACGAAGAGCTCAACTGCCGTGCTAATCGACTGGCACGGTTGGTCCGGGCGTGCTGTCCTGACGCCGAACAGCGGGTGGGAATCCGAATGCGCCAGGGCTCAGGTCCCGTGGCAGCGCTGCTCGGGATACTCAAAGCGGGCCGGATCGCCGTGGTGCTGGATGTGCTGGGACCAGATAAGGGCACTCGGGAAATTCTGGAGGAGGTAGCGGCGGGATGGGTATTCGTGGACCGCGAGAATTCGGACGATGCCCGTTCGTTGCTGCCGTCGGGTTGCAAACGTCTGATCGAGGGCGATTCCGACGAGACATTTTCCGATGAGAATCCAACGTGGACGGTCCCGACCGAGGCACCGGCGTGCCTAATTTTTACGTCGGGCTCGACGGGGCGCCCCAAGGGCGTGATCCGGCTTCACCGCAATCTCGTCTGGGGCGTGCAAGCCTTGACCGGTGACCAGGCGCTGACCGAAGACGACCGGTATTGCTTCCTCGCCGCGTACAATACAGGCAACGGCACAGCGAACCTTTTTCGAGCACTACTGCGCGGGGCAACCGTGCTCGCATTCGATCTACGCGAGCAGGGGATCGATAGTCTCGCGGACTGGTTGCTGGAGCGTCGCGCGACCGCTTTCACAGCGCCGTCCTCCGTCTTTAGGTATTTTGTCCAGACACTGGCGCCCGATCAACATTTCCCGGATGTCCGATTGGTCCGATTGAGCAGTGAGAAGGCGTTGCGGAGGGATTTCGAGGCGTTTCAGCGGCATTTCCCAAAAAACTGCCTTCTGGAGAATGCAATCTCGTGTACGGAAGCCGGCAGCTTCGCGGCGCATCTGATGAATCACGACGAACCCACCGAGGGCGATACGGTGCCGATCGGTCGCCCGATGCCGGGCGTGGAGTTGCGACTGGTGGACGATAGCGGCCGCGATGTGGGCGTGGATCAGGTTGGCGAGATCACGGTTCGCAGCCCGGCTGTCGCTCCGGGATACTGGCGACGACCGGATCTGACGGCAGCGGCTTTTCGGCGTGGGGTTGATGCGGGGAGTGACTGCCAGTTTCACACGGGGGATCTCGCGATCCGACATCAGGACGGCTGCCTTGTGTACGTGGGCCGGCGGGACTTGCGTGTCAAGATCCGAGGACTTGGGGTGGACCTGCAGGGAGTCGAAGCGGCGCTCGGAAACCATCCTGGCGTCCGCCAGGCGGCGGTGACAGTCCGCAGTGACCGCGACGGCGAGCCCCTGCTCGTTGCCTTCATCGTGGCCGAATCCAAGCGAGGACTGGATCCAACGGAACTTCGGGGCCGCCTTCGACGACAATTCCCCGAGCCAATGCTGCCGTCTGAATTCATCTTCGTTGAATCCTTTCCTCGCACATCGAACGGCAAGTTAGATCGCGTCGCCTTGACGTCGATCCAAGGCTACGTTGAGGAGATACCGCGCAGTCCCGTCAAGCCGATGCGACCCCCCGATGTGGTCATTGCCGGAATCTGGCATGACGTTCTCCGGTGCGGACCCGTCGGAGTGCGCGACAGTTTTTACGAGCTGGGCGGGCACTCCCTCGCGGCGACCCGCGTCTTGGCGCGGGTATGGGCAACTTTCCAGGTCACCGTGCCCCTGCGCCGGTTTCTGGAGAATCCGACCGTCTGCTGGTTAGCGGATCGGGTGATGTCGGGCGGCGGACTTGGCGCTACGCCGGAGCCGGCGGCGGAGCCGTTGCGCCGACGAGGCTCAAACGATGAAGAGTTTCCGCTCTCGTTCCAACAGCAACGGCTTTGGTTCCATGGCCAGCTGCACCCGCATTCCACTCTGTACAATTTGCCCTGGGCGATGCGTCTGCTCGGTGTCCTGAACGTCGAGATCCTGGAGCGCAGCCTCCGGGAGATCATTCGACGCCACGAGACGTTCCGCACCGTGTTTCGAATGCGCAACGGCGAAGGAAGACAGGTGATCTCCCGAGATATCCCAATGCGCCTGGAAATCGTGGACCTGAGTTCGGTGCCGGTATCGGAACGTGAAATGCAATGCCGCAATCACCTGCTGGCCGACGCCCGCCAACCGTTCGACCTGGAGCGGGGGCCGGTGTGGCGGGTTGCGCTGATTCGACTTGCCCGGGAAGAGCATGTGCTGCGGCTCACGATGCATCATATCCTCTCCGACCGATGGTCCAAGGCGGTACTGACCGATGAATTGACCACGCTCTATTCCGCGTTCTTGGCGGGTGGATCATCGCCCTTGCCCGATTTGGAGATTCAGTACGGCGACTTCGCGGTCTGGCAGCGACAACCCGGGTATGAGGTACGGCTCGGTTCCCAGCTCAATTACTGGAAACACCGTCTCGAGGGTCTTGAACCGCTTGACCTGTCAACGGATCGGCCGCGACCCGCCCGGGCATCCTCCCAGGGGAGCGTCTTCGTTTCGTGGATCACGGAATCCATCGTGGCCGGGATCACGGCACTCGGTACCCGGGAGCATGTGAGTCTCTATGGAACGTTACTGGCAGCGTTCCAGTTACTGCTGCATCGGTTCACCGGTCAGGTGGACGTCGCCGTAGGCACAGTCATCGGCAACCGGCAACCGGTCCAACTCGAGCGCTTGATCGGCTTTTTTGTCAACACGCTGGTCCTGCGAGGGGACGTATCGGGGGATCCTCCCTTCCGCGACTTTCTCCGGCAGCTCTGGAGCCGCGTCGCCGAAGACTTTGAGCACTCGGATGTGCCGTTCGATCGACTCGTGGCCGAACTCCATCCACCGCGTGATTTAAGCCGGCATCCGCTCTTCGGCATCCTCTTCACGTTGCAGAACATGCCGCGGCAGCATTTCGCTCTGCCGGGGCTCGAAATCGAACCGCTGGAAGTGGAGCTTGAGACGGCGAAATTTGATCTGTCCGTCACGCTCTTTGTGGAGGGCGCCCGCTTGCGTGCCCGCTGGGAGTACCGGACGGATCTCTTCGATGCCGCAACGATCCATCGCCTGGCGTCTGCCTTCCAGACGTTGCTGCAGGGGGTGTGCGATCAGCCGCTGGCACGGTTGTCAGAACTACCGCTGGTTCCGCCAGGACCCAGTCTCACGACTCTTGATATCGCAGCGAGACGTATTGCCGACTCGAAAAACGCGTGAATGCACCGGGAGACAGGTACGGGGCGCTTTCCGAAGTTGTTGGAGATTTTAAATTCCAAAGGACGGATTCGTCGTGATTTGTGAAGAGAACGTTGACTGCCACTACGCTGCGTAGCAGCCGTTCTCATTTTGGATCTGATAGATGCCGGGTGAGGGCACCCGGCCTACAAGAGGTTCTTTTGGGCCAACGGCCCGCGATTCCTCAGCCCAGGCCAACGGCCTGGGTAACTGGGAATAACCAATGATGGCACCTCAACGAGGGGCGATGAATGGGATATCCCGCCAATCAAATCGCGACCCTACAGGCCGCTGACCGCGGCCGCACCGATACCCAGGCCGCTGGCCTGGGCTAAGGGATGACGGCCCTTTGGGCCTGAGGAATCGCACGTTCATAAAGTGAACAAAGAATCTTCTTGTCTTTGTCTGCCTTCGCTTCCCTCGTTTGCTTCTGTCGTCATTCCAACAACTTCAGGATGCGCCCCAGGGCACCAGGACGCGCTTTTCAAAGTGATTAAGAGATTGAGGTTGAAGGGGATGATCGATTTTGCGGGACAACCTTCCCGAAGTTTTCCATGCTCCCGGGATGGGTAAACCGAAGCGAGATCCCCTCCAACCCGCTGAGCAGGCCATCCTGGAT
>CAMDJH010000325.1 GCA_945900455.1 Akkermansia muciniphila
CCAAAGTCGCGCCCTTGCATTCTGCTCGGCAGCACCATTGGCCGCGGAGCGTTTCAGAAATCGAAATCAGAGTCCCGGGAAAAATGAAGAATTCTTCCGTTCAAC
Organism: Akkermansia muciniphila; assembly: GCA_945900455.1. GTDB lineage: Bacteria > Verrucomicrobiota > Verrucomicrobiia > Limisphaerales > UBA9464 > SIBK01. Next base: position 106 of record CAMDJH010000325.1, read on the forward strand.
AATCGCTGACTCGAAAACCACCGTTTCCGTGAGATGCACCCGCCCGCGGACAAGGCCCGTTCCAAGGCCGGGCGAAGCTCGCTCGATTCTGTCACCCACTCCGCATGACCTCCGAATATTTCCATGATCCGCTCGTAATGTATTGAAGGAAGAAAACAAGTGCACTCCCGGAACACAGGCCAGAAACCATTCGCTTCTTGAGGCGGGCCTGTTTCTCTGGCGGCAACTCTTTGAGTCTGTCGGCCAAGCTGATGGAGACATTCACGGCGTTCATTTCACAGTGGCAATGATCAAATCGCGGCGAGGATGGTACACGGCGGAGTGAATCTCGAACGATGGAATGCCCGCCTCGGCTCTCTATCAGCGACATTTCATAGATTGCTGAGCAGCCTGGCTCTTTCCTCGGGAAGTAATTTCTCCAACTCCGCGGCGAGCGCGTCAATTTCGAGTGCCCTCATCAAATCGAGGGTGTTGGCCAGCAGCGCAGGCGTCGGGCATCGGAAAATGGTCGGAACAGCGATTTGGATTCCCAAGGCCTGCCCGAGGCGCGTCAACACTTGCGTCGCTCGCAAGGAGTCGCCACCCATCGAGAAAAAATTGTCGTTCCGCCCCATCGCCTCACGGCCCAGCACCTCGCAAATCGTCCTTGCCACCAGCCGTTCGGTGTCCGATGCCGGCGCTTCGTACGCAATGACCAGCGCTGTCGCCAACCGCCCAGCCAGTCCGATCCGTTGAAGCTTTCCAGTCGGCCCCTTGGGCATGTCATTCACAAAGATGATGCGGCTGGGCACCTTGAATGCCGGCAACCGATCGAGCACAAACTCGCGCAACGACGCTTCGGACACCCCTGCACCCTCCTTCAGGACCACCGCCGCGGCCACGTCCTCACCGAGTGACGGATGCGGAACGGCAAACGCCACCGCCTGCTGCACCCCCGGATATGCTAGCAACACTTCATCAATTTCACGCGGCGCTATTTTTTCGCCACCGCGATTGATAAGTTCCTTCAGCCTGCCGGTGATGAAAAGATAGCCTTCCCCATCGAGATACCCCTGGTCCCCCGTCCGAAACCAACCCTGGCAAAACGCCGTGGCGTTGGCCTCCGGATTATTCGGATATTCACGGAACACGTTCGGGCCCCGAATGGCCACTTCGCCCGTCCGGCCGGAGGCCAATGTTTCACCTAACTCGCCGAGAATGGTCACTTCCGGTCCGGCGGCGAGCCCGACGGAGCCCGGCTTCCGCACACCCGGAGGCGGCGGATTGCTGGCCATCTGGTGCGCCGCCTCCGTCATTCCGTAGGACTCGATTACGGGGACTCCGAACGCCTCTTCCAATCCCGCCATCACCGGCGGCGGTAACGCCGCGGACGAGGAACGGATGAACCGCAGCGAACTTTTCACCGGCTGAATTCCCAGGTTCTGCGCGTGAGCGAGGAGGGCTTGATGCATCGTGGGCACCGCCGAATACCAGCTTGGCTTCCAACGTTCCAACCAACTGGGGAATTCTGCCGCCGCAAACGCCCGAGTGCAGACGGTGCTGCCGCCCGCTCCCAGCGACGCCAAAACGCACGCAACCAGGCCGTGAATGTGAAACAGCGGCATCACATTCAGGCATCGGTCCGTGGGCTGGAGTTGGAGCGTCGCCCGGATGTGCCGGATGGAGGCGACCAGATTGGTATGAGTGAGCGGCACCCTCTTCGGACGAGAGGTCGTCCCGGAGGTGTGGAGTACCAGCGCGACATCGTCGGCCTCGGCAAATCCCCCGGACGTCGCGAGCGGTCGGGGTGTGCCGGATAATTGAAACCGCCCCGTGCCCCCGGCCTCTGCCATCAATTCGATCACTGGCACATCGAGCGACATTGCTGCGGCCCGTGCCTGGGAATCACTACCCTGGGGAAGAATCAGCGCCCGCGCCTGCAAATCGGCCAGGTAAAATGAGAATTCCTTTTCGAGATAAGCGGGATTGAGGGGCGCCGCCGTCGCGCCGGCCGCCGCCGCTAGAAAGGTCACCGCCAGATCGGGACCCTGTGGTAGAACGATTGCAACGCGGTCACCGCGTCCCACCCCCAACCGATTGAGCGTCGTCACGGTCGCCCTCACTTGATCCCACAACTCCTGGTGTGAGAGCGGTTCGCTTCCGTCGCTGAGCAGCGCCGCCCGCGGACCGAAGGTTGCGGCATTCTGCTTCAACATTGCTGAAAGGGTCGCCCATTCAGGTGGATTCGGGATTGTTATCACGCGGAATCGGTCGTCAGTGATCGGTTGTCAAAAGACGCATTCTGGTCCCTTCGAACCTCTTCGAGCAATCGGGCATAGCGGTTGGTAAACTCATCAGCGAATTGCCAAAGCGGAAGTTCAAACAGTTGTCTCCGAAGAAAAAAGCGAACGAGCTCACATCATCCCACCCTGCGCCGCAACACGCGCAACCGCTCCCGTCCTTCCCGCCCGGTAAAGGCCACCTGCGGCACATAATCTTCCACGATTTCATAGCCGTCCGCAAAAAGCGCCGTCAGATCAGCCACGCTGAAAGGGTAAGGAGGCCCCTCCTCGCCCGGGTCGAGATCCGGATTGATGAACCACACTCCAATCAGCAAACCCCCGCTCCGCAGCGTCAGGTCAATGCCGCGCCGGTATTCAGCGCGCAACGTCGGAGGCAGCGCGCTCATGCACGTGTGCTCCAGCACCACATCGTATGCGCCGCGCATCTCCTCCGGTGGATCAAACAGATTCCCCGTGAAGAAGCACTCTGCCAGATGCGGATACCGCGCGCGCGCCTCGGCCACCCCCGTCGGCGCGATGTCCAAGCCCGTCGCCTCCAATCCGTGCTCCACCGCAAGCGCCACTTCATGCCCGCGGCCGCAGCCCGGCACCAGCGCGCGCCCACGCAGCGTCTGGCGCTGCAGATACTGCTTCATCGGCGGCGACGGCGCGCCTTTATCCCAAAATACCTCCCCTTTTTGATACATTTCATCCCAGTTCATTGTGTGGAAAACTGTGATTGAGTTTGCAAGTCACAGCAAGAGGTACGTAACCGGGTTCGCACGTTCAAAAAGTGAACAAAGAATGTTCGTGTCTTTGCCTGCCTTCGTTTCCTTCATTCGCTTCGCGTCACGTCGATTCCCCAGCATTCGGCGCCGCACGCCGCGCCCAACGGAGCTTCGCTGGCGACGACCGCGGATTGCTGCGGCATTCCTCGGCGGATGGTCGGATGAGTGCGGTGGAGATTTCAGAGTAGGTTCCGTCGCGAATTCCTCCCGCAAACGCACTCTTAACCCGCCGATCTTCACCGGAGTGAAAGGTTAGTACCACGATGCGACCGCCCGAATTGAGGCATGCGGGGGCCTGGCGCAACAGAGCATCGAGCGCTGAGAACTCGTCATTCACCGCAATACGAATGGCTTGAAACACGCGTCGCAGGGTCATTTCGACGTCATTCGGTGCCGCGTTGGGCAGCACCGAGCGGATGGCGTCCGCGAGTTGACGCGTGGTGGAAAATCGCTGACCCGCCAGTCGCGGGGCGAGGAGCGGCGCGCGCGCTTCATCCGCATTCTTCAATAGCACTGCGGCAAATTGCGCGGGCCAGATTTTTTCCAACCAGGCTGAGGCTGGCTGACCTCGATGCGGATTCATGCGCATGTCGAGGGGGCCATCGTGCTTCAAGGAGAATCCCCGCACGGGATCATCCAGCTGCATCGACGAAACCCCTAGATCGGCGAGGATCGCATCGGCACCGTCCAGACCGCATTTGGCGAGAATGGCGGGCAATCCCGCGAAGTTGCTGCGGTGCACCGAAAAGGTGTCAGTACTCAAACCGCCTGATCGCAGTCGCGCCTCCGTCTTGGGCAGTTCGACGGGATCGGTATCGAGTCCGATGAGCCGTCCTCCCGGTTGAATCCTGGTAAGAATCTCTGTGGCGTGTCCGCCGTAGCCCAGGGTACAGTCCACAACGACCGATCCGGGAACCAACTTCATAACCTCCAGGATTTCAGCCACAAGAATCGGCCGGTGTGTCCCCGCCGGAGTTTTGCCGGAAGCCAGGATTTTCTCAAAGGTCGCCGCATCGCGGGCCGGATCCAATTCCTTATACTTTTCTTCGAAGCGGCGCGGATATTTTCCAGAATAACGCGGACGCCGCCGATGGGGCACCGTTGGGTTAAGGCCGTCCGCAGGCTGTTTGGTAGCAGGAGGAGTGGGTGGGTTTGTCGGTTCGATATCCATTCGGGAATTGCTGCTTGGGCGCAAGAACTTGGGGTAAATCTCGCGCGGAGGAAAGAATCAATCACGGACCGACCGTGAATGGCAGGGCTGCATCAAGCTCATGAATCGGAGGCCACTGAGCTGCGGCTGGGAGCGCCGGCATCCTGCCAGCGCGTGGAATCGGAACCCGCCGGCAGGATGCCGGCGCTCCCAGGCAGGCTTGATGCAGCCCTGCGTGAATGGGGTGTAGGGCTGTAGAAAATAAACGCGGCTGTCGAGCAGCCCTGGAACCTGGCCATTTTCGGGCTTGTGACTTGGAAAGACAATCGGCCATGCCTACACAACCAATGTCCCGACCGGGACATGGTACCCGTCAATGGATCCGGCCCAACGCGGCTGCCAGGACTTGGATTCGCTCGTGCTCGATGGGCCAGGATGACATCGTCCGATCGGTAAGCCGCGTCAGGGGCGACGGAGCCGGAGTGTAACGCGCCCTGTTGTTGCGAAATTCTCTGTCGCCCCTCCGTAGCTAGCTCGCTTGCTCTGCATCCGACGAAACGAAGGCAGGGATTGCCAGGAAGAATCTTGGTTCTCTATGTTTGCTTCGGATTGAATACCATGGAAGTTCCTGAACCGCGGTCGTTAACATTGCATCCGATTGGATTCATCCGCACGCAGAAGCAGGTGAAATTTCAGGCACTGCATCAGCCGATGGAAACTCAGGCGGAGCGAAACGTCCTCGAAATGCTGCCGGATAATCGTCACCAGGTGGCTCTCCAGGATCTGGCGGGGTTTTCACGTGTCTGGCTACTCTGGTGGTTTCATCGCAATTCGTCTTGGCGGCCGCTGGTGCTGCCACCGCGGGGCCCGGCCCGGCGCCGAGGCGTCTTCGCGACCCGATCGCCCCACCGACCGAATCCGCTCGGCCTCACGCCCGTTCAACTGATCGGGGTAGAACGGCGACGGCTCATCCTGGGCCCCTGTGATCTCGTGGACGGCACGCCGATATTTGACATAAAGCCTTACATCCCGGCCTTTGATTCCTTCCCGGATGCGCGGGCGGGTTGGCTCGATGAAGTTGAATCGGGCTTGGAGTTACCCCCCGCATTCGGCGTCCAGTTTTCACCGACGGCTATGATGCAGGCGGAATGGCTGCTCGCGCACTGGCAAATCGATTTTCGGCCGCGCCTAATCGAATTGCTCGCTCGCGATCCAACGCCCCACCGCTCACGGCGTATCCGACGGCGGGGAGAATCGCGGTTCATCATCGGGTGCGGGGCCTGGCGCGCGTTTTTTTCCGTCGCCGCAAACACCGTGGATGTTCAATCCCTGGATGCGGCCTATCCGCTTCGGTTTTTGAACAATCCGACCCTGGAAGATCTGCCGGACCGCGACGCTCAGCTGGCGTTCTTGGACCGTTTCGGAGTTTCACCGGTGTGAGCGGTGCGCAGTCCGTTGACCCGGGTCGGGCGATTTCTCGCGTTTACTGACAACTTCCGGGCAGCCGTGCATCCCGACGTTGTTGGAGAAGGTAGCGGACGCCGCGCTGCGGCGTCCCCGCGCCGTTCAGGCGCGGCACGAACCGCGCTGCGGCCCTGTCCGCCCGCTGTACGCGGGCGGGGTTGTCGCAGCGCGACAACCTCTACCAACAAGGGGTTGTCGCAGCGTGACAACCTCTACCAACAAGTTCGGGATGCACCGTCCGGACCGGCGGCTGGGTGCATCTCACGGAAAGGGTGGTTTTCTCGAGTGACAGTAAGATGAGATAAAAAATGCGCTGAGATTGCGAAGAGATTGTGGTCAGCCAGAAGGCTGGACGGAGAACTGCGCGTGTGGGAATAACTGCTGCCAGTAGCCGTTTCG
>CAMDJH010000326.1 GCA_945900455.1 Akkermansia muciniphila
CTCAGCTATTTCAGGCGGTGTCCTGCTATCAATAATGGCGCCACCGCCCGGGTTTCGTCATCAGTCGCCGAATTCCGGCGATCAACTGCTGCATTCACCGCCAGGAGCAAAGCCGGAGAACCCCCTGGCGGCGGCGCTTCAGGGCTGTCCTTGTAGAGCATGAGCATGTCCACCTGCGCACCGATCGCAATGGCGTAGAAATCGAGCGCCTCTTTGCAGCGGCCGCCGAAGAATAAATAGGGTTGGACAAGGGTGCTTTTCATCACTGTTTCGGTAAGGGGAGCTGAGCCCATTTTATCGTGCCCAAATCAATTCACAAATCAATTCAGGCCAGGTCCCCCGGAATGACCTCCCATTTCCGGAAATAAATCCGGAAATCGGGGCCTGTCGCGATGGCTGGCCTCTCCCGGTTTGCGGTTTTTATGCGAGGGGAAAATGACAGTCTCAAAGATTGTCTAGCGCGCGGCGTGTGGTGTATCCCGATGTTGTCGGCGACGGTAGCGGACGCCGCGCCGCTCAGGCGCGGCACGAACCCCGTAGCGGCCCTGTCCGCCCGCTGGACGCGGGCGGGGTTGTCGCAGCACGACAACCTCTACCGACAACTTCAAGATGCACGGCGCGGCTTGGTACGTTCGATTTTGCAGGTGCATTTCTTCCGCCGGATCGCGAAAATGCAGGATCAATGGTCCCTCCAGTTCCACGGGTTCCGTCGGCCGGCTTCACGCTGATCGAGTTGCTGGTTGTCATCGCGATCATCGCCATTCTCAGCGGACTGCTGCTGCCCGCAGTGTCCGGGGCCAAGCAGCAGGCCCAGCGCGTCCAGTGCCTCAATAATCAAAAGCAACTGGCCCTCACGGCCGCGCTTTACAGCAGTGATTCCGCGGACGCCCTTGTCGCCAATGGCGAGGTCGATTCAGCCAATGGCACCGGTCCCAAACTGTGGGTGTTGGGGGGCTACCACAACTTCGTCAACGCCTTCACAAACGTCGCCTACCTCGTGGACCGGCGCTACGCGGCCTTCGCGCCCTATCTCTCGGTTAAGGACATTTATAAATGCCCGTCGGACCGGACCACCTATATCGTCAGCCGCGGCCGCCCCATTCCCCAGGTGCGCAGTTACTCAATGAACCTATATCTGGGCCCGAATGCCGACATGCGCACGCGGCTGTCCCCTCGCTACCGGGCGCTCTCCAAGCTCACGGACATCCCGGCTCCGGCCGCCATTTTTCTGACCCAGGACCTGACCCCGCAGAGCCTTTGCACTCCGGCGTTTATCGTTCTCATGCCAGGCATTGGATCGGACCAGTTCTTCCACCTTCCCGCGACGCACCATAACCGCGGCGGCGTGGTATCCTATACCGATGGTCACGTCGAGGCGCACCGCTGGTTCGACCCAAGAACCTTCCGCAACGCGACCTTGGGACAACGCATCAATCACAACCTGTCCGCGTCAAGAAGTCGCGACCTGGCCTGGATCCAGGAGCGCACGACGATGCTGCAGTAGCGGATCGCACCGTCGCCGCGTCATCGAAACGGGCGGTGCCGAACGTCCGCGAGCAGGATGCATTGGTCGTCATAGCCGGACAGCGCACGCGGATCCGACAAGATTTGCAGCGGTATTCTCCCCACGGATTCGATCATGGCCAACTGAGCCGCCACAGGAACGTAACAAGACCTTCACCCTCCCGCCGTTGCCCAAAAACGGGCGCTTGGTTATTCATGGATCCCGGCGACTCGTTCGCCCTAATAACAAAGCAAACTCCTTAGAACAACATGACAATCAAGAAACTATGGCTCAATGGTCTGCTGCTCGCGGCACCACTCGGCGGAATCACGTCCGGCGTTGCAGACGACTTCACGGCACCCAGCAGCTCGCAGACGCCTTACATTATTCCGACGCGGCCTGCCGTGTATATCGAATCAATACTCACCAGTGGCGATTCTGTTAACACCCAGCGGCATACCGCCATTCCTTATGCCATGGTTGGCATACCGGACGGACTTGGCGCCTTCGACAACGATGAAGAAAAGGACGAGGACGATCGCGACGGGCGGGACAATCGTCATGGACCGGGAACCTTCACTCTGCTCATGAATCATGAAATCGATGCGACCAAGCTCGACCCATTTCGTGGCATTCCGCGCGATCATGGCTTTAATGGGGCCTTCGTCTCAAAGTGGATCATCGAGAAGAAGAGCCTCACCGTTCTGGAAGGCGAAGATCTGATGAAGACTGTCAAACGGTGGGACAATGCGACTCAGAGCTATCTCCCTTTGGCCGGGCCTCTCAGCCGGTTTTGCTCCGGCGATCTTCCCGCGCTTTCGGCATTTTATAACAAAAAGACCAGGTTTGGCTACAAAGGCCGCATCTATATGAACGGTGAGGAATCCGGCATCGAAGGCCGCGCATTCGCTCATTTCCTCGACGGCAGCAGCTTTGAGCTGCCATCGCTCGGCAAGTTTTCCTGGGAAAACTCCGTAGCCCACCCTGCAACTGGGGATAAGACCATAGTTGTCGGAACCGACGATGGCACCGGGGGTCAGGTTTATATTTATTCCGGGGACAAAAGTTCGTCTCCCGATGACCTGGCGGCGGCGGGTTTGAAGAACGGCACGACGTATGCAATCAAAGTCGACGGACTCTCCTTGGAGACGGACGCGACGATCTTCACCAGCGGGGCCTTTTCGGTCGTGAACCTTGGCGATGTCACCGCGTTGACGGGTGCGCAGCTTGAGGCGAACACGGTGGCTGCGGGAGCGACCAGTTTCAACCGTCCGGAAGACAGCTGTTGGGATCCGAGCAATTTAAAGGACCTATACTTTGTCACCACCGCCAGCTTCGCGGGCAAGAGCCGTCTCTGGCGGATGCGTTTTGTTGATCCGGCCAATCCGGAGCTCGGTGGCACGGCAACGGTCCTCCTTGATGGCACGACCGGGCCGAAGATGATGGACAACATCACGATCAACAGACGGGGCAAGATCATCCTCCAGGAAGACGTAGGTAACCAGGCCCACATCGGCAAAATCTGGAGCTACACCATCGCCACCGGCGCGCTGGAAATGATCGCACAGCATGACCCCGCGCGCTTCACGCTCGGCGCACCGGGCTTCCTCACGCAGGATGAGGAATCCTCGGGTGTGATCGCAATGGATGACATCCTCGGGGAAGGCTGGTTCCTGCTCGATGTGCAGGCGCACTACACGATTGCAGGCGAACTATACGAGGGCGGCCAACTCCTCGCGATGCATATTCCGTCCGACAAAAAGAAGAAGTAGTTGAGGATATCCGCCGTTCCGGAGTCCCCCGGAACCTTGCCCATCAATGAGCGGGCAGGCGCGCTCATTCCCACTCGAAGCGGAGACTGCGCCGGCAGTCTCCGCTTTCTGGATTTTTTCGGCTGGGGCATTGGCCCGGATTGTGTTTCGGTGGCGCGCGAACATATTCCGGATCTTATGAAGCTCATCAAACGCATCCTGGTCTTCCTGCTGGTTTTCGTGGCGCTGTTCGCGGTCGCCGGGCACTTGTTGCCTGCGCAGTATCACGTTGAACGGTCCACCGTCGTGAAGGCGTCGTCGGAGAGGGTCTTCGGCATTGCCGCGGACCTCGGGACTTGGGAGGAGTGGACCGCTTGGAATCTGAAGATGGATCCCACGATGAAGCGCACCTTCTCGGGACCGGCTTCGGGCGCGGGCGCAGCCGTCTCGTGGGACGGCAAGAAATCCGGCCACGGCGAAATGACGCTGACGAAGGTCACGCCGCCGACGGAATTTACCTACGACCTGTCCTTTGAGCACGGGCGGTTTAAGTCGGTCGGGACGATGTAGTTAATAGCGGAGCGTCAAAAGCGAATGCTTATCATTAATAGTCATCCCTGACCCCTAATTCGCCACCCAGAGAGAGGACTCGACACTCTTTGCCGTGCACGGTTCAATTCGAACGAGTTTCTCTTCCTTCCGTGAAGCCCTTTGCCGTATTCGTTCTGTTTCTCCAGTTGACTTGCGCGGCTTGGGCCGGGGAGGCAGAGCTTCTTTTCGTGCGCCGTGTTGCACCACTCTTTGCCGGAAAGTGTCTCGCGTGCCACGGCAAGGATGATGCGAAAATGAAGGGCGGGCTGGACATGCGGACGCGCGTATCCACGCTGATCGGCGGCGACAGCGGAAAGCGCGCGTTTATCGAGGGCAAGCCTGAGGAGAGTCCACTCTTTCTTGCGGTTACGCGTGCACACGACGACGATTGGAAGGCGATGCCGCCGAAGGAGGCGGACAAGCTCTACGCGGAACAAGTCGCCTGGATCAAAGAATGGATCGCGGGCGGTGCGCCCTGGCCGGACGAGGCGCGGGTGCAAATCGTCGCGAAGGCGAACGAAGCGAAGTGGTCGGCGGAGGATGGCGTCACGGCGGTGACGTCGGGCGGTCAGTCGCCGGAATGGACGAATCGCAGATACAAGCCCGAGGGATTGTGGGCGTATCAGCCGGTGAAGAAGCCGTCGCCACTCGAGAGTTCTGGCAATCCCATCGACGCCTTCATCGCGGCGAAAATGCCGGCCGATCTTCATCCTGCACCGGCAGCTGATCGCGTGACGCTGATTCGGCGCGCGACGTTTGATCTTACGGGACTGCCGCCAAAGCCGGAGGCGGTGGATGGGTTCGTGAATGACCCGCTGCCGGACGCGGAGGCGTTTGCGAAGGTGATCGAGTGCTTACTTGCCTCGCCCCACTACGGCGAACGCATGACGCAACATTGGCTCGACGTAACGCGTTACGCCGATACCTCGGGCTTTGCCAATGACTACGAGCGCGGCAATGCGTGGCGCTATCGCGATTACGTTGTTCGAGCTTTCAATGCGGACAAACGCTACGACCAGTTTGTGCGCGAGCAGATCGCCGGGGATGAAATCGGCCCGAACAATCCCGAGATGCTCGTAGCCACCGGCTTTCTCCGCATGGGGCCGTGGGAACTCACCGGGATGGAAGTGGCGAAGATCGAGCGGCCCGAGCGGGTCTTGGTGCGAGCTGCAAGCCTGGGTGGCGCAAAAAGGAAATCGGTGCGTCACCCAAGCAATTAGAACGACCGGTCGGAGCGTCCTGGGCGTCGAATTGGAACACGGGCACCAGTTCTATGGCGGTGATGTCAATGTCCTGCAGGTACGGGATCTTTTCGATTAGACCGGCGTAGGTGCCGCGCTTCGCGAGAGAAGAGGCTGAAGATTGTGCGGAATCGCGTCACCAGGCGACCCATGGGGTTACCGGTTTCAGCCGGTCGCGAACGGGGGGGGCATTGTTCACCACGTCGCCGACGGCACGGATGAGCTTGATGATGCGCTTGGCCTTGAAGTAGCCGGGCGCGGCCTTGCCTCCGAAAATGAAAGTGTGCGCCGGAAATGTAGCGGCCGATCGCCACGAGTGGCAGCCCGTATGGGTGGAATCTGCGGTTCCTGCGTTCCTTCAGTTTCAAAAGCCCCCGAAGTTCAGAGCCTCGGGGCTTTTGCTTTCACGGTCGCGAAATCCCGGACGTGGCGTAGCGCAAGAGCCGCCAGTTGGCGAGTTGGGTGCTTTCGTCCACGAAAGGATCAGCGACTTCCGCAATGGAGAAACATTTCTGTCTGCGTCGGACTATCCCGGTTGAAGTCATTCCCGCCGGTACTTGCCCGGATTTGCATTGTCGCACCTCACCCAATGAGATCATCCTGCGAATCCCATGAGTAAACTTGACGACCTGATCCCCACCTACGCCGCAGCCCTTGCAAAAACGAAGAGCAAAGGGAAATCCGATGAAGCCCTGCTCCGCACGATCGCAAAATCGCTCGGACCCTCCATTTATCGCGACGATGCCTCCCTCATCGCGGCCAGTGATCCCAAAGAAATCGAGCGCATTAAGAATAATTTCCTGATCAAGAAACTGGGTCTGCCGGACGGACCCGCTCTCGACAAGGCGATCGACGATGTCCTGGATCTCGTCGGCCGTGCCACGAAGAACAAGTACCGCGTGGTTGTGTATTACCTGCTCGTGAAGCTTTTAAAGAAAGAGGCGAAATTCGGAGCCTGATTTTCTGCGCA
>CAMDJH010000327.1 GCA_945900455.1 Akkermansia muciniphila
CGTCGCACAGTTTTGTGCTCACGGGGCTCCGACCACTCCTGGCCGCCACATTCCGCACGATGAAGCTTGAAGAGTTTTTTTCTGTTGAAACCAGCGTTGACGCCGCGCGCGTCCGGGTGCAAGGCGAGCATGCCGCGGCTCACGTTGGCGCTCGAATCCAGGAGGATTTTGTAATGCTGGAGTGGCAGGGTGAAATCCGGGCGGCAACGGCACACGAAGTTGCGGCGACGACGCAAGGTCAGTTGCTCACCGTGCCGACTGGCATGAGCGTGATCGTGGACCTCGCGAACGTGCGCTTTGTGGACAGCACCGGCATCGGAATGATGCTGAAATTGAAAAAGGAACTCTGGCGGCGCAACGTGAAGCTCACCTACCGCGCACCCACAGAGGCGGTGCGTAATGTTCTGCGCATGACCAAGCTCGAATCCTACCTCCTCGAGGCCAACGCATGAGAATCGGATTTACGACGTCCGTCATCCAGCGCGGCAAGACCGGCGTGGCGCAATACGTCTTCGCCTTGTTGCGGGCCCTGTTGCCGTACGTGGGCAAGAACAAATTCAATCTGTTCATCCTCGAAGAAGATCTGCCCCTGTTCGACTTTGCGAAGGGGAAAATGAATTTCATCCCGGTCGCAGAAAAGTTCCGACCGGCGGTGAGGAATGTCCTCTGGCATCATACCCATCTGCCTGCCCTAGCGCGTCAACTCAAGCTCGACGTGCTGCACGCTCCAAGTTATCGCCGGCTGCTTTGGCGCAAGCCGTGTCCGATTGTCGGCACGATCCACGACCTCGCACCCTTCCACGTCACCGGCAAGTACGATTGGAAACGCATGCTCTATGGGCGCGTCATCGTAAAGCCCCTCGCCCGGCGGCAGGATGCCGTCATTGCCGTCAGTGAAAATACCGCACGCGACCTCGAGTTGTTTTTCGGCCTCGGCCGCGACCGGGTGAACGTGGTGTGGAATGGCATAGATCATCTGCGCTTCCAAGCTGGCAACGTTTCCGCCGCGAAAGCGACGGTCTCCAACCGGTGGAAACTGGATCGGCCGTTTTTTCTCTACGTATCGCGCCTGGAACATCCCGCCAAGAATCATGTCCGCCTCATCCAGGCGTTCACTCAGTTCAAGGCCGAAACAAAATCCGACTGGCTGCTCGCGCTTGGCGGCAGCGACTGGGATGGAGCCGATGCGATCTACGCCGCCGCCAAAGCGTCACGGTTTGCCGCCGACATTCACTTTCTCGGCTTCGTGGACGACCCCTCATTGCCCGGATTGTATCACGCGACGGATGTTTTCGTTTACCCGTCTTTGTTCGAGGGTTTTGGTTTTCCGCCCATCGAAGCGATGGCTTGCGGCATCCCGGTCATCAGTTCCGCGCGCGGCTCCTTGCGCGAAGTCGTGGCGGACGCAGCGCTGACGATTGAACCCGAAGACGTGGGCTGCATTGCGACTGCGTTGGCGACAATGTTCCGCAGCCCTGAAGAGCGTGCAAACTGGCGGACCAAAGGGTTTGTGAACGCCAGACGATTTGACTGGAGCACAAACGCGGCGGAAACGATGGCTATATACGAGCGAGTCGTGCGGAACGCATAAGCCTGACGCGCGTTCGTGGTTTGATAATCTTTATATATGGATCTGTTGCGGCATTGGAAATTGCTCGAACGTCCCTTTGAGGCGACGTGGGACACTCGTTTCTTCTTTGCGGGCCCGGATCACGAGGAGGCCTTGAGCCGGCTGCTGTATCTCGTCGGCGAAACCACGATGAACATCGGCCTCCTCACGGGAGAAATCGGCAGCGGCAAGACGCTCACGCGCGCTGTCTTCGCAGGGCGCATCGATCCGGCGGCGTTTCACGTTGTCACCGTTGAGAATTCCGGTTTTTCGCTCGAAGAATTGCTCGGCTCAATCCTGCGCCGGCTCGATCCACAAATCCATTTGAACGGCGAAGGCAAACTGGCTCGCTGCGAATCCTTCGAACGGCTCGCACGCAAAGTTGCGGGCGGCGGACGCCATCTTGTGCTGCTCATGGACGAGGCGCAGGACATGCAGCCGGAAACCCTCCATGAATTGCGATGGCTCACCAATTGCAACGGCGGCGGTTCATCGTTCCTCACTCTCGTACTCATCGGTCAGCCGGAGTTGCGAAAAATGGTCGTGAGCGATGCCGCCATCAATCAGCGCGTCAGCCTGCGTTTTCATCTGAAGCCGCTGCGCGCAGATGACATGGAGAATTATCTACGTCATCGCCTGCACGCGGCCGGGCACGCGACGGGAAATATTTTCACGCCGACCGCCGCCGAAGCCTTGTTCAAGTCCACTCAAGGCATCCCGCGCGAGGTCAACCGCCTCGCCAAGCTTGCGCTCGAACACGCGTGGGTCAACGATGCCGTGAACGTGGACGCGGCCGACATCGCCTCGGTGGTGACCGACCTGCAACGTCATCAAGCTTTGCCCGCATGAGTGAACTCAAGCCATTCAGCGTCCACGCCGTGCAGAAAAAGCGGGAGTACAGCGGACTGGCCACTGCCGGCGAGCCTCTCGCCACGCCAGCGACGCCGCGTGCTGCAAGTCTGCCAATGCCAAAGATCGTGCCGACGGATGCCGCCACTGGCGGTCTGGCACTGCCTTTTGACCCGGCTCGATTGATCGCGGCGGTTCTGCGGCATTGGCTGTGGCTGCCGATCGCGGCAGTGGCGTTGGCTGTGCCGGCGTTGACCTTGGGAGTGATCCGCTTCAAGACGGGCTACAGCGTCTCGATTCAATTGATTCGACGTGAGGCGAGCAACGCGATTAAAGCCTCCCAGACAGGCGATGCGTTTAAACCACGGCAGGTCACGGTGGCAACCGTCACGAGCGTAATGCAGTCACACTCCTTGCTGGATCGTGTCGGCAGTCAGGCTCGCCCACGACTCACGCCGTCCGAATTGCGCGCCTCGTTGACCATCAAACCGGAGCGCGATACGGATCTCATCTATGTGACGATCCGAGCCAAGCACAGTGCCCAGGCAACCGCCGATTTGGCCAACCTCTTTGCAAAGGAAGTCGTCGCCCTCACGGCGCGGATGCAGTCCGATGAGGCGGGCGAACTTGAAAAGTTTCTCAGTGAACAAATCGCGCAACTGGATCATGAACTGGTGAAGGTGAATCAGGGCTTGCTGGAGTTCACCCAGGGCGCGGATTTCTACGGCATGGATCGCGAGGTGGAGGCCTACTTGCGTGGGTTGAGCGACATCGAGGTCCGATTGGAGACGGCCAAGGCAACTGCGGCGACGCTGGACTTCCGGATCGCCAGTGCCGAGCGTGAACTGGTAAAGCAAAATCCCCTCGCGCTGAAGTTGAATCAGGCGCGAGATGAACTGGCTCGTCTGCAGGCGAGCTACACCGACGACAACCCGCAGGTGCTTGACGCGAAGGACAAGGTCACCGTGATCGAGAAGGAATCCGCCGAGGCGACCAGCGGCACTAACAATCTTTCCAATTTCCGCTATAGCGAGAACACGGTGGCAAACAACCTTTACCTGCAACTGCTCAATCTATACGGCGAACGGGAGAGTGCGATCAAGGATGTTGCTCAACTCACGAAATTCCACGAGCGGGTGAAGGCTAAACTCCAGGCCGTGCCGGAGAAAGGGCAGCGTTACGCGGTGATCGTGGCGCGGCAACAGTCTTTGCAGGCGACACGCGAGATGATGAGCGGCCGCCAGCGGGAAGCGCAGATGTTTGCGGAGAATTCGCCGGGGCTCTACCGGCTGTTTGCCAAGGCCTCGGAAGAGGGCGTGGATGTGAGCAAGCGTTGGAAGAAAATCATCCTCGTGGTGGCCGGTGCGGCAGTACTGGGTCTCGGGCTGGCGATATTTGGAATCTGCGGATTGGAACTGATGGACCTCCGCGTGGTTTCGGTCGGCGATTTGAAACGCGCGACGGGTTTGCCCGTGGTCGCACGGCTTGCCGAGACGGTTTCCTGGAGTTCCCCGGAGATTTCGCAGTGGCGCTTCCGCGCCTGGTCACAATTGATCCGGCGATTGCCGTTGCAGAGCGACGCTCACGTCACGCTGGCGTTTACCTCCGCCAAGGCGGGCGAAGGGAAGTCCACGCTGATCTGCCACCTGCGGGATGCGGCGCGCGATCGGAGTTTTCGTGTTGTCACAGTGACAAATTCGCCCACCGGCACGGATGCTGTGAGTCCGCTGGCGCTGACCGACGCTCTGTCGAATCCGGATCTGGTTGCCCGCCAGTTGCGGGCGAGTCCTACCGTGCCGGTAGAATTGCTGTATGACCGCGCTTGGAAGTGGAATCTTGAGAATCGGGCCCGATGGCAATACGCCGTTGATGCCTGGCAACAAATCCCGGCGCTCGCGCTGCTGGTTGAGTTGCCCGCGATGACCGATCTCGACGCAGTGCTCGTGGCCGAATTGATGCCAGCCGTCGTCTGGGTGGCGGCAAGCGGTGAGACGCAACAGCGCGAATTGGGGCAAATTCTGGAGACAATCGCTGCTGCTGAGATTCCGCTGGCCGCAGCGGTGTTGAATCGCGAGCCCGCGGCGTTGGCGCGGCTGGGTGGGCTGGGCAAGATTGGGTTGTTGGCGATTGGATTGCTTTCTGTGTGGCCGTCGAATGCGTTCGCCGCTGACGGCACGAATGCCATCCCCCCGGGTCAGCTTTCCGCCTCCTCCCAAACACCCTCACTCGCACCGTGGCAGGAGCGGTTTACGGTGGGCGCAGGGGACTTGTTCCATCTGCGCATCTACGGGCGGACGGAGACCATCCGCACCCGTGTGCCCATCGGGCCGGACGGGCGCATCAGTTTTCTCGAAGCGCGGAGCGTGCCCGTTGCGGGCCTGACCGTGGATGAGATGCGCGCGCGGCTGGATGAGGTGCTCGCGAAATCTTATAAAAACACGCGCACCATCGTAACGCCGGTGGAATGGCGCAGCAAACAATACTATCTCCTCGGCGCCGTGGTAGATCGCGGCGCTTACACGTTGGATCGTCCCTTGACAATTATCGAAGGCGTGGCGCGGGCTCGTGGAATCGACACGGGGCTATACGAGCACAACACGGTGGAACTGGCTGATATGACCCGGGCGTTCATCGTGCGGGACGGCAAGCGCCTGGCGGTGGATTTCGAGAAACTTTTTGGCAAGGGTGACTTGAGCCAAAACATTCTGATCGAACCGGGCGATTATCTCTACTTCCCGTCGGGCACGGTGAACGAAGTGTATGTGCTCGGCCACGTACGAAGTCCCGGCCCGCTCGGCCTCACGGGGGAAAAGACTCTGATGGGCGTGCTGACTGTACGCGGTGGTTTTGCGCCAACAGCTTACAAGCATCGGGTGCTCGTGGTGCGTGGTTCGCTGCAAAAACCGCAGACCTTTGCCGTGAACGTGGCGGCCATCCTCTCCGGACGGGAAAAGGATTTTGAGTTGCAACCCAAGGACATCATTTATGTGGCGGCGAAGCCGTGGCAGCGCGTCGAGGATCTTCTAGAAATGGCGGTCAATTCCTACCTGCAGGCCATGACAGCGACATGGGTGGGATTGAACGTAAAACCAATCAGCACCACGCCCATCCTGCCACAGATCAAATAACTCATGCATTGTCCGTTCCTCATTTCCATTCTAATTGTCATGTGCACCGCAGGCTGCATCGCGCATCGCGGGCCGGATTTCAACCCGCGTGACCCCAAGGACCCGACCGTGGTCCAGGGTGTTTCGCTCACCAACGCAGTCGATCCCGAACTGCTCAAGCCGTCCATGGAGGAGTTCCGGCTCGGCCCGGGCGACCATGTTGAGATCGAGCTAATCGGTGCGAGCGAGCCTTCCACCGACACGGTTGTCGGCCCGGACGGCCGCGTGTATTTCCATCTCTTGCCGGGAGTGAACGTGTGGGGGCTGACGTTGACCGAGACGTGCACGACGTTGGAAGGCCAACTCAAGCAGTATGTGAAGCGCCCTCGCGTGGCCATCACGCTGCGCGACGTAAAGAGCCGCCGCGTCTGGGTCCTGGGTCGGCTCAATCGCCCCGGCATCTATCCGCTCGACCGGCCGATGAGCG
>CAMDJH010000328.1 GCA_945900455.1 Akkermansia muciniphila
GGCCGCGTGAAGGATCTTCCCGGTGTCCGGTACCATATCGTGCGAGGCACGCTCGATGCCGCCGGCGTCGAGAAGCGCCGCGTCAGTCGATCAAAGTACGGGGTCAAACGACCGAAGGCCGCCAAACCGGCGGCGGCAAAGTAATGGCAATACCCTCGTATCTTAGCTAAACCGCCCAGCTTTACTCTTTACTCTCGGAATTGATTCACCCTTCTGTTCTTCGAACGCGTCTCCAATTATTCCGCATTCCTGATTCCTCCGACTTAACACGTTCTTTTAATCGCTCTTTGTTTGTATGTCTCGTCGTCGCCAAGCCGTAAAACGGTCCGTCATTCCGGACGGAAAATTTAACAGTATCCTCGTCGGCCGCCTAGTGACCACGGTCATGGTGGACGGCAAGAAGAGCATTGCCCAGCGCATCGTCTACGGCGCCCTGGATACGCTCGCTGAGAAGAACCCCGGGGCTAACCCACTGGACGTTCTGCAACGGGCGGTTGACAACACCAAACCGCGCATCGAGACCAAAGCACGTCGAGTGGGTGGAGCCACCTACCAGGTGCCCATGGAGGTTACGGTTGATCGGCAGACTTCCCTGGCAATGCGATGGCTCGTGGGTTTTGCGGACAAGCGCAAGGGTGTTCCCATGAAACAAGCCCTGGCGACCGAGGTGATGGAGGCGTATCAAGGGCAAGGGAGTGCGATCCGCAAGCGGGACGACGTCCACAAGATGGCCCAGGCAAACAAAGCGTTCGCACATTTCCGCTGGTAGACTCCAGTGTTTGACCTCGCCCCGAAGGCAACTCGGGGCGTTTTTATTCCCCGAAATCCTACTCAATACCAATTTACCAAGATCATGAGCGACGCCTCTGTCATCAATTCTGCGCTCAATTCGCCGCATCGGCAGTATCCGCTCGAGCGAACCCGCAACATCGGGATCGCTGCGCACATCGACGCCGGCAAGACGACCACGACGGAACGAATCCTTTTTTACACGGGTCTAATCCACAAAATTGGTGACGTGGATGACGGCAACACCGTCACCGACTGGATGGAGCAGGAACGGGAGCGCGGGATCACGATCACCTCGGCGGCAGTCACTTGCTTCTGGACTCAGAAGCCAGACCCCGGGATCGAGAAACTCCGGGAGGGCATTGCTCACCGGGTGAATATTATTGATACTCCCGGACACGTCGATTTTACGGCTGAAGTGGAGCGATCGATGCGGGTCCTCGACGGTGCGGTCGCTGTTTTCTGCGGTGTTGCTGGTGTCCAACCCCAGTCGGAGACGGTCTGGCGGCAGGCCACCAAGTACAGTGTGCCTCGCATTGCCTTCATCAATAAGATGGACCGGACCGGGGCCAATTTTGATAATGCCCTCAGCGACCTTCGGAAGAAATTGGGAGCCTATGCGTATCCGATCTTTCTGCCGATCGGGGCCGAGGATCGGTTTGCGGGAGTTATCGATCTCGTGAATCAGAAGGCCATCGTCTGGGGCCCCGGGGATGTGGCGGACGAAGGTCTCAAGTATCAAGTCACGGACATCGCACCGGAAGATAAGGAACGGGCGTTGCAGGGACTTGAGGAGCTTACCGAGGCGGTATCCAACAAGGACGACACAATTGCGGAACTGGTGCTGGAGGGGAAAGCGGTCCCGGCCGAAGTTCTGAAACAGGCCATTCGCCGACTCACGTGCAAAATTGAACTGATCCCGGTCTTATGTGGATCGGCCTTTAAAAAGAAAGCCGTTCAAGTGCTGATCGATGCGGTCATCGATTATTTGCCGTCTCCTCTCG
The DNA here is from genome assembly GCA_945900455.1 of Akkermansia muciniphila. Lineage (GTDB taxonomy): Bacteria > Verrucomicrobiota > Verrucomicrobiia > Limisphaerales > UBA9464 > SIBK01. Next base: position 1,794 of record CAMDJH010000328.1, read on the forward strand.
ATATTCCGGCGGCCGTGGGACACGAACCTGGAACCGAAATTTCTGTTCCGGTCGAACCCAACGATTCCTCCAAGTTTTGCGCCCTTGCTTTCAAACTCTGGACCGACCCGTACGCTGGCAAGCTCATATTCTTCCGTGTCTACTCCGGCCAGCTTAAAAAAGGTGACACCATCTATAACCCGCGGACACGCCGACGGGATCGCGTAAGCCGTCTCATGGTCATTCAGGGCAGTGAACGCAAAGACATTGATTCGGCCTACTCCGGTGATATCGCAGCGCTGGTCGGGTTGCGAAATATTATCACCGGTGACACTCTCTGTGACGAGTCGTTCGACGTAATGCTCGAGCCGCCCACGTTTCCGGAGCCGGTCATCAGCATGGCCATTGAACCGAAAACCAAGGCGGATCGTGACAAGATGTCCGAAGGACTCCAGCGGCTGGCTGAGGAAGATCCAACCTTCCGTTGTTTCACGAACGAGGATACGGGTCAGTTGATCATCGCAGGGATGGGTGAGTTGCACCTGGAAATTATTCGAGATCGCCTCAAGCGCGAGTTCAACGTCGAGGCTGATGCGGGGGCGCCTCAGATTGCCTACCGTGAGACGATTACCAAAGAAGCCGAAGGAGAGGGCAAATTCATCCGTCAATCGGGCGGTCGCGGCCAGTACGGTCATGCCTGTGTCCGGGTCGAGCCGAATGAAAAAGGGAAGGGCGTCGAAATCATCAACGAGATCGTGGGTGGTACCATTCCTCGCGAATACATTCCGGCGGTTATTCACGGGGTGGAGGAAGCAACCAAGTCGGGAGTCTACGCCGGTTTTCAGGTTATTGATATCAAGGTTGCCATTACGGACGGTTCATTTCATGAGGTCGACTCGAATGAACTGGCCTTTAAGATGGCCGGCATTTTCGCCCTCAAGAATGCGTTTGAGAAGGCTGGGCCCATCCTGCTCGAGCCAATCATGAAAGTTGAAGTCGCCACGCCGGACGAATATCAGGGTGATCTCATGGGCGATATCAACCGCCGAAGAGGTGTCATCCATGGTGTTGACGCCAAGAATGGGCAGACCATTCTGAATGCGCATGTGCCGCTCGCTGAAATGTTCGGCTATGCGACCGCAATCCGTTCACTCTCCAAAGGTCGCGCCTCGTACAGCATGGAGCCCCTCTCGTTCGCTCAAGTCCCCAACAGCGTGCTGAGCACGATTCTGGACGCGGCGAAGAAGAAACCGGCCGCACGAAGCTAGTTGCCTTTTAATTCATCGTCTGACTAAACTCACCGCTCAAAATTGTTCTTTGTATGGCTGGACAACGCATCCGAATTCGCCTCAAGGCCTTCGACCATCGGCTCATTGACGCATCCGCAACTGAAATCGTCGAAACTGTCAAACGCTCCGGTGCCCGTGTCGCAGGTCCGATCCCACTTCCCACCCAGATTGAACGCGTAACGGTGGCTCGTTCCCCGCACGCGGACAAGAAATCGCATGAATCGTTCGAGCAACGGACGCACAAGCGATTGCTCGACATTCTGGATCCGACCGCCAAGACGGTGGATGAGCTCAAAAAGCTCAACCTGCCGGCAGGCGTGGACATCACCATTAAAATCTAACTGACCGCCTCTCATGCCTCTCGGACTCATCGGAAAAAAACTGGGCCATACCCGGGTCTATGACTCAAATGGCCATATGACGCCGGTCACGGTGGTTCTCGTCGGACCCAACCGCGTCCTTCAAGTCAAGACGAAATCCAGCAGAGATGGCTACGATGCCGTCCAGTTGGGTTTTGATGACCAGAAGGAGCAGCGGTTGACCAAACCCGTCCTGGGTCATATCAAGAAATTCAACGGCACTGCAGTAAAACGGATCAAGGAGTTTCGCGACTTCTCCCGGGATGTTAAGCCTGGCGATGTCATCGGAGCCGATCTTTTTGAAGTGGGGCAGTTTGTCGATTGCATCGGGACGACCAAGGGGCGGGGCTTCGAAGGCGTCGTCGGGCGCTGGGCTTTCCGGGGAGGTGACATGACTCACGGTGCCAAAGGGTGGCATCGCCGTTCCGGAGCCATTGGCTGTCGTCTTTTCCCGGGTCACGTGAATCGCGGCATGAAGATGCCTGGGCACATGGGCCAGGATCGTCGGACATCCCAAAACCTCGAGATCATCCAGGTGCGCAAGGATGACAATGTGCTGCTCATCAAGGGCGGGTTTCCCGGCAGTGAAGGGGAATACGTGATCGTGCGCGAGGCGAAGAAGATTGCGATCGCCTCCGCCCGATTCAAGATGATCCACGAAATGAGGAGGAAGGCGAAAGAGGGAGCCGCTGATAAGAAAGAAAAGAAGGCGGGCGCCAAAGCGGCGGCTGCGAAGAAAAAATAAGGAGCCATTGAGCGATGAAAGTTTCGATCCAAGATTTGAAAGGCCTCTCCACGGGTGAATTCGAAGTCAAATTCGAAGTGATTACCACGGGTAAGGGGACTCAGGCCGTTCACGACACCGTGGTGGCCTATCGTGCTGGCCGCCGAGCCGGCACGCATAAGGTAAAGATGATCGGCGAGGTCAACGGAACCGGCAAGAAGCCCTGGCGCCAGAAAGGAACCGGTCGGGCCCGTGCCGGATCCTTCGCCAGTCCGCTGTGGCGAGGAGGTGGTATTACCCATGGCCCTCGGCCTCGCGACTACTCCAAAAAACTGAATGTCCAGGTTAAACAACTTGCCCTCCGCAAAGCGCTCAGCGAGCGGCTCAAGGCAGGAGATGTTATCGTGGTGGACGAGTTGAAACTGTCGTCGCCGAAGACTAAGGACTTTATTGGCGCCGTGGCTGGTTTGGAATTGGACGGAACATCGCTCTTTGTGGTCGATGGATCTGACCGCAATGTCGAACTGGCAAGCCGCAATATTGCCAATGTCGGTTTGACCACTGGAAAATCAATCAACACGTACGAAATCCTCAAGTACGACAAGTTGGTATTTACCAAGGCTGGATTTGCCCAAGTGGAACAACGCCTCGCGAAGTAATTGACATGAATTCTTTTGATATCATCAAGACGGTCCGGGTCACCGAAAAAGGGACACTGCAGGCGGATAAATTCAACCAGTACACCGTCGTGGCCGACCGCCGGGCGAGCGCTCCGCAAATCAAGCGGGCGGTCGAAGAGCTCTTTAAGGTAAAGGTTACCCGGGTGAACACGATGAACGTCGGCGGTAAGAAACGTCGGAAATCCACCAAAGCGGCTGGCGCAACCAGTGATTGGAAAAAGGCGATGGTTTGCCTGAAAAAAGGCGACAAAATTTCACTCGCCTGACGCGCGGATTTTTTGAACATTCTTTTCCTGAGGCTGTCTGTAGAGGCAATTCAGTTCTATTTCGTTTCGTCCAATGATTCGTCCGGACGGTGCGAGCGGTTTTTTATGCTCAGTCGCCGCCGTGAATAACACGAAAAAGACCCTATCCGCGTCATGATTCACGTCGAAAATCTCGTAAAGGAATTTGGAACCAAACGGGCGGTTAACGGCATCTCATTCACCGTCAACAAGGGGGAAATCCTTGGATTCCTCGGCCCCAACGGTGCCGGGAAATCGACGACAATGCGGATGATTACCGGCTTCCTACCGCCGACGAGTGGACGTGTTACCGTCGGTGGGCACGATGTAGCCGTCGAACCGGTGGCTGCCAAAAAGCTGATCGGCTATCTTCCGGAGAGTGCCCCCGCCTATTCGGACATGACGGTTCACGGGTTTCTTTCCTTCATTGCGGAACTCCGCGGACTGAGAGGTTCCGCAGGTCAGGATGCCGTTCACCGGGTCGCTGGCATGTGTGTTCTCGAAGGTGTTCTCCATCAAAGCATCGACACGCTCTCGAAGGGATATCGTCACCGCACCTGCCTGGCGCAATCGATTATCCATGATCCCCAAGTGCTAGTTTTGGACGAGCCGACGGACGGCTTGGATCCGAACCAAAAGCATGAAATTCGCCTGTTGCTAAAGCGCCTTGGCCAGAACAAGGCGATCATTTTTTCGACGCACATCCTTGAAGAGGTTGATGCGGTGTGTACCCGTGCCATCATCATCGACCGCGGTGTGGTGGTTGCCAATGGCACCCCCGCTGAACTGCGCGGACGGCATGAGCTCGCCGGCTCGGTGACACTCCGCGTTCTGGGTGCCGGTGCGGAAACCGTGCGTGACAAACTTGGCGGGATTCCGATCGTGGAGAAGACCACGGCTCGCGAAGAGTCCGGTTGGGTCCATGCCCG
>CAMDJH010000329.1 GCA_945900455.1 Akkermansia muciniphila
GAAGGAGCCCAAATCTTCTGTCGGGTACGGAGTTATCTTTCTACCTGCAGGAAAAATGATCTCGCGCCGACTCAGGCCCTACATATTCTTTTCTCAGGACACCTTCCGGATTTCATCGCTAAACTAGAATAAGTGCTGAATAGTTACCATTATATTACCGAGAGGCCGCATGAGTTTTTTGACCATACGAGCTGGTGCTCACCGCCATGATCGCGGTGCCGCTTTGCATCTGCGTGCGCGATCCCGGCTGCTGCGGGGGCCGATGCACACCGGCTACCCATTGACCCGAACAGCTCGCTTTCCCCCCATGCACAAACCCACCATTCTCATCCTCTGCACCGGCAATTCCTGCCGCTCCCATCTGGCCGAAGGCATTCTGCGCCGCGCCTTGGGCGCCGGCTACACCGTCGTCAGCGCCGGATCGAGGCCCGCCGGTTACGTCCACCCCCTCGCGATCAAAGCCATGGCCGAGATCGACATCGACATCAGCTCGCACGCCAGCAAACACGTGAACGAGTTCTTAAAAGAGGATGTCGAGACCCTCATCACCGTCTGTGGCAATGCCGACCAAGCCTGCCCCGTGTTTCCCGGCCAGCTCAACCGCCATCACTGGGGCTTTGACGATCCCGCCCATGCCACCGGCACCGAGGAGGAGCAAATGCAGGTCTTCCGCCGCGTGCGCGACGAGATCAGGCGCGTGTTCGAGGCCTATGCGGCCGGGCGGATGGATGAAGCCTGTCGATGAGCCGGTTTAATTGGACATCGTGCGAGTGTTTGCATTGGCTCGCTTTTTTCTGCTTTGTGCTGGGTTCCGAGACCGCTCGCGCGGAGATCCTGGTCGAGACACGTCTCACCACGGCATTGCGCGAAGGCACCAACGTGCTTGCGGCGCAGGCCTTCCATCGCGCCCGCGACAACGGCGATTTCCAGTTCAATGCCGGTTTGGCGGCGGCGCGCCTCGATCCTACCCCGCCGGTGATTATTGCGGTGACGCCCGCCCCTGGAACAGTCACTGCGTTGGGCGAAATCACCGTGACCTTCAGCGAAGCGGTTTCGGGCGTGGACGAGGAGGATTTGCTGATCAACCACGTGCCGGCCAGGCGCGTGACCGGCGGCGGAGCGGTGTATTCGTTCACGTTCGATCCTCCCGCGCGCGGCTTGGTGCAGGTTTCGTTGGCGGCTACACATCGCATCGCAGATTTTGGCGCGACGCCAAATCCCTTCGATCACACCGTGGGGGCGTCACGCTGGCAGTACACACTGGTGGACGGGATCCCGCCGGTGGTGGTCCAAGTGCATCCACCGCCCGCGGCACGCCCGCAGCAATTAAGGCAGGTCGAGGTGCTTTTCAGTGAGCCGGTCACGGGTCTCGACGCGGCCGATTTGCTGATCGAGGGTCAGCCTGCCACCAGCGTCAGCGGCATCCTGGCAGGGCCGTACGTGTTTGAATTCCCGCCCACGGCCGAGGGCGTTGCCGGCATCGCGTGGGCCGAAAATCACGGTATCCGGGACCTGGCCGAACCGGCCAACGGCTTCGAGGGGCGAACGTGGGAGTATTTTGTGGACGCCTCTGCTCCGACCGGCCAGGTGGTCCTGACGGAATTCTGTGCTTCGAATCTGAACGGCCTCAAGGACGAGGACGGCGATGCGGAGGACTGGATTGAACTCCACAACGCCGGCGCAACAGCGGTGAATCTGGCCGGTTGGTCGTTGACCGATGACGCTGACTTCCCTGGCAAATGGACCTTCCCTGAATTGAACCTGCCACCAGGGGAATACGTCGTCGTCTTCGCCTCCGGCAAAGATCGCCGCGCCGCCGGGACTGGCGCGCGATTGCACACGAATTTCAAATTGGGTGGCGATGGAGAGTATCTGGGGTTGTTCGACGCAAACGCCCCGCGACGAGTGTCGTCCGCGTTAGCACCGAAGTATCCAACCCAGGGCAACGACTACTCGTTTGGATTGTCGAGCGGCGCTTCGTGGCAGTATTTCCGCACCCCTTCACCCGGCGCAGCGAACGGCACCAGCCGCATCGGGGCTGCTTTGCCCAAGGTGCAGTTCAGTGCCGAACGCGCGTTCCGCGACGCCCCGGTGGACCTGACTCTGACCAACGCCGACGCGGACGCGGTGATCCGCTATACGACCGACGGCAGCGAGCCGACGGAAGGTACCGGCGCAATTTACGCGGGGCCGGTGCGGATCGAGCGTTCGCTGATTGTGCGGGCGGCGGCCTTCAAGACCAACCGGCTGCCATCCAAAGTGGCCACGCACAGCTACGTGTTCCCGGATCAGGTCATTCGGCAATCCGCCAATCCGGCAGGTTTTCCGACGAACTGGGGCTCGACGAAAATTACCGCGGGCGATTACGCGATGGACCCGCGCATCGTGGATGCGCCGGCCTACGCGGCACGGGTGCGCGCCGGCCTGCGCTCCTTGCCGGTGATCTCGCTCGTCATGCCGGTCCGAGACTGGTTCAGCCCGGAGCACGGCATCTACTCGAACGGCCAGTTGGAGGGCACGAACTGGGAACGCGCGGCCTCCGCGGAGTTGATTGAGCCCGACGGCCGTGACGGCTTTCAGGTGGATTGCGGCGTGCGCGTCCAGGGCGGCACGAGCCTCCAGCCCTGGAAATCGTACAAGCTTTCGCTGCGCCTGAATTTTCGTTCCGACTATGGCCCGGCCCGTCTCGAACATCGACTGTTCTCGGACACGCCCGTGACGAGCTTTGACACGCTGGTACTGGACGCAGGCCTGAACTACGCGTGGCACTACGGTGGCGCATCTTCGGCGAGCGAGCAGCGACACCGCGCGAAGTATGTCCAGGACCAGTTTGTGAGCGATTTGCAGAATGCGGCCGGCACTCCGTCCTTCCACGGCCGCTGGGTCAACCTGTTCATCAACGGTCTTTACTGGGGCATTTACGGCTTGCATGAGAATCCGAACGCTGCGTTTGCCGCCGACTACTTCGGCGGCGACGAGACTGAGTACGACGTGTTGAAGCACACCGGCAGCACAGTGCAGGACGGTAACGCGCTCGCGTGGCAGGCGATGATGACGGTGGCGCGCCGCGGCCTGGCCGATCCAGCGAACTACGCCGCCCTGGCCGGGTTGGTGGATCTGCCCGCGCTCGCGGACTATATGCTCATCAACTTCTACGTCGGCAACACCGACTGGCCGCACCACAACTGGTACGCGATCCGCCGCCGGGCGCCGGGTGCGCTGTGGCGGTTTCACAGCTGGGACGCGGAGCAAGTGCTGAAAGGCGTTAACGATGACCGTACGGGTGTCGTGGACGTCGATTCGCCGGCGGAGCTGTATTCGTTGCTGCGCAAGAACGCCGAGTTCCGCCTGCTGTTCGCGGATCGCGCGCACCGCCATTTCTTCAACGGAGGCATCCTGTCCGTCCATCCGCAGCACGTGAAGCCGGACCCGGCGCATCCGCAATGGAATCGGCCCGCGGATTTCTTCTTTCGTCGCGTCGCAGAAATCCAATCCGCCATCGCCGCCGAATCCGCGCGCTGGGGAGACAACCAGCGACCGGCGCAGCCCTACACACCGGACGTGGAGTGGAAGGCAGAACTCGACTGGATGCGGGGCACCTACTTTCCGCAACGGTCTGCCATTGTGCTCAACCGGCTTAGCGCGGCTGGCCTGTACCCGAAAGTCGCCGCCCCGACGTTGAGTCAGCACGGGGGTTACGCGCCCGCCGGTTTTGAACTCACTCTGCGCGCTCCCGCCGGGGAAATATTCCTCACCTTGGACGGCACCGACCCCCGCGTGCCGCGGTCAGGCGCGTTGTCTGCGAGCGCGGTGAAATACGGCGGTTCGGCGTTGGTGCTGACACAGGACGTGATCGTCAAGGCGCGCGTCCGCTCCGGTTCGGAATGGAGTGCGCTGATGGAGGCGGTCTTTCAGGTTGCCCGATTGAGGGTTCCTTTGTTGCCGACCGAGATTATGTACCACCCGCCGGGGGGCAACGCCTTCGAGTTTCTGGAGTTGCAGAACTTCGGTCGCGTCGCGCTGGATCTGAGCGGCCACGTTCTCGAGGGCATTGGCTTCATGTTCCCGCCGGGCAGCGAAATCGGCCCGGGACAAGTCGTGGTCCTGGCCTCGAGTTTGAATTCCGCGGCGTTCGCCGGCCGTTACCCTGCGGTGCCGGTCTCGGGTTACTTCGCGGGTTCGCTGGCCAATGGCGGCGAGAGCCTCGCGCTTCGCGATCCGCAGGGACGAACGATCTGGCAATTCGAGTTCGACGATGCCTCGGGCTGGCCGGTCGCAGCGGATGGCGCGGGCGCCTCGTTGGAACTTGCCGAACCGGAGAGTGACCTGAGCAATCCCGTTACGTGGCGCGCCAGCACCGCTGCGGGAGGTACGCCGGGCGTGTGGAGACAACCCGTGAACGGGCCCGTGCGGCTGAACGAAGTTCTGGCCGCACCCACAGCATTGGGCGCGCTGGATTTCGTCGAAATCCACAATTCCGGGGCAACGGACGTGGCGCTGGCGGGCTGGCAGCTGACGGATCGCTCGGGGTCGCGGGCCTTCAGCCTGCCTGCCGACGCGCGCGTGGCGGCTGGCGGATTTGCCGTGGTTTGGTGCGATGGCCGCACGAACGCCGGTCCCTGGCACGCGCCGTTTGGGCTCGATCGCGATGGCGACGACGTGTTTCTCCACGACACGGACGGCCATCGGGTGGACGCGCTTTCCTTTGGGCCGCAAGCGGACGGTTTTTCGCTCGGTCGCGATTCCGGGGGTGCGTGGCGGTTGAGTCAGCCAACTGTGGCGGCGGATAATGTGGCGGCGCCCACCGCAGCCACGTCAAGCCTTGCCCTCAATGAATGGCTCGCAAACGCACTCCCGGGCGACGATGACTGGCTGGAGCTTTTTAACCGCAACCCAGCCGCGCCCGTGGCCCTGAAGGGAATGTATATCGCCGCCGACAACACGCTCTTCCGCATCGGCACACACGCCTTCGTGACACCCGGTGGTTTCCTGCGTTTGCGCTTGGACGGCAAGTCCGGCGGCAGCCACGTCGGAATCAAACTCTCCGCGGCGGGCGACACGATCCAACTGCTCGATGCCACGGGTGCTCCGGTGGACCGCGTCGATTTTGGGGCTATGGCACAAGACGCTTCCATGGGCCGGCTGCCGGATGGGGAGCCAGGGATTGTCGTGCTCGCTGCCCAAACCCCGGGCGCGCCAAACTCGCAAGACCCGTTGGCAACCGACCGTGACGGCGACGGCTTGCCTGACGGTTGGGAACAGGCCAACGGCCAGGATCCGCGTTCCGCCAGCGGCGACGACGGTGCGAAGGGTGATCCGGATGCTGACGGGCAGACCAATCTCCAGGAGTTCCTCGCGGGTACCCTGCCCAACGACGCCGACAGTCATTTGCGCTTTGCAGCGCTTCAAGTCGCCCCCGGTGCGGTGGAATTGGAGTGGAAGGCGGTGCCGGGACGCCGGTACACGATAGAGTTCTGTGGCAAACTGGCTTCCGTGGACTGGCTTGAACTCACCAATCTGCCACCCGCGGAGACGGCTGGCACAATTCGCGTGCCGCTGGATCTTTCTGGAGCATCCGGTATCCGATTCCTCCGACTGGGTGTGAGCCTTCGCTGATTTGGGAAAATCTTTGGGTGCGAGCGTCTTTCCGTAAAGGGGTCAGTCCCGGCTATTGGAAACTCTTGCTGCTTTTAAACAGTTGGCCAGCGTGTGACGACAGCCCATCTCCAGGCGCTCGGCGATCCAGTCCAACGTCATCACGGTTTCCTGCCGGAGGCGCTGCGCCAGCTTGGTCTTTTCGGGATCCGTCTTCCGTCGCTCCTCCATCGCTTCCGCGAACCGGCGGCGCCCCACCGCGTCATCGTGCCGAATCCCGAACTCCCCCAGCAACCGATCCACCC
>CAMDJH010000330.1 GCA_945900455.1 Akkermansia muciniphila
AGCGCCCAGTCTTTCAGTGCCAGCGCGACGACGTCCGCTGTGCTCGGATCCAAGGCGGATCCGGTTTCGATGGTCTTTTTAAGCGATTTGAAAACACCTTTGGGAAGGCGGGCCTGCATGACCTTTTCATTGAAGACCGCTGCCCCATACGTTGCGGCGGTGTGGGTCGCTTTGTACTGGAGCGTGGGCGTAACCCGGTAGTAATTGGCAGCGGCGATGGCGGCGGAACGAGCGGAACTGGCACTCATGGGATTTTTCTCGTGGATCGTCCCCGTTGGCGGACGGAAGGGTTGATGTCGTTGTTTATCAAACGTGCGGCGCTTCAGTAGTGGCCCGAATCGGTCGGACCCTGAAGCGCCGCATTGGTTGGTGGTGTTACGTCAAGTTATGCGTTGTCATGGTAAGCTTCCTCGCCGTGTTCGACGAGATCAAGGCCGCCTCTTTCCACTTCCTCGGTCGGACGGAGCCCAACAACGGCCTTGACCACGAAGGCAATAACCGTTGTAGCGACAACCGACAAGAGGATGGTGATGAGAATGGCCTTGGATTGTTCGATCCAGAGCGTCTTTCCCACGATGTCCTTCAGGTTGGTGGCGAGGTTAGAGTTTACAGAAGTATCAGCAAGAAAGCCGGTTAGGAAAGCCCCAAGCGTTCCGCCGACGGCATGCACGCCAAATGTGTCAAGGGCGTCATCATACTTGAAAATCGGTTTCAAGAATGAGCAGGCAAGGTACGGGATGAGACCGGCAAGGATGCCGACGATTACGGCACTGCCCGCGGTGACGAATCCGCAGCACGGGGTGATGACGACCAACCCGGCGACGGCCCCGGAGCAAAATCCGAGGATGCTGGGTTTGCCGCGGTGCAGGTATTCGATGGCCGCCCAGACAAACGAGGCGACGGCGGCCGCGAGGGTGGTCGTGGTGAAGGCGTTGGCTGCGATACCGTCCGCCGCGACGGCAGAGCCGGCATTGAAACCGTACCAACCGACCCAGAGCATTCCCGTTCCGATGGCGCAAAGGGCCATGCTATGAGGAGGCATCGGCATCTTGCCGAAACCGAGGCGGGGTCCGAGGATCAGGCACAGCACCAGCGCGCTCCAGCCCGAGCTCATGTGGACGACCGTTCCTCCGGCGAAGTCGATGGCCTTAATGCTGGCCTTTGCGTTCCAGACGCCGTTCATGGCGCCGTCGATTCCCCAGACCGCGTGGGCGAGCGGAAAGTACACCAAGAACATCCACAACATGACGAACAGCATCACGGCGGCAAACTTCATGCGCTCGGCGATGGCACCGATGATCAGGGCGGGCGTGATGATCGCGAACATCAACTGGTATATCGAGAAGACGTTATGCGACACCCAGTAGCTATAGTTTGTATTCGGGTTCGAATCGACGCCGTTGAGAAACGCGAATTTTCCGAAACTGCCGATCCAGGGGCCGGCGCCGTCGGCAAAGATAAAGCTATAACCACAGAGCCACCACAGGAGGGTTACCAGTCCGGCGATTCCGAAGCATTGAGCGATGACCGACAGCAAGTTCTTTTTTCGAACGAGACCGCCATAGAACAGGAACAAACCGGGCAGCGTCATGAACAGAACCAGGGCGGCGCAGACCATCTGAAACGCGTTGTGGCCGGGGCCGGCACCGCTGACCTTCGAGGTGATTTTGGAATCCACAGCGTCGGCACCCCGGGCAACGTTGTTCACGTAGGCCTCGAGGTCGACGATCCGTTGTTCCATTGTGGGATCTGCCTTGGCTGGAGGCGGAGCTGGGGCGTCCGCGGCGACGCCTACAATGGGTGCGGTCCACGTGGTGATTGCGACCGCGAGTAGGAAAAAAAGTTTTTTCATGGGGTAAGTGTGGCAGGGCGGGAGAATTGAAGTGAGTGGTGGAATCTTCAGACAGCGGCGTCCCCTTTTTCCTCGGTACGTATCCGGATGGCTTCACTGACGGTGGAGACAAAGATCTTGCCATCTCCTATCTTGCCCGTTTTCGCCGCCTTCACGATGGCGACGATTGCTTCGGAGGCCTTGGTGTCCGTGAGTACGATCTCGATCTTAATTTTCGGAAGAAAGTCGACGGTGTACTCGCTTCCGCGGTAGATCTCCGTATGGCCCTTTTGTCGGCCGAATCCCTTGACCTCTGTCACCGTCATGCCTTCTATGCCGATCTCATGGAGCGCGTCCTTAACTTCCTCCAACTTGAAGGGCTTGATGATTGCTTCGATTTTTTTCATGCCAGTAATGTTTTCGTTCCCGTGGTTACTTCGGTGATCCGCTTTACGCCCGCCTTCCCGGTGAAAAATCGCCGGAAGACAGGGACCGGTCGACTCGTTGAGCCGGAGAAAGCTACCGGTGTGCCAGCATCGGGGATGGGTGGGCATTCCATTTTTAAGTCGCTAAAAAATAGGTAGTTACAGGGATGAATTATTTTTATGCGACGCATGGGAAGCATTCTGAAGTGTACATTTTTGATCAGGCCTGTTGAACTTCGCCAGCGACGCATGTACCCCCTATCGCGCCATCGCGCGACCCGACCTTCCTGCCGGCACGATAACGTTCCAATTCATACGGCTCGTTGGTGAACGCCTTGACGTTGACAATCCCCTGGAGCGTTTCCTCGACAATCGTGGCGGTTTCCGCGAGGCGATCCAGGGCGTCGCGGGCGATCCGGCGGGTCTTCCGTCCGAACACAACCGCCACCACCGTCAGCACCGGCAGACTGGCCAGCATCATGCCGGTCAGTTTGAGCGACGTGGCGGCGATCAGGGCGATGCCGCCGGCGAGGAGCGTGCTTTGCCGCAGGAACTGAGGAAGGATGGAAATGGGAGGCTGAGCAGGCTGGAAAGAAAGAGCGAGGCAAGGGCGGCGCTGAATCGGGCCCGATATGGGCGCAGGTAGCGGAACAATTCCAGCGCCTGCCGCAGCGATTCCCGGTCGAGCTTGGCTTTTGGTAATTCGATCCCTGACTGGTCATTCCGCGAGTGGCGCGACATAGCCCGACGCTAGTGGCCCCCGATGCCTGTGTCAGTTGTGCGGCGCAAATTCAGACGATTGATATGTCTACATATAAAATGTCCCGACCAGGACAGTTTATCTGCAAAAAACGAAGTTTGTCAGCCGGATGATGACGGCCATTTCACGCACCCGGTCGTGGCTCAGACCCGAGTGCCTCCCTGCGATCTGACCCTTCCGGAAATGGCCAAACTCCAGGGCGCTCCGCGCCTTTGGAGTGTGCCGAGGTGACATCCGCGGAAGACTTAAGGCAGGCTAGCTACCGAGAATCTGAGCCAGCTCCTGAGTTTGGATGGAAGGACTCTTTGAGCATCATGCCCGCAAGCCGCCCTACCGGCCGCGAGAGGCAGGATGGGCGGCACGCCAGAGCCGGAGGTGCCCTTGCCCGAACCGGCCGCCCAGTGCTTCGGCAGCACCGTAAAGGTTGCCGAAACCGTTTTGTGCGAATGCGACCGCGATCGCTGCATCGTCATCGACGGTGAAGATTCTCGATATGTCGACCGCTTCACCCGCCTCCAGGGCGGTGGTGAGATGGCCGAGAATCGTACCCACGACAAATCCGCGTTCGTGGGCAATGCGTTCGGGAGTTTCTCCGCGTTGAAATCGCCCGAGCGTTTCCCGGACACTTTCGTTGAGGCCGTTGCTCGTGCCTGTGCCGCGGCGCGATGCCGGGGTCGGGGCAGTGAAGGAGTCCTCGGCAAAAACCTGGCGTGGATTCGCCTGCAGGTGGGCGGCAATCTCTTCGAGAAATGCCGCGCCGTGCGTCTGAAGCTTGGTTTCGCCCACACCGGAGATGCGTCGAAACTCCCCGGTGGCCGTCGGGTATTGCCGAGCCATTTGGCGCAGGGAGACATCGGAAAAAACGACATAGGGAGGCACGCCCTGTTCGTCGGCGACACGTTTCCTTAGGAGTCGCAATTTTTCGAACAGCAATTCGTCGCAGGCGATATTGCCAACCCGGCTGATGCTTGGTTGCGGAATTTCGCGGGGCTTGGTGAGGGTGATCCGGCGGCGGTCCTTTAGCGCAGCAATCCCTTCCGCGGTGAGCTCGAGCACGCTAAACTTTTCGGTCGTCTGTCGCAGGAACCCGAGTCGCACCAACTCCCTTCCGACGGCCCCCCATTCGTTTCGCGCCATGTCCCGGCCGATCCCGTAGGTCGACAATTCCTGGTGGCTCCATTGGCGGACTTTTTCGGTGTCGGCACCCGTGAGAACTGCCACGACATGGTTCAGACCGACGTGAAAACCGCTCTTCTGCCGGATTCGGAACACGCACGACAATAGTTTTTGCGCGGCGACGGTCCCGTCCCAGGTCTGTCGTGGAGCGAGGCAATTGTCGCATCCGCCGCATTCCGTGCCGGGATATTCCTCGCCGAAATAGTCGAGGAGAGCCGCGCGCCGGCATTCGCCGATCTCGGCGTAATGGACCATTTGTTGGAGCTGTTCGCGGGCGATCCGTTGTTCGGTGGCATCGGGCTTTTCTTCGATGAATCGCTGTTGTTTGACGACATCACCCGGGCTAAACAGCAGGAGACATTCCCCGGGCAGGCCGTCCCGCCCGGCCCGACCCGTCTCCTGATAATACCCTTCGATATTTTTCGGCAGATCCTGGTGAATGACGAATCGGACATTCGGCTTATTGATGCCCATTCCGAAGGCGATTGTGGCGCACATCACGCGAACTTCGTCTCGAAGGAACGACTCCTGATTTTGTGATCGTTCGGTGGCAACCAACCCGGCGTGGTACGCAGCGGCTTTGATGCCTTCCGCGCGCAGTTTCTGCGCGGTGGATTCCGTCCCGGCGCGGCTCGAGCAATACACGATGCCGCTTTCCTTGGGGCGGCTACGCACGAACGCCACAACCTGTTCCGCACCCGAAGCCTTCGGCAACACCCGGTAAGTCAGGTTGGGGCGATTGAAACTGGCCACGTAAATGCCGGGGTCGCGCAGGTGCAACTGCTGCACGATGTCCTGCCGAACTCGTTCTGTGGCGGTCGCCGTCAATGCGAGAAATGGCACGGACGGGAAGTGCTGACGGAGTTCGCGAATCTGCCGGTATTCCGGCCGGAAATCGTGACCCCACTCGCTGATGCAATGGGCTTCATCGACCGCGACCCGTTCCACCTGCCATTTGCGCAAATCGTCAAGCATGCCGGAAAGCATGAGGCGCTCGGGGGCGACGTAGAGCAGCTTGTACCGGCCCTGGTGCAAGCCGCGAAGTCGGGTCCGGGATTCGCTGGCGACGACGCTGGAATTCAGACACGTGGCGGCGACGCCGCTGGCCTGCAATTGGTCCACCTGGTCCTTCATCAAGGCGATCAACGGGGACACTACCACGGTAAGACCCGGCCGAACCAAGGCTGGCAGTTGGTAGCACAATGACTTGCCGCCGCCGGTGGGAAGCAAGGCGAACACATCCCGACCGTTCAGCGAATCGCGGATGATTTCCTCCTGGAGCGGTCGGAAGGCGTCGAAACCAAACACCTCCCGCAACGGGGTATGAAGATCAGGTGAGGCGGCGGCGGCGGACACGACAGACGGTTTTACGGGCCCGATCTGTTCCTGGAAATGAAAAGCTGCGGACGTGTGGCACAAAAGAAGGCGGGCTGCCTCGCAGATTCGGCAGCCCGCCCTGCGTTGGAACCCTGGGTATCCGGTTGGCTGCCAAGTGAGACGGGGCGGTGCCGCCGCGCTGGCGCCTGTGCGTGATCGAGGTTCAGTCGGTCCGTGCGAACTCGGTCTTGTCAACCCACCGGATCGAGCCAGTCCCTAGTGCTTGAAGGCGACGGGATCGTGGAAGAACTGGAAGAAACAGGGAGTACTGATTAGTTCCAGCAAGTCCTGTTCTCGGCGTTTGAGGTCGGCAAACGTATGTGGTG
>CAMDJH010000331.1 GCA_945900455.1 Akkermansia muciniphila
CTGCAGGCCCTTGGGAGCGACGACTCAGTCGATCCAAAACCCGCTTTTCGATCCAACGTCCACATATCTTGATGGCCCCAAGCACGCCCACGACGCTATACCGGCACTCGCGCTATGTCCAGGGGCTTCTTTTTCGGGGAAGGGTGAGCATTGGGCAAGCTCAATCTGTCGTATCAATGGCAGTTCAAGGGAACTGATATTGTTGGCGAAACAGGTGAATTGTTGCGGATCCAGGCCGCCTCGTTACTCCAGGCCGGTCCCTACCGCGTCATCGTCAGCAACAGCTACGGAAGCGTAACCAGCGCACCGACTGCCTTCCTGAAAGTCGTCGAGAAGCCGAAAATTATCGAAAACCCGGCCGATGCCTCCAAGGAGGACGGGGACGATGTCAGCTTTGGAGTCAAGGCGCTTGGCGAAGCCCCGTTGTCTTATCAATGGCGATCCAAGCCAACGGCCGATGCCCCCTACGTTTCAATCGCAGGAGCCAATGCGCCCCTTCTCTCACTCACCAATTTAAGCGGGGATGAAAATGGCAACTTCTACAGCGTGCGCGTTTTTAATCCCTTTGGTGAAGCCTTTAGTCTGGACGCCAAGCTGACCGTGCTCGCCAGCCGGCCCAGAATCACCGAGGCATTGACCAATCAAACGGTGGTGGAAGGTACCGACGTAAGTTTCCTTGCGAAGGTAAAGGGATATCGGCCTCTTCAGTATCAATGGTATCGTGATGAAAACGGGTTGCCGAATCAAACGCGGCCCGATTTTCAGATTCTGTCTACGAAGACAAACGACAGCGGATTATATAGTTTCAGTGTTTCGAACCGCAACGGGTTCACCCAGAGCCAGAAGGCGCTCCTCACCGTCGAGCCGCGTCCTCCTAACGACAACTTTGCCCGCCGGATCGATATCAGTGTTTCAACGAATATTGTTCGGGGATTCAATAAACACGGAACCGCTGAGCCCGGCGAGCTCGCTCGGGTGGGGATCGTCCCGAATCATTCCGTATGGTGGACGTATTTCGCCACGAATCGGGGAGTCGTCACGGTTGACCTGGCGGGTAGCACGATCGACACCGTCGTCGGCATCTACTTGGGAACGAACGTGTCCACGCTCAAAGAAGTTGTCAGCAACGATAACTATGAGGATCCCTTTACGGGAGCTGCCCGATCGACCAGCAAGGTCCAATTTGTCGTGGATCCAGGAAAGGAGTATTCGATTGCCGTCGACGGAAAAGGGGGGCAGGTGACGGATAATCGCGAATTGGGCATCTCGCTGAAGATTGATTTCGATTCCGTTTTTGGCGCGCCGATCTTTCCCGGCGCACTCTCTGATCTCTTTCTTCTCGGTGGCTTTGCGGGTGATGGCGGAGGCTGCGGCAGCACCAGCCTATCGTTACCGGCGATAAGTTTGGTACCGTTTGCCTACCAGTGGCAGTACAATCTGCGCTGCGTTGGGAAATCGGGCGTTACGAGTTGGATGGGACTGCCCTGCACGCCGGATATTCAGTGGGTGAACATTCCGAACGCAACCAATCAGACCCTGGTATTGACAAATCTGACGGTGGAACACTCGGGTCAAATTCGGCTCATTGCCGCAAATATTGGCGTCTCGGGTTCGGCGACGAGCGCACCGAGCACCATTGTTGTGAGCCCTCTCCCGGCGATTTTGACCAATTCCATCGGATTCACAAACCGGGAGTGCACCGTCGGTCGCTTGACCTTTGCGGTCGATGGTGGGTGCTATTCCTTTAACTATGAATGGTATTTTAATGACCGACTCCTCGTCTCGGAGACTAACAGTGTCCTGATCTTCACCAATGGACTGGCGATCCAAAGCGGCAAATATTATGGTCTGGCCAAAAACAAGTACGGGGCCACGAAAGGCCGCGAAGTCGATGTCAAATTCGACGCCACCCCGATCATTAAAACTCAACCACGGGGTCTGGACAGCCCCGCAAACGACTGCGACGCGCTGAGCTTGAGCATCGATGTGGAACCTTCCTGTCGGCCGAGTCAATTTCAGTGGTTTCGAAATGGAGTCTCGATTCCAAATGCCACAAATAGTGTGCAGGCGTTTTCGGCTACCTTGGCGACGGCGGGGGACTATTTCGTCAGGGTTTTTAATGAATACGCCACCAACGACAGCAAGATTGCCAAAATTCCGGTCAGCGCAGAACCGTTCATCGTTCAACACCCGGACACCGCCAAACCCCGGCGCATTGCTGCCGGCAATGCGTTTACGAATACCGTCGTGGTGCAGAGTTGCAGCGGGCTGACGTTCCGTTGGCGGCACGACAACGTTTTGGTCATTCTCGACGCCCGACATCAGGTTCTGGTGGAAAATGATCCCAAGACGTCCCTCTGGAAAAGTTCACTCGTTGTGAATGGCGCCACCTCCGCCGACGCGGGACGCTATGACGTCGTGGTCGACAACGGCAACAGCACGGCCACCAGCCGGGTGGCGAACATCGAGGTCTGGACCCGCCCAGTTAATGATGATTTCGAACGCCGCATTAGTCTTGTCGCGACAAATATCGCGATCAACAAGACTAACTTCTACGTCACGGAAACGATTGGAACTAATATTCTCGCTACTGCCCAGGTGGGAGAACCGCAACACGCGCGACAGAATCCTCATAGCTCTATCTGGTGGACATGGACCTCCCCGGTGCCGTCCCTGGCGACAATCGATTTGGATGGCAGCGATTTTGATACCCTCCTGGGTATTTACTCCGGCACGAATGTCGCTCAACTCAAGACAATTGATTTCTCGGATGACCAGAGCAACACCAAGGTTTCCAGCCGGGTTTCCTTCCTCGCCGCAAAGGGAAAAACGTTTCACTTCGCTGTCGATGGAAAGAATCTCGCGGATGGTGGTGTTCGCCTGAGTCTGAATGCGCAGGAAATCATTTCGCCGCCCATCATTCTGATCCAGCCGAGGAGCGTTGCGGCTACCAACGGGGATGCGGTCGAGTTTACGGTGGAGGCTTACGGTAGTCCTGACATTCAATACCAGTGGTTTTTCTTTAACGCGCCCATTCCCGGCGCGACCAGCCCGCTTTATCGGATCGACAATGTTCAACCCACCAACGAAGGCAATTATACCGTGGTATTGCGAAATGATTTCGGAACGACCAACAGCTATATCGCTCGATTGACCTACGGTGCCATCATTGAAGGGCAGGTGGTTGACGCGACAACGGGCAACGGCATCCCCGACGCGCTGGTATCCGTCGGTAATGTTTCCACAAACACGGATATTAATGGAAACTATACGCTCGTCGGAGTTCGCCCGGGGGCGTCCAAGGCCGACTTTGATGCCAAAAAACGCGTGGTCAGAATTCGTGAACCGGTTCAATTTGAGAATCAATCCGCATCCTCCAAGGGAACGCTCCGTTGCAAAAAGCAGCCCGAGTTTTTCGATTTTGAAGATTCTCAATTCGAAGTGCAGCTCGGCAAGGCCGTGACCAACAAGATATCGATGTCACCCAAACTCTCCGGCCTTCGCTTTGTTGTCACGTGGGGCCTTCAGCCCGCGGATCTTGATGTTCACTTGTGGGTTCCACAACCCGGGGAACCCGATTTCAACATCTCGTATCTGGAAGAACAGAGAGGCAGCTTGGAAGCGCTCCCTTTTGCGCGATTGGATACGGACGCAACCAATAGTTTCGGTCCCGAGACGATTACTATTCAGCAGTTTTCGCCCGGTATTTATCGGCTTTATGTGAAGAAATTTGATGCCTCAGCCGTCGGCAACCTTGCTAGTTCAGTGGCGACGGTTCGGGTCTACGATGTGAATGGCTTGTATGGAACCCGCAAGGTTCCAACGAGCGGAACCGGTAGCGTTTGGCACGTTGCCGACTACGACAGCAACCGGCGGTCGCTGACCTGGGTCGATCAACTTCGCACCGAGGATCCGCTGGGACCCAATCTCTCAGACACGCGCGTGAACGGGGCATCGCTCTCGGCGGCTTCCGCCCGGTCCGGCTTGGCGCGGCTTCAGGCCGAGGTCGTTCCTGGCGCCCGGTATGTATGGACTTTTGGCGACGGAGAAGGGAGCGAGCGGCCCGATCCAGAGCCACATCCCTATCGAAGCCCCGGACTTTACACTGTCACGCTGCGCATGATTTTGGCAGATGGCAGCACGTTTAGTGCTCCAAAAACCAACTTCATCACCGTTTACAATGAGGAACCACGGGTTTCATTGATCGCCCCTTTGGATGGCACGCTCTTTCGGGAAGGAATGACCGTCCCGCTTGAAGCGGAGGCTTCGGACTTGGACGGTGAAGTGCAAAAAGTTGAATTTATCGCGCTCTCCGGACCCATTACCGGAAAATTGGGCGAATCCACCCGGGCACCCTACCAATTTGGCGCGTTGGGCCTTCCCCAAGGAGACTATCAAATTATCGCGCGAGCTACGGACGATTTCGGCGGAGTCGGCGTCAGTAAACGGGTGAAGATCCGCATTCTGGATCTCAGTGGGGAGATTCTAATTATACGCAATTTTGCCGATGCCGAGATCGACGGCTTGGTTGATTATCTGACCACTCTGCGCATACCGGATGGTTCAGGCTTTAGCATCCAGCCCACGGTTCGTGTGCTGGAATCGGCCGGGCTTTACCTGGATTTAATACGGCATTTCAAGCTCGTGATATGGGATGATGTTGGCCGTCTCGATTCCGGTATCGATGACAGCCTGGTGGATTTGTTGGCGAGCGTTCAGCAGATCGGAATTCCCCTCTATTTCATCGGCGAACATCTGGCGCAATCCAGCCAGAGGCTGTCGTCAGCATTCGACACATGGCAGTCGCTCGTACAGCTTCGGCAACCCAATGGTGTTACGGACCCGGGGACGGTGGAATTGAACATGGACAACAATAATCGCCGGCGCTTTTTTAGAAAATATGGCACCGTGGCACCGTTCACTTACGATCGACCGACAGAAAGTGCCCCCGTTTTCTCGGGTAACTCGGATGTCGTGATCACGCTGGCCGGAGTGCCGGTCATGCTGGCCAGTCCGCCCTTCCGAGAGCCGGACTTCGGCGATGCGCGATCCGTCAGTCAGACGTTTCGGGTTAAATCCGGAGTTGATACTGAATCCCTGGATTTGCGAAAAACCCTGTTTCTGAATACGGCAGCGTGGTTGTTGCGTTTGGACTGCCAGACATTCGGGCTCAATGTTCAGTGCGAAGATTCGCCGGCTACCGGCAAGATCGGAGAGGCGATTACACTTAGTGCGTTGATCACTCAGAATGGCGAATGCACTGCCGGGGGCGTCCTGCTCACAAATAGTTTATCCGACGGCTTCGAGCTGATCGGCTTTGAGTTGACCAGCCCGAATGGAGCCAGCGATACGAATCAGGTAAGACTCGACCGACTCGAAACCGGTCTGCTGAGCCGGTTTCCCAGGCTGGCCAAGGAAGATCAATTCCGCATTTCCCTGACGGTCGTTCCGCGTCAGGGAGGACGGATGACGAATCGGTACAGTGCCGTTCTCTTTCCCTTCGCACCGATCCATTGCGAGCAGGTGATTGTGGTGGAGAATCCGTGCGACAAGGAGAGGGTACTACTTCGGGCCGAGGTTGCACCCACCGGTGAGCTGACGTTGATCGCGACCGGTTCAGCGGGCTGTCGATTCACGATCGAGTCGTCGATCGATCTGCACACCTGGAACAAGGTATCCGAGGTTACTCCCAGCCCGGTTGGGCAGCGGGTGGTTCTTACCCAACCCCTGGTGAAGGCCAGCTTTTTCCATCTCGTTCTCAAACCGTAAACCAAGCATCCATCCGGTTCGTTCCCCATGAATCACAAATCCATCCTCACTTTGCGCCCTTGCGGTCCCCCCCCATCTCGGGC
>CAMDJH010000332.1 GCA_945900455.1 Akkermansia muciniphila
GCACGCCGGCGGAAGGACGCGGGCCCGCCGAGCCAGCACCGGCTGCCCTAGCGCGGGCTGCCAGGACCGGCTTCCCCGTCCGCCAAACGACCCGAGAGCAGGCGAGGGCAAGGCCGGCATAAATCACGAGTCCGCACGACCAGATGTTGGCTTGCATCCGACGTGTGAACAGAGGCTCGAACACGAACGGGTAACTGACGAGTGCCAGCAGAGAGCCCACGTTGGATACGGCATACAAACGGTATAGGGATTCGCGGGGCTGCGCTCGGTGCAGCCAACTTTGCAACAAGGGACTGGTGGCAGCCAAAACGAAGTAAGGCAGGCCAATGGTGGCCGTCAGCAATAGCAGAATCCGCCCCACCGGATTGGCTTCTCCAGCGGGTTTCCACCGGACACCGGGCATGATCGGGACGAAGAGCAGAGCCGCGGCAACTAACACCATATGCAGCAGCACCTGCTGCCTCGGCCGAAGCCAGCGCGCGCTGGCGTGCGC
This sequence comes from Akkermansia muciniphila, assembly GCA_945900455.1. Lineage (GTDB taxonomy): Bacteria > Verrucomicrobiota > Verrucomicrobiia > Limisphaerales > UBA9464 > SIBK01. The sequence goes on from CAMDJH010000332.1 coordinate 494, forward strand.
ATACGCGTACCCAGCCAAGAGAAAGGCCTGAAAGAAAAGCATGCAGGCCGTCCAAACCGACGGGCTCCCGCCAAACCATGGCAAGATAAACCTCGCCATCAACGGCTGCACAAGGAAGAGCAGAAAGGCTCCGGCAAAAATTGTCAGACTATCGGTCTTCACGAATCGATCGAATCAGCGAGGGGCTAGAATAGACCTGAACAAAAAAGCTATTGGCAACTCGGCATCACCTCCGGTTGACGTCGGACCTGGGCAGGCTGTCATTGGCCGGATCGCGAGTTCAGTTCCGGTTCGGTCCAAGGGGTATCCCGTGGTCCCGCGGAGGCTCGGGCGGATTGCACGTCGGTGGCCTTCACCGGCGGGGCATTTGAACCAAAAGTCCCCCGGACGAAAGTCAAGACATCGGCAATTTGCTCATCGGATAATCCTCCCATTGCCGGCATTGGAACGGCACCAGAACCCCCAAAATTCTGGCCGGCCACGGTCAACGGTCCGCTCAAACCATGGAGCACGATCTTGATCAGCCGCGATGCGTCGGCCCGCACCCATTCGCTGCCGGCCAGCGGCGGGTAGACGCCGGGCAACCCTTTGCCTTCCGGCTGATGACACGGCAGGCAGGCCATTTCGTAAACCCTCTCTCCTGGCGACGCCTGCCGCGGCGGTGTGCCCATGAGTTGCTTCAAGTAGTCCGTCTGCGCCGCGCTGCCGAGATGGAGCGTGTTCGCCGCGAACGCTGTTGCCCAATGGGGCTGCAATGCGCGGGCACTCTGACGCATGGCATAATGGAGGAACGGATCGCGCGGACGATCCATCGCCGCAGCCACCACTTCCACCGCTTCCGGCTTCGCCACGTAACTGGCGGCTACGACCGCTTCCAACCGCACGCGCGGGTTCTCATCCTGCACGCGCTGGCGAAGCAGCTTGAGCGGGTCGGGAAGACGGTCGGCCCACATTCCAGCCACACGCACACCGTACGCCCGGACGCGCGCATCCTTCGCGACGAGCAATTGTGCAAGCAGCGCTGGACGTGGAGATTCATGAGCTTCGTAGACGCCGATGACTTCGAGCAGCAGGCGCTCGTCATCGGGCGTTGCCGACGGAAGCGTCTCCACGAAGGCATCCGCCGCCGTCAACACGTCCACTGCGGGCGCGTCGAAAAGCAATCGCTTCGCCTGGTGGCGCGTCCATCGCTCCTTCGAACGGAGTTGGTCAAGCAAAGCAGCTGGCTTCATTACGGCGAGATTCGGCTGGTGGATCGGCGTGTGGCCATTGGCCGTGACCCGCCAGATTCGGCCGTGAGTGCGATCGCGCCGCAGATCGGCGTAGCTCGCCTGGTAATGACCGATCACCGGGTTAAACCAGTCTGCAAGATAAATTGCGCCATCCGGCCCAACGCTCACATCCACGGGACGGAACGCGTTGTTCGTGGATTTCACCAGCCGCGGCAGTTGCGTCGTTTTGAATCCGGACCCGGAGTCTTGGAATCGGTGCAACTCAACGACGGCTCCAAAATATCCACCGATCAGGGCGCAACCCTGGATGTCGTCCGGCAGCGCGCGCGTGCCGATGATGTCGAGCGCCGTCGTCTTCGGCGACGTTTCGAAAAGCGGTCCGACCGAGTGATACTGTTCGGGCGTGTTGGCATAAGACGCGCTGGCTTCAATCGTGGAACTGCTGCCGGTCGGGCTGGCGCCGCGCACCATGCCCGGTACCGTCCAGTAGCCGTGTGGCCGATCACCGGATTTGTGGAAGACCTGACCGAAGTCATCGAACGCCACGCCCCAACAATTCGCACCCGCCATGCCGCCGCCAAAAAAACCTTCGAGCCGAAGTTCGCGCGGACGCAGCCGCCACACCGCCGCGCGATCCAAACGCGCCACACCCCACGGCGTCTCGACGCGTGACATCGCGTGCAGCCCTTGCGAGAACCACAAGCTGCCGTCCGGTCCGTGGCAGATGCTATTGATGAGCTGGTGAGTGTCGCCGATGCCGAATCCGGAGAAGATCACCCGCCGCTCGTCCGCCTTGCCGTCGCCATCCGTGTCGCGCAAATGCAAGAGCTGATCGAAGTCGCAGACATAGACGCCGCCCGCTCCGGGCTCGACGCCCTGCACCATCGTCAGGCCCTCCGCGAACTTCCACGACTTGTCCGCGCGCCCGTCACCATCCGTGTCTTCGAGCACGAGGATGTAATCCGCCGGCGGCACGCTCGCGATTGTTTGCGGATACGTCGGGGAACAGGCAACGTAGAGGCGCCCCTTCTCGTCCCACGAAAATTGCGTTGGCTTCACCACACCGTCGCGCTCGGATGCGAACAGATTGATTTGATACCCCTCCGCCGTGCTGAACGTGGCCAGTTGATCCTCCGGCGAAAGGGCCTTCATCTCCTCGGGTGACGTCGCCAACTTCGGCAGCCTCAGCGGTCCGGGCTGGCGGCCGCGAACCAACGCGTGAATCCGAGCGTCCGCCTGTTCTACGAATGGTCGTTGTCGCTCGAACGCGTCGCGCAATGAGGGTTCGGTGCCGCCGGCTTTGCCGTACTTTTGATCCATTCGGTCACCGTAAACGAACGACCAATTTGCCGGGCGCCAGCAATCGAACCAAAGGCGGTTTTTTTCCACGATGGCGGCGCGCACCGGGTCAAGCGCGGCCGATCGATTCGGCTCGGCACCGAGACGTTGCGTCACGACGGCGGCGACTTCGCGTAAGCCATCCGCAGTCAGGTGAATCCCATCCTCGGTCAGACGTCGACCCGAGGTTCGTTTCGCAAGGGCTGCGGGAAGGTCTACAAAAACCGCGCCGCGCTGACGGGCGATTTCTCGCACGGCATTCGCGTAAGCCGCGATGTCGGTATTGCGCTGCGTCAGGTCCGGCGCATGGGATGCGTTTGGCTTCTCGAAGGGCATCGGCGCAATCAACACCAGCCGGCGTGTGCGCGTCGCGAACTGATCCAGCAGCCGGTGATACGCCACCGCAAATTCCGCCAGCCGCTTCACGCCGTCCAGCGCCTCCATCTGTCCGAACTGTGCGACAATCATCGTCGCGCCCGCCGACTCGATCTGGCCGGCCCACGAACCGAAGTTCAAATCGCGCCACTGTTCATAAACCGTGTCGGCTTCCCACGCCATCGAGCGAAAGCGGGGCGCCTTCTCGGCGAACGCGGAAGCCAGTTGGGCCTCCAGTTCACCGGTTTTCTGCTCGCGCGTGAAATTTTCCTGACCGATAAACACCACGGTTTCGTTCGAGCTCAGTTGGAATTTCCCGTCCGGGAACGGCGCGAGAGGTACGCCGGGCTGCCCTTCGCCAAAGCGGCGAAGAATTTCCGCCTGGGTCCGACCGCCCGGCGTCGGAAGCTCCTCGATGCGGATATTCCGAAAGGAAATCTGCGCCCTGCAGTTCCCGTGAATCTGCAGCGCGATCAATCCCGCGGACTCGATGCCCTCGATGCGCTCGACCCAGGTGGCGGTGCGTTGGCCATTGAGCAGAAGCTGAATCTCCGCACCCCGCGCGATGATCTCGTACTGATTCCAATCGCCAGGCCTTTCGAGTCGCGCGATGAGATTCGTGTCGGCCATCGCGAGTACCTTGTTCCGGCGGGACTCGTCGTAGAGACAGCCGGAGAAGCCAGCACCGATGTCCGCCTGGTAGCCGGACATTTCATTGGATGGATTCGCGATGCGCCGGCTACGGAATTGCACGCCGCCGTTCACGAAACCCTCGGTGCCGACGAGCTTGTATTCGAAGCGCAGGTGGAAATTCGTGTAGGCCCGGTGTGTCGCGAGGAACTCGTTGCGAGGATTGCCCGCGAGCGAACCGCCGACAATGGCACCGTCTTGAATGCGCCAGACCGTGTTCGTCTCGCCTTCCCAACCGTCGAATGACCTGCCATCGAATACGGGCACGGGCGCGGCGAGCGCGGCCATGAGCGGAATGAAGGAGACGAGCGCGAATTGCGGGAGCCAGTTTTTTGCGGTCATGGTTCGGAACGGAGTTCGGACAGAGCATACCAACCGTCTGACGCATGTCACGGCCTTCGCGGGCAACTTCCGGGAGCGCTATTCCAGACGATCCATCTCCACGATCCCATCGTTGACCATGTCTGCACTCACTTTATGCACCCGGCATGGTGTCAGGGTGTGTTCGGAGAACGCCGTGGCTGCAGGAGTTTCGCCACGAGTCCCGTCCAACCGGTTTGATGGCTCGCGCCGACGCCGCGCCCGGTGTCACCGTGGAAGTATTCGTGAAATAGGATATAGTCCTGAAAATGCGGATCCGATGCCAGCTTCGGATGATACTTCAGCACGGGACGCTGGCCGTCCTCTCCCTTCAGGAAAAGCCGCGAGAGACGCGCGGACAGTTCGTCGGCAATCTGATCAAGAGTCAACAAACGGCCGCTGCCGGTTGGGCATTCGACCTTGAAATCTTCCCCATAGTAGTAATGAAACCGCTGGAGGGATTCGATGAGAAGATAGTTCACCGGCATCCAGATCGGGCCGCGCCAGTTGGAATTGCCGCCGAACAGGCCGGAATTGGATTCGGCGGGTTGATACGACACTTCCAGCGTCCGGTCGTGGACCTCGAAGCGGTATGGCTCGCTCTCGTGCACCTTCGAAATGCCACGGACGCCAAACTCACTGAGGAACTCCGTCTCGTCGAGCATCCGCCGCAAAAGACATTTCATCCGGTGCCCACGCAGCAGGGAAAGTAGCCGTCGATCTCCCGTGCCAGGTTCCTGCCAGCGGGAAATCAGGTTGGCCAGATCCGGACGGTGATTCAGCAGCCATTCCAACCGGGCGGCAAACTCCGGCGCTTCCACAAGCATGGAGCCGTCCAACACTTCGACCGCAAAAAGGGGAAACAAACCGACCAGCGACCTCACCTTCAGCGGCATACTTCGCCCGTTCGGCAGGTTGAGGACGTCATAGTAAAATGCGTCCGTTTCGCACCAGAGTCCGATGCCCTCGTCGCCCATATTGTTCATGGCTTCCACGATGTGAAGGAAGTGCTCGAAGAACTTCGTCGCGATGTCCTGATAGACGGTATTATGCCGGGCCAACTCGAGTGCGATACGCATCAGATTGAGCGAATACATCGCCATCCAGGCGGTGCCGTCGGCTTGATGGATGAATCCGCCGGTCGGAAGCGGCGCACTGCGGTCAAACACACCGATGTTGTCCAGGCCAAGAAAGCCCCCTTGAAAAATGTTTCTGTCCTGCGGGTCCTTGCGATTCACCCACCAGGTGAAATTGATCATCAACTTGTGAAAGACCCGCTCAAGGAAAGCAAGGTCTCCAGGATCTTCCGGATGGCCGCTTTCGCGGCGCTGCTTTCGGTCCATTTGGAAGA
>CAMDJH010000333.1 GCA_945900455.1 Akkermansia muciniphila
GCGCTGGTGGGCGGACCAAGTAGACCTACCGTAGTCTGGACGACAGGTTCGTGGTGCCTTGGACGACTCTCCAATCTCATCCGATTTTGCCCCTTTTCGCCTTCCCATCACTGAAAATCACCCACAGATTAGCCGGAAGAGCCGAAATGTCCAATCTCCAGTCCGGAGGCGCTCCACGCCTCCGGAATTCCAGATTCTCTCCCCCAGGAGAGGGAGATTCATTTGCCGTTTGTTGGCGATGTCGCGCGCAAAGGGTCGGCAAACCGCTCACTTTAGGATTAGCGCCAGGTCAACGGTCGCCGTGCTGACGCAAGAATCTCCCACCAACGTAACATTGCAGACCCTCTCCCCGGGGGGGAGGACCAGGGTGAGGGCGAGCCTCACCTCGCTTTTCGGCTCCCCTTCAGACAACATCTTATTGGATTTTGCATCATGTGTCCGCTGCACAGTCTAGACCGAGCCGAGCATCACCGCCTTTTAACCCCATGAATCCAGATGACATCACGGTCGTGTTGTTGACTTATAACGAAGCGGCCAATATTGAGCGAACGCTCGACTCGTTGACCTGGGCCAGACAGATCGTCGTGGTGGATAGTTTCAGCACCGACGACACGTGCGATCGGGCGAAACGATACCCGACCGTACGCGTGATCCAGCGGGCGTTCGACAATTTTGCCAACCAGTGCAATTATGGACTGACCCACGCAGAAACGGAGTGGGTGCTTTCACTGGATTCCGATTATGGGATCCCAGCCGGTTTCATCGAGGAATTGAGACATCTGGAGGCGGGATCCACCGCGGCCTTCCAGGCGCGATTCCGATATTGCGTTTTTGGCCAGCCGCTGCGTGCAAGTTTATACCCGCCGCGCGCCGTTCTGTTTCGGAAGGCGCTCTGCTTTTACGTTGAGGATGGTCACACTCAATTACTCAAGGTTGAAGGTATTCCACGTTTTCTGGAAACCTCGCTGGATCACGATGATCGCAAGCCCATTGAGCGTTGGTTTTCCGAGCAGATCCGCTATTCCGCGTTGGAAGCGCGCAAGCTCGCAGGGACCCCGTGGCGTCAATTGAGTTGGGCCGACCGCGTGCGCCGGACGATCTTCTTGGGTCCCGTTCTCGTGTTCTTTTACACATTGCTATGGAAGGGTCTCATATTCGACGGAAGGCGAGGCTGGCACTATGTGTTGCAGAGAACGCTGGCCGAAGGACTCCTTTCGATCCGCCTGTTGGAGTTGAAACTCACCCGCACTTCGCCCGGAAAACCAGGACCGAGTGACCGTGGTCTCCGTGATTAGGAGGCGGATCCGGTTGGATCGACGTAAAATCCGCTCCGGGCATTCTCGGCCGGGACAATATCCTCCAGGCTGAGTTCGACCGAGGTGGCGCGGCCCATGAAGTCGAGCAGGACGCGGACCCGCTCGCGTGCGGGAAGGACTTGGGTTACGACCGCCCGAAGTCCCTGCAGGGCGCTCCCGGTGATTTGAACTTCAGAGCCAGGCCCAGGCACCGCCGAAACCACATGCGTGGAATCGGTGCCGAGGGCCTTTTTTAATTCCGCGATGACCTCATCCGGGATCGTCGGGAATCGGTGACCGAATCTCAGCACATGCGCGACACCTCGGGCGTGGTGGACGCGGCGAAGTTCCAATGCCAAGTCAAAGCGGGCGAAGAGATAGTTGGGAAATAGCGCCTCGTCGAACCACACCGATCCGCGCCGAGTCGCCTTCTTGAATCGGATTCTGGGAAGGAAGACGTCGAGATTGAGTTCACGCCGGAGGCAGGATGCGGCGATATGTTCACGCTTGAGTTGGGAGCGGAGGCAGAACCACGCCACAGTACCCTCCGGCCAATGCGCCGATTCTCTCATCGAGTCCGAGCTCTGCTCCGATACTGTGCTCATGGCGTTCGGGTGAAGCTACCGTCGAGAGGCTGGAACAACCAGCAGTTCTCATTTTGAAAAAGATTCAAAATGAGAAATGCTGACTGAAATCAAGCCCCTGCGGACTGAGTCCGCGCTCCGCCCGCGGTTCATGGAATCACGGGGCGGACTCTTCAGTTCGGCGAATTCTCTCCCATCGCGGCACGGTCGGCGAGCACCAAGGCCTGCTCCTGGCGCACGCGTCCGGCCGGAATCGACTCATCGGCGTTACAAAGGCGCACGAGCATTTCCGCTTTTTCGGCCCCGGTCACGAGCCACAAGATGCGGCGGGCGCGATTGAGCAACGGATACGTCAACGTCATGCGTCGCCGCATCTGGTAAAGGCCAGTCAACGCGACATCCGTGTCCGTGACGTCGAGAACCGGATCGCCCGGCACCAACGATGCCGTGTGGCCGTCCAGGCCGAGCCCGAGATGAGCGAGGTCGACGACCGGCGGCGTGCCCGCAATCTTTTCGAGAGTGCGGGCGTAGCTTCGGGCGGCGGCTTCGAGGTTGGTTTCTTCCACGGGCATGCCGTGGATTTGTTCCGGCGGCAACGACGCCTGACCGAGCAGGTTCGCCCGAATGTGCGTCAGGTTTCGGTCAGGGTCGCCGGCCGGGGCGATGCGTTCGTCCACTTGGACTACGTGCACACTTTTCCACGGCACGTTTTCACCGGCCAACGCGCGCAGCATTTGCCACGGAGTCTTGCCGCCGCTCACGGCGATCACGAAGCGGCCCCGCGCAGTGACGGACGCCCGCGCCTCCGCTGCGATCACACGGGCCGCTTCGCCCGCGACGGCATCGACATCGGAGAGCACCTTGATTTCCATCGGCGATCCTACTTTGCCGCCTTCATTTTCCGGTAGCGGCGGATGAGGTTGTTCGTTGAGCTGTCGTGTTTCAGCTCGGGAATAACTGTGCTCTCAATCTCCGGAAGAATGCGCTGCGCCAAGGCTTTCCCTAATTCCACTCCCCACTGGTCGAAGGGATTAATGTCCCAGATTGCCCCCTGCGTGAAAACGCTGTGCTCATACAGGGCGACGAGCTTGCCGAGTGTCTCGGGGGTGAGTCGGTCCGCAAGAAGGGTGTTCGAGGGGCGATTCCCGTCAAAGGCGCGGTGTGGCACCAATCCTGGCAGAGTGCCTTCCGCCTCCACCTCCTCCATCGTTTTGCCAAAGGCAAGCGCTTCACTTTGGGCCAAGACATTCGCCAGCAGGATGTCATGATGTCGACCGAGCGGGGTCAACGGGCGGGCGAACGCGATGAAATCGCAGGGGATCAACCGGGTACCCTGGTGAATCAACTGGTAAAATGAGTGCTGCCCATTCGTGCCAGGCTCACCCCAGTAGATCGGGCTTGTGTCGTAATTCACCGGCTTGCCCTCGAGTGTCACACGCTTGCCGTTGCTCTCCATCGCCAACTGCTGGAGATAAGCGGGGAACCGTTTCAGATAATTTTCGTAAGGCAGGACCGCCACCGTCTGTGCACCGAAAAAGTCGTTATACCAAATCGACAACAGCCCCATCAGCACCGGCAGGTTCTTCGCAAACGGCGCCGTTCGGAAGTGCTCGTCCATCTGGTGGAAACCATCGAGCATCGCACGGAAGTGGTCGGGGCCTATCGCCAGCATTGTCGAAAGCCCAATGGCCGAGTCCATGGAATAGCGTCCTCCCACCCAGTCCCAAAATCCGAACATGTTCGCCGTATCGATCCCGAATGCGGACACTTTTTCGGCATTGGTCGAGACCGCGACGAAATGTTTTGCCACGGCCTTGGGATTACCACCAAGACCCTTCAGCAGCCAGTCGCGCGCGCTTTGCGCGTTGGTCATTGTTTCCATCGTAGTGAAGGTCTTCGAGGAGACGATGAACAGCGTTTCGGCCGGGTCGAGGGCGCGCGTCGCCTCGACAAAATCAATGCCATCGACGTTGGAGACAAAACCAAAGGTCATGCCGCGGGCGCTATAATTCTTGAGCGCCTCGTAGGCCATCACGGGTCCGAGGTCCGAGCCGCCGATGCCGATATTGACGACGTTCTTAATCCGCTTGCCGCTGTGCCCTTTCCACGCGCCGCTTCGGACGCGGTTGGAAAACGCCGCCATCTTGTCGAGCACGGCGTGGACTTCAGGCACCACGTTCTTGCCGTCCACCCGGATGGATGCGCTGCGTGGGGCGCGCAATGCGGTGTGCAGAACTGCGCGGTTTTCCGTAATATTGATCTTCTCGCCGCCGAACATGGCATTGATCCGCGCGCGCAGGCCGGATTCTTTCGCGAGTTGGAGCAACAACGCGATTGTTTGATCCGTGACGCGGTTTTTCGAGTAGTCGAGGAACAGGCCGGCGGCCTCGACCGTCAGGCGCTCCCCGCGCTTGGGATCGTTGGCGAAAAGCTCTCGGAGATGGAGTCCCTTGGCTTCCCGATGGTGCGCCGAGAGAGCCTTCCAGGCCGGGCGCTGAGTGAGTGATTTCGTGGTCATTGTCATAATTTCTCTCGAAAAACAGGTCCATAAAAAAGCTGCGTCCCCGGAGAGGACGCAGCTTCAATTCAAGTGGGCGCACCACGAACGGCGCACGCAACGAGGTTATTTCGACTTCAAGCGGAAGAGGGCAGCCCCGCTCATCGGGGTCTTGTATCCGCTCACGGCCCCGGCAACGACCGACCAACCCGTCGCGGTGGACGACAGTGCTGTCGCCTTTTCGAGGTTGAAGTCGCCGGTCCAAGTTAACGTGATCTGGCCTCCGGCCGTCGAGTAGGCGAGGGTCGGCGGTGCGACCACGGTATCGCCGGATGTAATTTGGATATTATCAAATGCCATGATTTCATTCCAGAAGGTGCAGTTTCCAGCAAATTTGACTACCAAGTTTTTGGCTCCATCCGGGATGTCGTACGTGAATTTCTTCGCGACGATACCAACCCGCTTCGTGTAGTCGGGATTGACGTTTTCAGGAGGGCCACCCAGTCCGTCCCCGTTTTTGATTCGTTCAACCAGGAATTTTTCGGTGCCGGAGGGAGATTCGTACCTCGCCAGTTCGAGGAATTCACCCGTGTTATTGAGGTCAACCTGGATCGAGAGAAAGTCAACCCCTCCAGGGCCATCGAAATCCACCTCGGTTCCGGCAAGGAGGAATGATAATTTGAGCTTGGGCTGGCCTGTGACGTTCACGGGTTTCAGCGTCACAGTGCGAGGGTCGGCGACTGTGCCAAACGGATCGACGGAGATGTTGGGCTCATTGATATCTCCGCCGGCCCAAAATCCAGTTCCTTCCATGCCGCTGACGAGACCGCCGAGGAGTTGAACACCCTTTTCCGTAGCCACAGCGAACGGGCGGGTCGACACGACCCCCTCAGCGTCGGTGAACTGATACGAGGCAACCGTAATCGAACCCGGGGGCAGTCCAAGCCCGATGGTGTTCAGCGCCGTTTCACCGGTGACGAAGCTAAAGTTGGCCGGAAGTCCGGCGGCAACGAGATGGCCCGAGGCCTCGACTTTGACTTGACCAGGATCGAAGGTGACAACGTCTCCGCTTGTAGCCAACAGCATATCACCGGTGATAGCCTCGTTGTAACACAAGAGCGGCACGGTAGCGCCGGTCAGCCGGATGGGGTCACCACCGCCGCTTGAAATGATGAAGTCCACCTTGTCGGCGAGAATTTTGTCTGGCAGCAAGACAGAGGTGTCATCATCGATTACGGTATAGCCCATTGTTCTCAACGTATCCGCCAAGTACGCGTCACCGAGAGCCGTCTCGGCAGCGCCTTGCGGTCCACTGAACATCGCGACCTTATTCGTATTGCCCGCTGTCAGCCACTTGAGCAAGTTA
>CAMDJH010000334.1 GCA_945900455.1 Akkermansia muciniphila
ATCGCCGTCGAGGAACGGCTCCTGGACTTGATCGAGACGCAGCTCGCGCCCGTGATGCTGACCTCCCCCATCGATGGCGTGATCAGCATTATCCACCGGCATCAGGGGGAAAATGTCATGGCCGGAGATCCCATCCTGACCATCAGTCAGAATAAGAGTGAACGGATCAATGCATTCTTGAAACAGCCCCTCTCGGCTCAACCGAAGGTTGATCAATGGATCGAAGTGCGTGCCCGGTCCTCCGACCGCCCGGTAGGCCAGGGACGGATCGTGGCCGTTGGCAGCCAGTTGGAGCCAATCCTCCCCCAGTTGCTCACTCTCAATCTTCAAGGCAATCGACCGGCGGAATTCGGTCTACCAATCGTGATCAGCATCCCCGACAGCCTCAAGGATCGATTGTACCCGGGTGAAGTAGTGGATCTGCGACCGATTCACCACTGATCCCCCCCTGAGAGGACGGGTTTGAACGTTCAATGCAAAATGCCTCTTGCTACCAGCCCTCACGGCCACCATAAATTCCGCCTCGAAGAAAGAAGATCTCTATGGCCGATATCACTAACCGCTACGAACAAAACGTTCCTGGAAAATATTTTGTCGACAATCAATGCATCGATTGCGACTTGTGCCGCGAGACCGCTCCCAACAACTTCACCCGCTTCGACGACGCCGGTTTCAGCTACGTTTACAAGCAACCGTCCTCCCCCGAAGAGGAGGCTGCCTGCAAGGAAGCAAAGGAGGGTTGCCCCGTCGAAGCCATCGGCGACAACGGTCCCTAAAAATCACGCCTTGGAGCGCCGAGACTTGGCCCAGAGGCCCCGGCGGTGAATTTTGGCGTCCGCTTCCAGTTTCTCGAGACGCTGCCGGTATTCGACGCTTTTGGTTCCGTCCGGGGGGTTCATTGCCACCCCCTTGACCCGGGCCCAGCCCAGGCGGAGAAGTTCTTCACCCAGATCGAGTCCGTCGTCGGTCGCGATAAATGCGTAATACCGGGGCTTGCGAGACATCCCCATCGCCGAAGCCCATCGTGTTTGGACAATAAAGGGTTTCGCGAGCAGGGAGACGCAGGCTTTCTTCGCCTCCTTTCCCGCCACCGGGATGTCGTTGGTGGAAACGCCGAAGTGCGCCGCCTGTTCCTCATTGCGGGTGGGAATACGCGAGTCCGATTCCGGGCAATCGACCCACGCCAGCCGAAAAACCTGCTCATCGCCATCCGCCAACTTGACCCGGAAACTATCACCATCGCCGTACTCGGTGACAATCAGCCTGCACCGCTCGAACTTCAACCAACGCTTGACCTTGGGGTGCTCCTCGGCCGCTTGAGTGGCAGCTGGAATCACCGCCAGGAAAAAGACAAGTGCCAGCCAAAATGCGGGTTTCTTCATCGTTGAAGAATCTTGTGCCGCAAGCCGGACGCAAGGACTGAATCGAAAAGTTGCATCGGCCACCCACACGCCCTCCGGACGACGCGGCAGCACCGCTCTATCTGAATTGTTACTCAACCGGATACGTATGAATCCATAGGCTTGCATCCGTATCGAATTGCGGCGATGCTACCCTTCGTAAAGACACGCTACGCCTAAACCTGGAGAAGCCCATGCTTACAATTCTTGGACCGAGACCGACAAACTCCGGCTTCTGCGATGGGGTATCCCGACGTAATTTCCTGCGCATCGGTGCCCTGGGTCTTGGCGGTCTGGCATTACCGCAGATCCTCCACGCCGAAGCCGAGGCCGGCTTTCGCTCGGCAAGTAAACAGCATAAGGCGGTTATCATGATCTTCCTGCCGGGGGGACCCTCGCATCAGGACATGTTCGACCTGAAGCAGGATGCCCCCGCCGAAGTGCGTGGGGAATTTAAACCGATCAATACCAACGTTCCCGGTATCCGGATTTGCGAGCACCTCCCACGCCTGGCGCAACTCGCCGACAAGTACACCCTCATCCGCTCAATGGTTGGAATGGAAGACCGCCATGAGTCATTCCAGTGCTATTCCGGGCACATGAGCCGCAACCAACCGCCCGGCGGCTGGCCCTCGATGGGAGCCGTACTCACTAAACTGCAGGGCTCTGCCGATCCGGCCATCCCCGCCTCGGTAGGTCTCGCACCAAAAATGGGTCACGTCCCCTGGTCCGACAATGGCGTGGCCGGGTTCCTGGGAACCGCCTGCGCACCCTTCGAAATCAACAAGGGCGGCGGCAAAGACGACATGATCCTAAACGGCATCACGCTCGATCGGCTTGCGGACCGTCGAGCTCTCCTAACCTCAATGGATCGATTTCGACGGGATGTCGATAGCTCCGGCATGATCTCGGGCCTGGATGCTTACAATCAGCAAGCATTTGGGATCCTGACTTCCAGCAAACTTGTCGCCGCACTGGATCTGAAAAATGAGGATCCAAAAGTTGTCACTGCCTACGGGAAGGGAGATCCAAAAAATCGCGATGATGGCGGACCCAAGTTGATGGAACATTTCCTCATTGCCCGCCGTTTGGTCGAAGCCGGTGCCCGCTGTGTCACCTTGGCCTTTAGCCGCTGGGATCACCATGGCGACAACTTCGGCGCGCTCCGCCAAGACCTGCCGCTTCTGGACCAGGGCCTCAGTGCCTTGATTCGTGATCTGCACCAGCGCGGCCTCGAAAAAGATGTCAGCGTGGTCGTCTGGGGTGAATTCGGGCGCACGCCAACGATCAACAAGGATGGCGGACGTGACCACTGGCCGCGGGTCAGCTGCGCCCTCCTGGCCGGCGGCGGCATGAAACACGGCCAGGTCATTGGCGCAACGGATCGCCTGGGAGGCGAAGCGTCTGAGCGTCCGGTTCAGTTTGCCGAAGTTCACGCCACGCTCTACGCCGCTTTGGGTTTGGACGTAAACAAGGTCCTGCTCCCCGATCTCACCGGCCGCCCGCATTTCCTCGTCGACAATGGACATCAGCCGATGCGGGAACTGTTAGGCTGACCGCGGCTCGCACCCGTGGGGTTGGTCACGGATGTGTCCCGGATGTAAATGTGAATACGATCGCGTTACTGAATGACTTCCGCCGAGACCAATCTGCTGAGGCCTTCGCGACACTCACGCACCGCTACATCAACCTTGTCTTCTCGGTCGCCTGGCGCCGATTGAACGATTCGCCACTCGCCGAGAAGGCAACCCGGACGGTTTTCGCTCGCCTCGCGGGAGCCCCCCCCGTGGTCACGACAGAATCGGAACTTCTCGGATGGCTCCACCAGACGGCCCTGCACATCGCACTGGATTTGGGGCATCCGGAATCGTGTCGAACAAATACGGAACTGACTGCGGCAACTCGGGACACGGGCATTGCCGAACGGGACCCCCTGTGGAACGAGCTCTCACCGCAACTCGACGAAGCGATCGAAAATCTTCCACCGACCGAACGCCAGGCGGTGTTGATGAAATTCTTCCAGGATAACTCCCACCACAACATCGGGTCAAAATTGGCCACTGGGATTAGCGATGACACATCGAAAATCCACGTCAGCCGGGCGTTGGAACGTTTGCGGGTAAACTTTTCCGCGAAGGGAATTATCTGCACCGCCGGTTTGCTCACAAAACTCCTCACATCCCATGCCATCGAAACGCCTCCGGCCGCCCTTGTGGCGCGGTTGACCTCACCACCTCAACCTCCGTGCGGTGCAGCCGATGGCACCGCGGTCCCTGTGGATTCCGCCGCCGGTTGGCGATCGAAGTTCACGGCTTTTTTCCGCCGCAACCGAAGCAAAGGGGTCGGTCAATAGTAATGTACTATTTTGTTCTCCGGGCAGGTTCCGAGGTTCGATGATCTTTTTCCCGGCAGTATACCTCACGATGGCGTGACAATCCGGCGAACCCTCCAGGAAAGGCGCTGGGCAAGTTCCAAGATCTCTCCAAACCCGCTGTCATGGACGGCCTCAGGCGCATCAGGATTACACTCAATGATGACGACGTCTTGTCGTCGACCCCGCGCATGTTTTTCCCACAGCTGAACGAAATTGCGCAGGAGGGGTGGTAATTTCTCCGTCAAGGATATCGCCAGCACGACGAGCTGTGCCCGAGAAGCGTCGGAGGCAGCAACTTCCCGCAGCGTCTCAAGCCGGAGGAGATCAATCTTCCAGAGGATATCGCATCGATCGATCAACTCTCCTGCTGTTTCCAGCGAATAACAGGCACGAGTCGCTGCGACCGCGAATGCAAAATCTTCGTAAAGGATGAACACTTTGGAGGACTCCGGCGGCTGGACGTTTTCGAGGATCACGAGCTCTTTCGTGGTGATTCGTTTGAAGCTGAACGGGGTGCACTGGAAGTCGAGAAGAGTGTCGGCGTTGGCGGGAAAGTTATTCATGAAGTCTTCGGGTTTTGCGGCAGTATATGTGAATCGATGGCTGTCATGGTTTATCGATCTAACGGCGGTACGACGCTCCGCCACGGATCTCTCAAGAGCGTTCCGCTGGCGTCGATGACGTCGCACATGGCCCACTCTCCCATAACGAAATGGCAGGCCGATGGATACTGTGTGACGATTCATCAACATTAATTCCGCCACCGGGCACTGATTCATGCGGTTTTCAGATTTCGAGACTAAAAAAGGGAACCGTTTCCGGTTCCCTTTTTATGTCCGCTTGGATGGATTAACTCGTGGCCTTCCATTCCAGCTTAGCTGCGTTCGACTCCGTCGATATCCAATCGGTGGATGGTCTCGGCGCCCGGGGTCCCTTACGGAATCGCCACGGCACGATACAATCGCTTCTGCAGAACCTCAACCGGAGCGGACGAGTCAATGGTGAGCATCGGACTGCTCGTCAACGTAATTGTAGTCAGCGTAGTCCAGGTGACCGGCTCGGTCAGATCGGTTGTGTATTCGATACGATACTGCTGATTGATGGGTCCCGCGATCGTGATCCCGGCGTAAAGGGCGATGCTCGTGGAGGAGACGGTTACTGCTGTGCTCTTGACAGTACCGCCCGCGTTATGAACCGCCGCATAATAGGCCCCCGCGGTTGCCGGTGAGACTGCCACAATTGTGTAGGATGAGCCGATCGCCTCCGGAATTATCTGATCATTCAAATACCATTGATAGCTCAAGCCGACCCCGCTGGCTGTGACGGTCAGGATGACAGATCCACCGGAAGGGAAGGTCCCCCCGATGGGATCGGCATCTATTTTCGGTTGTTCGACCTGGCTTGGCGTTGCCAATGGAGGCGGCGTCCCAGCGCCGGCGCCAGTAATGAGCCCGCTTTCGGCCGCAAAGCCCCAATCGGAAAGCCAATTCAGATTTCCAAACGCACCCGCGTAACTGGCCGGCGTGTAAAAGCCATCGTTGGGAGCAGATATAGCGCTGGCGAGGGCTGTACTACCCGCCTGTGGACGGGGATCCAGCTGGAAGGCTGGAACATTCGTGCGACTAATGCCGGTCAGCATCGGGTCCACAAACGTGTTGTTGTTTGCCGGATCGGTCAGCACCCACTCGGCCGTAGCATTCTGCCAGTACGCCTGGGCCACTCGATTCGAGGCGAAGTTCCACAGAATGTTGTTCTGATACTTCGCGATGCCGTTGGTAAACTGCGTCCCGGAGGTCGCGTCAATGTTCACACCGACGTTAAACTCCGTGAATATACTGTTAAACACCTTGGGAGCCGCATACACCCGCGAGATGAGGGCTCGTGCACCGGTCGTGTTGGTGCCCGCC
>CAMDJH010000335.1 GCA_945900455.1 Akkermansia muciniphila
CTGAGCGACCCGCTCGTGCCATTCACCAACAATCAGAGTGAAAGCGATCTCCGCATGACCAAAGTGCAGCAGAAAATCTCTGGCTGCTTTCGGTCTTTCGAAGGAGCCCAAATCTTCTGTCGGGTACGGAGTTATCTTTCTACCTGCAGGAAAAATGATCTCGCGCCGACTCAGGCCCTGCAAATTCTATTCTCAGGACACCCTCCGGATTTCATCGCTAAA
The DNA here is from genome assembly GCA_945900455.1 of Akkermansia muciniphila. Classification (GTDB taxonomy): domain Bacteria; phylum Verrucomicrobiota; class Verrucomicrobiia; order Limisphaerales; family UBA9464; genus SIBK01. The sequence goes on from CAMDJH010000335.1 coordinate 223, forward strand.
CTAGAATAAGTGCTGAAAAGTTACATCATTTGATCCTTATGAAGTGCTGTCGTTCAATCTGGAGGGCAGGCGCATCCGGCGCGCTGGCCTTGGTCTTTCTGGCCGCGTTGTGGTTCGCGGCGACTCCGGTGCATGCCCAGACGGGGGCGGGCATGGCGCTGGCGTTCGACGGGGTGAACGACTACGTGAGCATCTCGAACAGTGCCGCGCTGAATACCTATCCGCTGACGGTCGCGGCGTGGATGAAAACCGGCCAATTCGGCGGCTTCATCGGGGTCATCAACAAATACTTCGCCAGTTCTGACAATGGCTGGCTGCTCCAGCTTCACAACGGAAACATCACGGCTTATTACATGGCGAACAGTGGTAACAATGTTTCCGGCCTGGATGGTGGATGGGTGGTGGATGGTCTGTGGCGCCATGTGGCGTTCGCCGTGGATGCCAGCGGCGGCAAGCTTTACGTCAATGGCGCGCTGCGGGATTTCCGGCCATGGACCGGCACGCCCGCTCAGGCCACCACGACGCAGGAACTCAGCCTCGGGCGTTACCCCGGTGGCGGCAATTTTTTCAACGGCACGCTCGATGAAGTCTCCGTTTGGAACGTGGCGCTCACGCAGAACGCCATTGAGGGCATGATGAACCGCCGGCTGGCGACGAACGAGACGGGGCTCCTGGCTTACTGGCGATTTGACGAGACTTCGGGGATTGCCACTGCGGACGCCGAGCCTGACGGCGCGGGGAACAACTTGGGAACCTTGGTGGGAGGTCCGACGCGGGTAGTGTCTGAAGTGCAGATCAGCCCACTCGTGTCCACGACCCAGGCCAGTCAGCAGGGGCTGACTTCAGCGCGGCTCAATGGAGCCGTCACGGCTCTCGGACTGGACACCACTGCATGGTTCGAGTGGGGGGCGACCACCAACTACGGAAACCTTACGCCACCGGTGAATGTGGGTAACGCCTCGACCTCGGTGGTCATGAACGCGGACATCACCGGCCAGTTCCAGGGACAGACCAACCATTTTCGGCTCGTGGCCACGAACTCAAATGGCCGTGTGAATGGAGTGAACGCCAGCTTCAGCATCCCCGCCTTTCCCGGACCGGCGGGCACTCCGCCGTTGCGCAGCACGCTGTATGACGGGTTCCTCAGCCAGGTCAGCTACGAGGCGCGGCCCGAGTGGGATCAGTCGGTCTCGATGACCGTCGAGGCGTGGGTGTATCGGCACGACGCGAACCGCGTTGAGACCATTGTCTCGCACGGTCCCGATTTATTCTCGCCAGCCCCCGGTTCCTATCGGCTGGGTTTTTCGCCCCGGTTGCGGTTCTATCGCGGGACGAACTACGCCGAGATTCCGACGCCCGTACCGGCGTTCAAGTGGACGCACCTCGCCGTGAGCTACGATGGGACGATTGCGCGCTTCTACATCAATGGCGAATTCGCTGGCGGCCGCACGCTCGGGAATAACGGCGCAGGCAAGTCGCGCCCGTTGCTCCTCGGCTACGGCGGGTATTCTTCCCAGACATTCTTTCCCGTCGAAGTGTTCTTGGGGAACCTCGACGAAGTGCGCGTGTGGTCCGTGGCGCGGAGCGCGACCGAAATCCGCGAAGGCATGTACCGGGAAGCGCGCGGCGAGCCGGGCCTGACGGCGGCCATTCCGCGCGGCGGACGGGTCGAGGTGGTCTCGGGTCTGGTGGGATATGCGGGCGGCGTGACCGAGCAAATCTTCGGCATGGTGCCGCGCGATCTTGTCGTGCCGCGCGCGGCGATTCAGCCGGTCGCCAACGGCCTGATCGATCTCGCCAGCGAATACCTCGGCGCGGAGCAGCTCGTCATCCGTTATCCCGATGATCCCACGGCCGCGGACGCCATCGCCTCCTTCGTTCATACCGACGACGATCTTTTCGTGGCCGTTGGCAACCAGCGTCCCGGCGCGAATGGTTCCGACGCGGCGCAGAACTGGCTGGGCTTGTTCCTCGATCCAACCTACGCCCGCCCGGCGCTGGCGCAGCGGGCGCAAGTGCAGATTCAGACGGCTCTACTCGTCGCCAACAACAGCAACTTCTACCTGAACGGCGACGGCGACGGCGGCTTCTCCTTTTGTACCAACTTCCTGAGCGGCATCCAGCCCTGCACGCCGGCCGGCCTTTGGCAGGTCGGGAAACTCTTTTGCGGCTTCGAGCTGGCACCGCCCTGCGTCGAGTTCCGCGTCTCGAGAGCGGTGCTCGGTTCCTTCGATGAATTCGACGGCGTGGCGTTTGGTCATTTCAATCACGACGGGTTGGGCGGGCAGGCGTTCACGCCCGAGGAAGGTTTCACTGGTTCGCCTGCGACGTGGCTGACGATGTCCTACGGCCAGGGCAGTGCGAACTTGCCGCGCGTTCGAATCAGTGGCCGCGTCTTCGGAGGTGTGGCGACCAATGGCAATCCTCTGCTGGCAGGACATCGCGTTTCCTTCTTCGCGGGCGGTGCGGCTTACAGTCAACTGAGCGACGCGTTCGGCCGGTACAGCTTTGATGTCCCCATGCCAGCCGGGCAGGTTATCTACGCCCAGGTCGATAACGTCGGTTTCGGCCGCTACCGTCTGCCGTCGGTGCGCACGACTGGGGTCCAGCCCGCTTTTGTTTTCACCAATGACGTTCGCTTTCCCGCCATCGCTTCCGGTTTCAGTGGGACGCTTCAACTGGCCGGCGTGGATTTCTTCGTGCAGAAGCCGCTGCCCTCGTCTGCGATCACCAGCGCGTCACCGACCAATCCGATGGCCGGCATCGCCGTGCGCCAGGGCGGCGTTGGAGGACTCGGCGAATGGGTCACGCTCACCGGCACGAACCTGCACGCCGAAATGGAATACTACCTTTCGCCCATGACTGGCACCTTCCCGACCAGCCCCGGCGCCTGGACTTTGATTCGCGCTGCAAACGTCGAGCGGGTCGATTCCACCACGGTGCGCGTGCAAACGCCGTTTGTTCCGGACTTCGTACGACAGCACACCAACGGCCCTTTTGTACCTTCGTTCCAATCGCCGTGGCAATGGGTCGCGGGCGACGCATGGTTCCGTGCCGGACAGATTGAATACAGCACGGTCGGCACCTTCACGCTGCGCCGTCCGCCCTATCCGATCCTTCATGGATTCAGTTTTGATAATGAGGATCACGACGCACTATTAAACGAGTTTCTGGCCGGCTACGGTTACAGTGCCTACATCTGCGTGGGCCCCGTTGGTGATTGCGGCGCCCACATTCCGGACCCGCTCTATTGGAGTATGTGGTGGCCGGTGCATAAAATCGTCATCGACAAGAGCACCGGCAGTTGCGTGGGCTTCTCCGGCACCGCCATGGAACTGTTCAATCTGCTGGAGATCCCGCAGACCTATGATCCCGAGGCGCTCTTCGCCAATGGCATTGACAACCCCGGGGCACCCGGTGAGTTCGATACCAGCAACACCGGCGGCCGGTACACCCGCCCGCCCATCCCCAAGGACATCTGGGCGCGCATCCGCATGAACCACGGCGCACAGACCAGCGCGGAGTATTTGAACCACCTGATCTCGCAGCTCGATGTCGATGTGTTCTCGCCCAACTTCGGCGGCGATCCCGTCGCGCGTCTGCCCGAACTTCGCGCGGGCACCACCGCGCAGGCCGTCTGCATGGTGCAAGGTTTTGAGGGCGGCCATTGCGTGTCGCCCTACCGCGTGGAGGGCAACTTCGGCGGCGACCCGAACATCACGCGCATCTGGATTTACGACAACAACAGCCCGTGCGCCATCGGCGCCGCTGCGGACGACTCGTGCGTCACCAATCGATTCATCGACATCGATCACAGCGCCAACGAATACATTTTCCCTGGCAGCAGTTGGACCGGCACCGCGCTGTTCACCGTGCCCAGTCGTCTTTATACCGGCACCCGCACCGCGCCCGGCCTCTACGATTTCGCCCTCGCGCTGGGCTCGTTTCTCGTCGTGGTGGCCGGCGACGCCGACGCACATTTCACAGCACCCGGCGGCAGGGAATGGGGCTGGCGCAAAGACGGCACCTTCGTGAACAACCTGCCCGGCCTGAAGGCCATTCCCATCCTGGGAACACCCACGAACCTCACGCGGAGCATCCCCATTCTGCTGCCGATCTCGAACGGCATTCCGGCCATCGACATCCACATGCGCGGCAGCAACGCGAACGTCTTCCACGTCGCGGCGGGCGGCACCATGCTGCAACTCGAAATGGCCGGCAGCACGCCCGGCCACAGCAATCGCATCCGCCTCACTGCGATTTCCAATCAACTCAGCTCCTTTCGCTTCACGCCACAGACCGCGATCAGCAACTTCACTCCAAGGATCGGCTTCGCCATCAGCAACGGTGCCTGCGCCACCTTCCAATGGCTCGGCCTCGACGCGGTGAGCAACAAGACCCAGGAATTTCGCGCGCTCAAGAGCCGGCGGGCCGTGGACTACCGCAATGATTCCGGCAAGCCCACGCAACACTACCTCCGCGTGGACGCCGTGGATGCCGGCACGACCAACAATACCTGCGCCGTCTTCGGCCCCTTCGACGTGCCAACCGGCGCGGTGCATTGCGTGGTGCTGCACGACTGGCCGCGTACGAAGCAGGCTCGCTCCGAACTCGACCTCAACGGCGACGGCGTGCCCGAACAAGTCACCATCGTCACCGGCACCGCCATCGACTCCGATGGCGACGGCATTCCCGACGCCTGGGAAACGCTTCACCAACTTGATCCGGAGCGCATCGACTGCGACGACGACGCCGACAATGACGGCGTCTCCAACCTCGGCGAGTATCTCACCGACACCGACCCGCGCGATCCCGCGTCAGCGTTGCGCCTGACCGCCACGATGCTGCCCGGCAACAAAGTGCGCCTCTCGTGGAAGGCCGTTCCCGGCCGCCGCTACGAAATCCAGTATGCCAACGGACTGGAATACGTCTTCCAGCCGCTCGCCGCCGCCGGCCTCCCCCGCGTCGCGACCTCGACCGAGGAGCATTTCGACGAAACGCTGCCGGCGGGTGTCACGCGTCCCCGGTTTTATCGGCTGCGCGTGGTGCCTTGAGTCGGCCTGTTGGTCAGCGCGTTCGCCTGTGTGCCCCGCCAGTTCGCGGGGAGGGCAAATCAGGCCTGTAGCCGCAGCTCGGTCTTGAGGACTTTGCCGGTGGCGTTGCGGGGGAGCGCGGAGAGGAGGGTCACCTTCTTTGGCACCTTGTAGTTGGCCAGCCTTTGGCGCAGCAGGGTGAGGATGGCTTTTTCTTCCAGCATGGTACCCGTATGGTCAAAAAACTCATGCGCCTCTCCGTGATAGAATTTCAGGAGGCCGCCGAGGCGTTCGCGAGTCTGTATATCCCCTGACATTTCACCGATCCGATCCTCGGGCGCTGGAAACAGGATTACGTTACCCTTGCCTT
>CAMDJH010000336.1 GCA_945900455.1 Akkermansia muciniphila
TGCGCTCCGCGGCGCTGACGTCGCCGAGCGGTACGTTGCCAATCAGCCAAATCACCGCTCCGGCCGGTACCGCAAATACGACGGCCCGCCAGAGGACGAATAAAGTTCGGTCAATGATCGACGTGTAGAGTGTCTGGATCCAGCGGGGAGGACGGTAGGGGGGAAGTTCTAGACTAAAGGTAGAGACTTCGCCCTTAAGAACCGTGCGAGACAAACCCCACGAGACGACAAAGGTTAAGAGCACGCCGAGCAACGCAACAAACACGACCGCGCCGGCGGACACGAATCCCGCAAAATGCGCCGGAGCGAGCGCGCCCAGGAAGATCGAGGCGATCAGAATTTGCGTGGGCCACCGGCCATTGCAGAGGGCGAAATTGTTCGTGATAATTGCGATCAACCGTTCGCGGGGGCTGTCGATGATGCGCGTGGCCACAACTCCAGCAGCGTTACAGCCGAAGCCCATCATGGTGGTCATCGCCTGTTTGCCGTGGGCACCCGATCGACTGAAGAGATGATCGAGATTAAACGCGACGCGAGGCAGGTAACCGAAATCTTCGAGCAGCGTGAAGAGCGGGAAGAAGATGGCCATGGGAGGGAGCATCACGGCCACGACCCAGGCGGTGGCGAGGTACATGCCATCGATTAACAGACCGGTCAGCCACCAGGGTGAGCCCAGACTGGTTGCTACGTCGCGGAGAATGGGCCAGAACTTCCCGATCAACAGTGAGGAAATCATCCCCGACGGAACGTTTGCGGCGCTGATGGTGATCCAGAACATGAGCGCGAAGAGCAGGATCATGATTGGGAAACCCCACACGCGGCTGGTCAGAATCCGGTCGAGGGTTCGGTCAAACGTGGGGCGTTCCTTGGCGCCGGGTTTTGTCACCGCGCGATCGGTGATGCGTGAGGCATCGCTGTAGATTGCTTCGACGATGTGCTCGTGAAGATCACCGGAGAGCCCGCGCCGCAGGCGGTCCGCTGTGCGGAGAATATCTTCCGCCGCGTTCGCCAGGGCGGGTTTGATCGTTTCAGTGTTCATTGTGCAGTCCTGGAGTCGGGAATTGATTGGCTCGGGTGTGATAGCGGCCGGGAGTTCATCAATTCTCCGTTCCGGAGCGCCTGAGCAATATGATCGTCCCCACCCAGTAATCGCATTGCGACCCACCGGGCATTGGGCAGGGCGGGATATGCGGCCTTGATTTTTCCCACCAACTCGTTGAGTGCCTCCTTGATCGCGGGCGGCTCGCTGCTCATACGATAAGGCCGGCAAGTAATTTTTCCGGAGGCCACATCGGCAATCGCCCCCAATAATTCCGGCAAACCCTCGCCGGACCGCGCCGAGGTGGGAATGACCGGTAGTCCCAGGTCGCGAGATAACTGGCGTTCATCGACTGTCAGCCCGTGTCGGCGCGCTTCGTCCATCAGGTTCAAGCATAGAACCGCGCGGTCCGTGATTTCCAACACCTGCAGCACGAGGTTGAGATTGCGCTCCAGTCGTGAGGCGTCGGCCACCACGACGGTGACATCCGGTTGCCCGAAGAGGATGAAGTTTCGCGCCACTTCCTCGTCCGGGCTCGTTGAAAGCAGGGAATAGGTGCCCGGGAGATCGACGATCTTGTACCGCTTGCCGGCATACTCAAAGGCCCCCTCCGCCCGGGTGACTGTCTTGCCCGGCCAGTTGCCCGTATGTTGCCGCAGACCGGTCAGCGCGTTGAACACCGTGCTCTTGCCCGTGTTGGGATTGCCCGCCAAGGCCACCACGAAGTCCCACGCGGTGGCGTCCACACCCAATTTTTTCAACTGGGCAGCACGATAGACGCCGCAATCGGCGCAGGCTTCATGGGGTGGGGCACTGACCACAGTGGCACTCATACGGCTGCCGCTTTCAGGCTGGAAATACGGATCAATCCGGCCTGTACCTTGCGAAGCGCAATCGAGGTTCCCCGAACCCGGTAGGCAGTGGGATCGCCGCCCGGACTTTTCAGTTCGGCGAGGACCTCCGTCCCCGGCACGAAACCAAGATCCAGCAGGCGCCGCCGCTCCGGACCCCGGCAGGCTGGCGTCAACCCGAGCACGCGGCCGCGTTGTCCGATCGGCAGTCCTGAAAGGAATTGTTCGTCGAGCAAATCGTTGGCCTGACAGTCTTCGAGGGGCTCGACGAAAATATTATTGGCCACCACCGGCGCCAGCACGTGCTCGTCGCCGTCGGCCCAGAAACGAATTCGGTGCGGCAGCTTTTCGATGATTAACCCGCGCATCCCCGGTCGGATGCCCTGAGCGGTCAATTGAGCATAAATTGCCGGCGGTTCATCTTCCACGTGGGTGACGCGGAGCGGTTGGTTGGGGAGTGCGGCATTTAGAGAGGTGCCGAGTTCCGCAGGCATCGGTTCACCCGGGGCGGGGATGACGTCGCCGTGAGGGTCGAGTGTGGGGTGCCCCAGCCGTGCCGCGAGTGCGTCGGCCTCACGCGGCGAGAGGAGATGCTCCTTGGATTCCGCCCGCTGGTGCCACTCGTCCTCCGCCACGCCCGTTTGTTCGGCCAGGTAACTTTCCCATAGACGGTGGGCGCGGATAACATGGAGGGCCAGTCCCTTTCCGGCGGGTTTCAGGCGCAGTTGGCCCCCTTCAACCGATAGTAGGCCCCCATGCTCTAGATCCTCCAGCAATGCGGCCGTCCGGTTGGTGGGAATCTGGAGATTGCCGGCGAGGCTTTCAATGGTGGGTTCGGAGCCATTCACTTCACATTTGAGAATGTGCTTGAGGGCGTCTTCCCGTTGAACGCGGGCGGCCAACTGCCGGCTGATCCGCCACCGTGCAATCAATCCGTACCGAGGCCCGAAAATGACGAGTGCGGCTAGCACGGTTGGAATGACGGACCAAATGTTCATTAGGCGGCTCGGATCGAGGCGGGGCGGGAGTTCGATGTCGAATAACTTAGCAATGGCTACATTGTTTCGCCTAGACTGTCAAGCGCCGCTCTGTCAGCGTTTCCAAACATACGTCACGGCATGCCACTCAAAAAGAATGTCCGAAAAATTCGATCACCCGCACCGCTCCCTAGGGCGGAAGGGCACCGTCAAACGCGGCGAGAACACGCCATTGAAATCGCTGAGGATTATGCAGAAGCCATCGCGGACTTGACGCTGGAAACCGGCGAGGCACGCGTCGTCGATCTCGCGCAGCGGTTGGGAGTGACTCATGTCACCGTGAATCGGGCGATCGCGCGGTTGCAGCGGGACGGGTTTGTGAGCAGCCAGCCTTATCGGGCGATCTTCCTGACCGAGAAAGGCCGACACTTGGCGTCGGCATCCAAGCGCCGACACGAGCTCGTGGTTGCGTTCCTAATTTCCCTGGGTGTTTCCGAACGCGTCGCCCGCCTGGATGCGGAAGGCATGGAACATCACGTGAGCGCGGAGACACTCGCCGCTTTTCAGGGAGCGCTCCCTCGCAAAGGTCAGCAGGGTTAATACCATGGTTTCTTCGCGATGACGGCGGGTGTCAATCTTGCTTCAAAATGAACCCGTCGCTTGATTCGATCTTTGGAATAGAAAAGTGGCGGATAACGATTAGAGCCGCCGCAAGCGGAAATATCCGGAGGCTCCCCGCAACGGTCGGGGATTGGTGCCGTCGGAGTTGACCAGGCTCAGCTGCAAAGTGCCGGGCTGCGATTCCAACCGGCCCGATTCCAGTGGCTTGGGAGGGGGTTGCGAGCCGGTCTCAAAAGCGAGCTGTTGTCCATTGGGTGACCAGCTTAGTTGCGATGAAAACACGCCGGCTGCCAGTTGCAACACCACATGGTCGGCCGTTCCGTCAAGGTTTACCACGCGGATCACCACCGATATCGGTCGATACTGGGCCACGCCCTGAAAAAACTCGACGGTGTTGGCGGCGCGCAGATAGGCGACTCGCTGTCCATCGGGTGAGAACACCGGTGCGTAGTCGGTTTCGATGGTCGACGGGGCGGTGAACAGATCGGAGCGTACTGTGCCGCGCGGATGGGTGAGTTGCCGCGAACGGCCAGATGTCAGGGCATTCGGAACCACCTCCGTTAGGAACAGGGCGGAGGACTCGCTGGGTAGGAAGGAGCCATCCGTTGGGGCATCGACATCCACGGGGAACACGAGCAGATCCAGGCTCGGATGCCAATCAATTCCGAATCCACCCAGCGTGGCAAATGTCCTCAGCCGGCCTGCGACGATCAAGTCCTCGGGGAACCCATCGGCCACTCTGAAGATTTGCAACATCGGAACCTGCGAAACGCCGGTAAGGGTTTGTATATCCGGCTGCCCCCCTTGGTAGAAGCCGCCTGTCATCAAGCTCGCAACCGCAATGCGCGTGCCGTCGGGTGAGAACGCCTTATAGATCGGTACCCGGTAATTGAATTTGCTTCGATCGGTGATCAGTCGACCGTTCTCGAAATACGGCGGAATCTTCACCTCATCCTCCTGCGCGATTGCCAATCGTGTCGTACCTGCTGCCGGGTCAAAAAGAAATACATCTTGGCTGACCTTGTGCGGGTGTTCTGGATTGACGGAGGTCAGGGTCACCAGGCTTCCATCTCGGGACCATGCAGGGCCGAAGGGCTGGGGCAGGCCCGTATTGAGAACCCGATCTCCGCTGCCGTCCGGGTTGATCTGGCTCAGTTCCAAACCTTGGGGGAGCACTTGATGGATATAGTAGATCGGCAGTGTTTGGGCGACGGCAGAGAATCCCGAAGTCAGTAGGGCCGAAGCGAGCCGGGAAAGGACGACAGTTCTGAGGTTCATAGCAGTCGTTGCGTAAATGCGTGCAGTAGAACACCTTGACATAACCGTCATCCAATCGCGTCCACTCGCAGATCTCGCATCACGCAAATCCCCGGTAACGGTACGCCCCGAATCGGACGGGCTCCGTCTTTTCGACGCGCACTGAATCGGTCCCGGTGACGGGTGAACATCTCATTCACAAAATCCTTCGAGCCCAGAACCACTCCATCCGTCATATGTCGCACTCGCAGACGCAATACCTGGCCTAAACTCAACTCTCCCCCTCGGGCCAATTCCGCCCGGATGGTCTGCGGATCCAACACCGCTTTGTCGCTTCGGTTGGCCGAACCGGCTGCGACGAACAAGATCATCCGATATTGCGCCGCCGCCTTCCCCCAATCCGCCGGCTCCAAAAAGCTCATAAGCCCCTGTCGAATCGTTGTCGTACCCGTTAACGCCGCTGCGTATCCGCAAAAACGATAATCTTTCGGGTCCTGGACCAATCCCGCTCGGATCGGATTGAGATCGATGTAGGCCGCCACCGTCCTGAGCGCCGTCGCCGAGTCTTCCACGACGACACTCGTAAACCGCTCTGCCCAGAGCGTCCCAAATCGTCCCGTGGTCTTGTTATACCACCGACTAAACCGCTGTTTCAGCTCCTTCATGAACGCGGAAACGTCGCCCATCCGGCTCACCACGGAATCTCGAATGTCCGGGTCAATCTTACCCCGCAACTTCAAGCCCTCCTGAGCGAGTACTGTCAGGATCCCCTTCTTGCCATAGAATTTAACGATCTTGGCGAGCAACTGAGCATCGGAGAGTTCGACTCG
>CAMDJH010000337.1 GCA_945900455.1 Akkermansia muciniphila
AGGCCCGAAGGGCCGTCATTCCTCAGCCCAGGCCATCGGCCTGGGTCACGTGTCGGGGGATGTTCAGCGGCCTGAAGGGCCGCGATACGACTGTCGTCATGCGCGCATTCATCGCGCCCCGTTGGGGCTCAGACGTTTAATGATGGTCCAGACCCAGCCCGTTGGGCTGGGCTGAGGAATCACGGGCCGTTGGCCCGAAACAAGAGGGCCAGGGTACCAACTCCCCTGCGCAATATCGACCTAGTGAAATACCGCTTTGGACACCCTCCGTTGGGCTGAAGGATCACGACGGGCCGTTGGCCCGAAACAAGAGGGCCAGGGTACTAACTCGCCTGCGCAATATCGACCTCGTGAAATACCACTTTGGACACCCCCCGTTGGGCTGAAGGATCACGACGGGCCGTCGGCCCGATCTAGGAAGGCCATAATCGAGCCTGTATATTCGAAGGAAAAACGGCGGACTCGCTCTCGCGAATCCGCCGTGTTGATTAATTCGTCGCAGGAATATTCCCGCAAACGATCGGGTTATTGGTAGGTGAGGACCAATTTTCCGGCGGACATACCCACCGTGAGGATCTTCGCACTGCCCTTCACTCGGAAGTAGTGATTGGAAGCGCCAATCGGGACCGTGATAGTCTTAGTCCCAGTATTGATGACCGCCGTAGCATCCGTTGCATACGTGCCATTGACGGTTGCCGATCCGACCAGTTCCACAGCAGCTGGCTGAGGAGTTGTGGCACGGACGGCACCGATGGAGGCGGACGGAATGCCACCCGCATCCGGTCCACCGAGCGCGGCGACGTCTTCATCGCTCATACGCCCTTCCCGCACCTGGAGCGCACTGATGTAGGCATCCGACGTTTCCCAGTCGGAATCACCAAACATGACGATCTCAGGGATCGACAATGCGAATTCCGAGTCGGTATGGCCACGAGTGCCACCAATATCCTGGCCGTTCTTGACACCATTGATGTACTTCGCAAACACCGGCGGAGTAGCCGCCAGATCGACCGACAGCACAATGCGCGCCCATTCGCCCCGTAGATGCTGCGCGTTGACGGCATCATAGGGCGAGCAGCATCCTTTGCCGTAGCCACCCGCAACCGCCCAGTAGAAGTCACCATCTCCCGGGTTATCCAAGTCGTGGAATTGGAAGATAGAAACATTCCCGGTACCACCATCGGGTGTCATGTCCTTTCCACTGTAAAGGGTGTCGAAGATGAACGTGTATTGGTTGACTTTCTGTCCACCACCGTTCGCGGTGACGCCATGGGGAACCTTAAGACCAACCTTCTTCAATCCATTTTCGGTATCTGCGGCGTTGAGATAAGGCACGAACAGAACACCGGCCGGTTTCCCATTGATGTTCGGGATACCCGAGAAGGCTCCTTGGCCCGTCACGCCGGCCTTATACAGACCGGCGATCGTGTTGTCGGAGTAGGTCAGGTTCTTGCCGGCTGTGGCTTTGAGCGGGTTCGCCGCATCATCAAAGTTCCATTCTCCCTTGACAGGGTTCGGAGACGGAATGCCGTCCGCGCTCGGTCCACCGAGGGCCGCGACTTGGTCGTCACTCATACGGCCTTGACGGACCTGAAGGGAACTGATGTAAGCATCCGATGTTTCCCAGTCGGAATCACCAAACATCACGATCTCAGGGATCGACAATGCGAATTCCGAGTCGGTATGACCACGAGTGCCACCAACGTCCTGGCCGTTCTTGACACCATTGATGTACTTCGCAAACACCGGCGGAGTAGCCGCCAGATCGACTGACAGCACAATGCGCGCCCATTCGCCCCGCAGATGCTGCGCGTTGACGGCATCATAGGGCGAGCAGCATCCTTTGCCGTAGCCACCCGCAACCGCCCAGTAGAAGTCACCATCTCCCGGGTTATCCAAGTCGTGGAATTGGAAGATAGAAACATTGCCGGTCCCACCATCGGGTGTCATATCCTTCCCACTGTAGAGGGTGTCGAAGATGAACGTGTATTGGTTGACTTTCTGTCCGCCGCCGTTCGCGGCCAGCCCGTGCGGAATGCGAAGACCAACCTTCTTCACGCCATTTTCGGTATCCGCGGCATTGAGATAAGGAACGAACAAGACACCCGCCGGTTTTCCGTTGATGTTCGGAATACCCGAGAAGGCGCCTTGGCCCGTCACGCCGGCCTTATACAGGCCAGCGATCGTGGTGTCGGAGTAGGCCAAGTCGGCACCCACTGTCGCTGTGAGCGGTTTCGCGGCATCATTGAAATCCCATTGCGAATAAGGGATCGGAATGCCAGCAGCGTCCGGTCCACCAAGGGCGGCCGCTTCGTCGTCAGAAATCCGACCTTCCCGCACCTGAACGGCGCTGACATAAGCATCGGAAGTTTCCCAGTCCGAGTCGCCAAACATGACGATCTCAGGGATCGACAAGGCGAATTCCGAATCGGTATGGCCACGAGTGCCACCAATGTCCTGACCGTTCTTGACGCCATTGATGTACTTCGCAAACACCGGCGGAGTCGCCGCCAGATCGACCGCTAGCACAATGCGCGCCCATTCGCCCCGCAGATGCTTCGCGTTGGCGTTATCATAGGGCGAGCAGCAAGACTTGCCGTAACCGCCGGCGACAGCCCAATAGAAGTCAGCATCACCCGGGTTATCCAAGTCATGGAATTGGAAAATGGAAACGTTGCCGGTTCCGCCATCCGGGGTCATGTCTTTCCCACCGTAGAACGCGTCGAAGATGAACGTGTATTGGTTGACCTTCTTTCCACCGCCATTGGCTGCAATGTCGTGCGGGATTCGAAGCCCAACTTTTTTCACTCCATTTTCAGTATCTGCGGCATTGAGGAAGGGCACGAAGATTACTTTGGCTGGTTTTCCATTGATACCCGGAATTGCCGCGAATTCTCCTACGCCGGTGACGCCAAACTTATATTTGTTAGCGATCGACGTATCGACATACGCCATATCGTTACCAATCGACGCCTTGAGGTTTCCTTGATTGAATTTCCAGTAACCCTTTACGGCGTTCAGAGCGTTGCCCGCTGAAGCTTTTCCGGTTGTGAATGAATACTCACGGACTGCGGCTGCGCCGAGACTATCCGTCCACTCAACTTTCACCGTATGAGAGCTCTTGCCTTCGAAATCTTGGGCCAACGCTAAATTGACGGTCGTTGCTACCCCGCTTTTCGTGATCGATGCTGCAGGAATCGTCAAGAGAACCGTATCCAGCGTTACCTTGATGGAACTGGACACGACAGTCGATGCGTCGTCGTTGAGGACGATTTTCAGTTTACCGACCGTGCTCGCGTTCGCTTCGCCAACACCCGGAACTGCTTGGGCGAGGTACGTGGCGCCCTTGAAGGCTGCGGTTCGCGCGGCATACGATTTGACGCCACTTGCGTCATTCAGCAGCGTTTTAACCCCTGCGGAATCCTGAGACCAAAGTTCCAAGCTTGCGACACCCGAGACTTGGGTCCAGAGAACACGAATCGGGTAAATCCCGGCTGCTCCAACAACGATGGTAGCGGTATAAGTGCCGGCACCTTTGTCAACCAATGCCAAGGCCGTTGCATCCCGCGGATCGCTGCCAATGCTGATCTTCACGCTTTCGTCAGCCACCGTTCCAATGGTGTAAGTCCCGGCCTTGAGGTCGAGAAAGCCGAGGACTTCCATCGCGGCGTTGTTGGCGTTGGGAGTTGCGCTCGTTCCGGGGAGTCCCGGAATTCCTTCGTCTCCAGGGATCTGGCCGGCATCGGCAGGATCACCCGCGGCACTGATGCCAAAGTTAATGAGTTCCTTGGCAAAGTAGCCCTTGGCATCGGCACTCGTACGATCGGACACATTCGGTCCGAGTTCGCCGGCAAGCTGCGCTTCGGCACGGGCAGCTGTATTCAGGCTTTGATTCGCCTCGGTCTGATGGACCCTGACACTGAACCCGCTCTTGGTCTTATCCACCGAAGCAGCCGGAGCGGCCGCCGTCGCGGGAACCGTCTGGGATTTAGAAACAACAAATCCGTAGCTAAAGGACTTGCCGCCAAATGTCAGCTTGGTGAGGTTCGTGGAACTTGACGCATAAAGGGTCGGTGAAACGTACGTGAAGCGGGTCGTTCCGCCCCCAAGATCACTCTTGGTGGGTGTAACGGTAACTCCGTTCAATTCCATCGTGGCGGATGCCGCACCCAGATCTTGGACATCAATTTTGATCGGTGCATCCGGGGAAACATTCTGAGTTCCGGGTTCAACTCCGACCACGTAAGCACCTGTTACGGTGGTGGTGGTGACGGAGAAATCATCGATCCAGAAGTTACCCGAGCCGCCCGACGCCTGTCCTTCCGTACCGGATCCCATGCCGAACTGGCCTTCAATCGGGAGGTAGCCGACCGGGACCTTATCGTACACTACCTTATTGTTGTAGGTAATGCTCAAAAGACCGTCAGCGGTCAATTCAACCCGAACTGGAACGAATACGGGGACGCTGTCAACGCCCGAGGGATCGGTTGCCAATCCATCGAACGCCCTGCCCGTAACTTTGACCCCCTTTTGCTTAATAATGATGCCCGGAGGGTCCGTTGGATCATGCAGTTCGCTTTCCGCACCCGTACCGTTGATCGGTTTGAAGACGATGGTAAAGCCGGTCGTTGATCCGCCGGCCTCTCGGAAGGGAGCATCCGTGGGATAATCGTTGGCGAGAACAAGACTGAAGCCGTCGGCGGGTGTTGAAGTTCCGCCACCAATACGCGCCTTAAACGTGGCGACGAACGATGCTACTCTCTTACCCGCATCGAGTGCTGGAAAGATGTAGGAACCCCGCAAAGGCTTGCGACGGTCGTCGATCAACAAGGTGTCGGGGTTGATCAAGTCCTTCAAATCAACCAGCTTCAGGATGCCATCCCGAATCACTTCGGTTGATTCATGGGCTGCGATGAGCGTCGTTCCACCTGGATCGGTGGTGAACGCGGTGGTCAACGTGCCGGCATTGCTGGATGCGACACTGGCGGCAGCGAGCGCTACCGAAACAGCGACGGAGCGCATGTTTCTGGACCAATCTGAGATTGATCTCTGTAGGCACGGAAGCGCCGAAGAATCGATCTCCGGCCGACAACGGACAGTTTTTTGTATTTTCATGTGATTTACTGGAGTTTTAGAAAAAGCCCAAGAACGCGAGAACGGCACGCAAACACACTGGTGACAGCAGCAAACTCTTGCTGCCGACACCAAGTCGAGCGGGTCGATGGACTCGCATCAAGGCTAAGTCAATTCGCGGTGACAAACTTTTTTTGGGACACCCGGGTTTCGAGATAGTGGTTCCATTTTGAAAAGGCAAGGAGTTTTCAATCAACGTGCAATCATTCAGGACGGTGTCTGATTTTGGTCAGAGGTGAGGCATTTTAACATAGGCAAAGCACCCCCTGTGGCGCGGCGAAATTGACTGAGTGAGCCGATGCAGGTGGAAGACGCATTGAGATGTGGAGATGAGACGGGGGGTACGTCGGATTCTGGATTGCGGAGCGGGCGCGTTCTCGATTCTTACTCTCTATCCAATTTCGCGAAGACTCAC
>CAMDJH010000338.1 GCA_945900455.1 Akkermansia muciniphila
ACGGCAACTTTAATCGACTCCAGGGCGCAATCCGGTCTGTCAAATCCCTCAATATCGAAGTTGAGGACGTTGCGTTCAACGGACTTGCCTCGCAACTCGCGGTGTTGACCTCCGAACAAAAGGAGCTTGGGACGCTGCTCCTGGATATGGGGGCCGGCACGACTGAATACGTGGTGACCGAGGATGGAATTGTACACCACGCCGGAGTTCTCGCCGTGGGAGGAGACCACGTCTCTCAGGATCTCGTGACGGGGCTGCGGATCCCGATGGGACTCGCGGAGCAGTTGAAAGTGGAGTACGGCTCTGCCTCTCCGGACGACCATCTCCCGGGCGAAACGCTGGAGTTACCGAGCGGCAACGGCCTGGCGCCACGGAGCATCAACCGGGAACACTTTCATCGCATCCTGCACGCCCGGCTGGAGGAAACCCTTCAGATCATCGAACAGAAATTGTTGGAGGCCGGGATGTTGGGCCGACTTCATGGTGGCGTGGTGCTTACGGGTGGCTGTTCGCAGACCGTTGGCCTGGTGCAACTCGCGAAGGATGTTTTTCAACTGCCGGTCCAGATCGGAGACATCCAATGTGTCGCGGGGATGAATGAAGCCGTGAACCAGCCGGAGTTCGCCACTCCGATCGGTCTCGCCAAATACGGTTCGTTCCGCGTCCAGCGGCAACTGGCTTCCGGGGGACGTTTCAACGTTCGACGAGCCCTCAGTCAGTTGTTTGGCCGTTGAGAGATCCCGGCATTCTCCTATCGTATGAAAGTAACGTCGATGTTCCCCTCCGTGAAAGTCATTGGCTTCGGCAATGCCGGCTGCGCCGTGGCCGGCCGCGTCTATCAACAGGGATTGCTCTCCGGTGCCGAGTTCCTCGCGATGAATACCGACCAGGCCGCCCTCGCCTCGTGCCCGGTGCCAAGCCAGTTGTGCGTAGGCCTCTCCGTCACCCGGGGGCTGGGTACTGGCGGTGATATCGCACTTGGCCGCAGTGCCGCGGAACGGGATGCCGCCGCGATCCGCGCCAGTGCCGATGCCCGCCTCGTCTTTGTTGTGGTCGGTCTCGGCGGCGGCAGCGGCACCGGCGGAGCCCCCGTATTCGCCCGGCTCGCCCGAGACTCGGGAGCTCTCGTCGTCGTCATCGCCACCACTCCCTTCGAATTTGAAGGCGGACTCCGCCGCGCCAATGCCGAAGTCGGACTCGAGGATCTCCGGGCGGCAGCCGACGCCGTAATTGTTCTCCCGAATTGCAACCTATCCCGACTCCTCGACGAACGGACGCCCGTTACCGACGCTTTCCGCGCGGTCGGCGACCGCGTAGCGGAGGCGGTGACTGGCCTCTGGAGATTGCTCGCCCAGCCGGGTATCCTGCCGGTGGACTTTGCCGGACTGGAACGATTGGTCCGCGGTCGCCACGCCGAATGCGCTTTTGCTTCCGTGGAGGCCTCGGGTGAAGCGCGTGTCCGGGAGGCCGTTAGCAGACTCGCAACTCACCCGTGTCTCGACGAGGGCAGGGCACTCGCGCAGGCCGACGCACTCATTCTCAGTCTCGCCGGCGGACCCGAATTGAGCCTCGCCGAAATTGACCGGGCCTCCCGTGAAGTTGGACGCCTCTGCCGTGATAACGTCCAGATGCTCGTCGGGACGAGTGTGGATGAGGGGCTCGTTGGACGACTGCGAATAACGGTGTTCCCGGCGCGGTGGACTGCAGCAAAGGTTTCTCCCCAGCCAATGTCAACCGGTGCGTCCCCGTCGATTCGAGATCGCCTGGATTCCACTGCGGTCCAAACACCCGCGCACTCCGAACTCCCGGATGCAGGAGGGTTGGAAAGCTTGGAACCAGCGATCGCTAACCCAACCACGGCGTCTCACCCATCCCTGGCTCGGCCCCCCCGTCGCGGACGTAAATCGAATCATCAACCGGAGCTGAACTTGTTTCCAGCCTCCCGGGGCCGTTTCGACAACACGCCCGCAACCATTCATCAAAACGAGAATCTCGACGAACCGACCTTCCGCCGTCGGAATTTAATCCTGAACTGATCTTCAATGATCGTAAGCGCGCCTTCAGCCTCCCGCACCGGTCTTGATGCGGAGGATTCCTGGAAGCCGATGGCACTGCGTACGACGGTGTGCCTGGCGGCCGGCCTGGCTGGTTGGTCGTGGCATGAACACAGTCATTCGGTCTCCACTGCAGCCTACATGGTTGCCTATCTATTCGGAGGATGGGATCTCGCACGCCATACCTGGGAAGATTTGAGGAAGATTCGCTTCGACACTCATTTCCTAATGCTGCTTTGCGTTCCCGGGGCGGTGGCGGTCGGGGCTTGGGGCGAAGGAGCTGTCCTCCTTTTTTTATTTGCGGCTTCCTCGACGATGGAGGAATTCGCGGCGGCTCGAACTCGCCGGGAAATCGGGGCACTGTTGAATCGGGCCCCCAAAGAGGCTCGTCAGCTCGTCGATGGGACGGAACGGATCGTGCCGGTCGCAGCCCTCTTGCCGGGCGACTGGATCCGTGTCACGGCGGGCGATTTGGTGCCGCTCGATTTCGAAGTGGCCCGCGGGGAAAGTGCGTGTGACGAGTCGACCTTGACGGGTGAGGCGGAGCCCGTGCGCAAAAAAACGGGCGATACGGCGATGGCGGGCACCCTGAATCAATGGGGAATGTTGGAAGGAAAGGTCTTGCGGGCGGAAGGAGACAGCACGCTGCAACGGATTATCCGATTGGTGGAATCGGCCCAGCGGCAGAAGGCACCGGTGCAGCGGTTCACCGACCGTTTCGGCTCGGGCTATACAGCGGTGGTTATCGCCGTCTGTGTTGGCGTGTTCCTGTTCTGGTGGCGGCGCATGGGAGCGCCGCCGGTGTTGTCCACCGATTCGATTCCGAGCGCGTTCTACCGGGCCATGACCCTGCTTGTCGTTTTGTCACCCTGTGCGCTCGTCCTCTCCGTGCCCTCGGCGATCCTGTCCGCCATCGCCTTTGGCGCTCGCCATGGCGTCCTTTTCCGGGGAGGCGCTGCGATCGAGAATTTGGCAGGGGTGGATACCGTGGCATTTGACAAGACCGGTACCCTCACCGAAGGCAAGCTCCGCGTCGTCGCGGTGGAAGTTTTCCGCGGTGACGAGATGTCCGTGCTTGGGGTGGCTCGCGGCCTGGGGGGACTTTCGAGCCATCCGATGTCCCGCGCGGTCGTTCAGGAAATTGAACAGCGTGGTGTGGCGGCGATTGAAATCGAAGGGCCAGAAACCCTTCCGGGCCGTGGCATTCGTGGCACGCTGGGGGGACGCCGAGTGGCTTTGGGTAACCGTGGACTGGCCCAAGAGACGGCCGGAGCACCGCTACCGGAACCGGTCGGAGAGACGTCCGAGACGTGGGTGGCCGCCACGGACCTGCTGGGTCGCTTTAGCTTGGAAGATTCGCTCCGGCCCGAAACTCCGAAACTGATCCGAAAATTGCACGAGGAGGGTTTGAAAACGGTAATGCTCACCGGCGATCGCGCGGCCATTGCGGGGAGGATTGGCGGACACGCCGGGGTGAATCGCATCATGAGTGAGTTGAAGCCGGAGGACAAACTGGCTGAGGTGCAACGGTTGAAGGCGGCGGGCGAGTCCGTAGCCATGATCGGCGACGGCGTAAATGACGCGCCGGTGCTGGCGGTGGCGGACGTTGCGGTGGCGATGGGCGCCCGGGGGTCGGATGCCGCGATTGAACAGGCGGACGTGGTACTAATGCATGATCGCCTGGAAAATTTCCTGCTTGCGCTGCATCTCAGTCGCCGGGCGCGACGCATCATCCGACAAAACCTGGCGATCTCTCTGGGAACGATTGCGGTGATGGCGTTAGCTGCACTGTTCTGGCCCGGGCTCCGCTTGGCCGAGGGTGTGGCGGCCCATGAGGGCAGTACTGTCGTGGTGGTCTTGAACAGCCTCCGGTTGCTTTGGAATACAGAGAAGAGCTGAGCACGGTGGAAGTGCGTACCAGCGGCCGTGTTCATTCTGAAACGAGCGCGGCTCGTTGAACAGTTCGCTTTCAATCAATCGCGTTCGCCCAGCCGAAGGGCAGGGTCGCCAGGGCTTGCTCGTCGAAATCGAGGGTGACGCTCATAACGATTGTTCTTTCCAGTTCAAAGCCTCCTCCACTCGGCGGCTACAAATTCCATTTGCTCGGCTTGGTGCCACCTTCCGCCTACTTCTGAGTGGTCGCAAGCAGCGCGAGGAACGTCGTCGGGGAGACAGCAGGAACGGGAGAGTCGGCGAAATCTGCTTCGTTTCGGGTGATGACGTGCCCGCACTGCGCCGCCTCGGCGAGGCTGGCGACCACCGCATCCTCGAAGTCCGGGAGAACCAGTTCGCGGGCACGCCGGAAGGCATCCCCGCCGGCAGGGGCAATTTCAAAGTGAGCCAGCAGCCAGTCCACGGTTTGATTCGCCCTGGGTTGCCCTGCGGCTTTGGCGAGGATGTAGTGGAGCGTGGTGACGGCGTGTGCCGGAACGAGGGCTTGAATTTCTCCGGTTCGCGCCCGGCTCAGGACTTCCGCCGAGTCCCGGTAGTGCGGAACACGGTTCTGCACGACGTCGAGGAGTACGTTCAGATCGAGCAAGACTTTCACCGGTGCTTGTCGAGCAAGTGCCGGCGGTGGTCGGCTTCAACGTCCCAGTCCTCCGGCACCAACCCGGTGAGGGCGAGGACTTCCGGATGGATGGAAGCGGGGCCAACGATCTTCAAACCCTTGGCGAAGCGTCCGACCAGTTCGGCCACCGTGAGGCCATGCTCATTTGCGAAAGTTTGGAGTGAAGCCACCTCCTCGGCTGGCAAACTGAGATTTAACGTGGCGCTGGGCATAGAGTTGTCGCCCGGAAATGTGGCAGAAGGCACCTGCCTAAGCGAGGCGCGTTATCATTCAGGAAGGATAAGGTGCGAATGAAGCCAAACAAGTTGAAATTCGTGTGCCGGCATCAGGTGGGAGTCTTATGGTCAAAAAGCTCATGCGGCATCTCGGTAGTAGAATTTCAGGAGGCCGCCGAGGCGCTCGCGAGTCTTTATATCCCCTGACAATTCACCGATCCGATCCTCGGGCGCTGAAAACAGGATCACGTTGCCCTTGCCTTGGTGATTTCGCTCCGGGTCCGTGAGCTGTAACCGCCCTGTGATCTGGTTCTTGAGAATCCGGTAAAAGCTCCCGCCGCCTTTGCTTGGCCGCTGAACTCAACCAACGCCTGTGCCAGCGCGTCGTCGACACCGTGTCCGATCCTTTAAGCGCCTATGCCGATTTGGTGGATTTCGATCTTTATGCCGGGGATGGCCACTGGCACGGCGCCGCCGCACACGATGCTCCCATCGACGAGGCCAAGCGAGCCGTCGGTCATTTCTACGCTCTGGATCTGCGCCGACACACGCTGCGTCACCTCGCCCTCGGTATCGGTAAAAAGGAACACGATATGCACGTCTTAAAGCGACTCGACATCGATATCTTCCGTCAACACGCCCCCAAAGGCCGCAAGGTCCTCTATGTCTGGGACAAGGCCTGCATCGATTTTCATGC
>CAMDJH010000339.1 GCA_945900455.1 Akkermansia muciniphila
GGGAGCTTGAGGGAGCGGAAGGCGCGCGAGGTAGCCAGGAGGCCCGCGTGAGCGGAGGAAACCTCGGTGAGCGGGCGAGAATCGATGGCGAAGGGGGTCTTGGACTGGAGGGGTATGCGTGCGGGCATTCGTGTTAAATACATAATATAAATAACATATGCAAGCGAAAAATGCACCCCAGAGAGCTTTTTCTTCAAATTTTACATTCCTATCCGCCGATCAGGGTCTTTGCAGAGCAGACAACAGGCCAACGGCACGAAGAAAGCTTGAGGGTCATTGTGACGGCATCGTTTTGGATGCTGCCACTCACATGATGCGTCTCCAATCCACCGCCGCCCTTTCCATCCGAGTCCCTGTGCCCGGGATTCACAACCTCAGTCGCCGCCGATTCCTTGGCTCGGCGGCAACCGCCGCGCTCTACGCCGGGTTGCCGGCGGGTTGGGCGGGCCGAGTGTTTGCCGACGATTCTCCGGAATCTTCCGCCGTTCGTTTCGGAGTCATCGCACTCACGGACTGCTCGCCGATCGTCATCGCCCACGAAAAGGGATTGTTCAAGAAGCACGGAATTAATTCTTCGATCAGCAAGGAAGCCAGCTGGGCGGTCATCCGGGACAAGCTATCCACCGGGGATAATCAGGCGACTCACATGCTCTTCGGCATGCCGATTGCCTCGTCCATGGGACTGCTGGGATCCCCGCGCAAGCGGGTCGTCATCCCCTGGATCATGAATCGAAATGGACAGGCCATCACCCTGCAGAGTGGTTTCAAGGGCAAGGTAAGAGGGGATCCTGCGAATCTTAAGCCGTTCGTGGAAAAGGCGAAATCGCTCGGCGAACCGTTGACGTTTGCCATGACATTTCCACCGGGAACCCACGCGATGTGGATGCGCTACTATCTCGCGGCTGGAGGAATCCATCCCGATAAGGATGTCACGCTCATCGTCATTCCGCCCCCTCAGATGGTCGCCAACATGAAGGTGGGAAAGATGGACGGGTTTTGTGTGGGAGAACCCTGGAATGCCCGGGCGGTTGCCGACCGCATTGGCTATACGAGTCTTACCACGCAGGAGATCTGGAAGGATCATCCCGAAAAAGTATGCGCCTTCACCGCTGAATTCGCTGAAAAGAATCCGAAAACAGTGAAAGCAGTTCTCAAGGGACTTCATGAAGCCAGTGTCTGGTTGGATGATTTGTCCAACCGCCCGGAGCAATGCGAGATCGTCAGCAAAGCCAGTTATGTAAACTGTCCAAAGGAAATTATTCTTGGGCGGCTTCTCGGTGACTTAGACTACGGGGATGGGCGAAAAGCAAAGGATGAAGTTCCCATGCATTTCAGCCGGCGAAACTGCAACTATCCCCAGGCTAAGTATGTCAAATGGTGGCTCTCACAGTTTCGCCGCTGGGGAATGGTGACCGGCAGGCCTGATTACGATGGGATCGCGGCTGCCGTCTTGAGGTCGGATCTCTACGAGGAGGCAATGAAGGAGATCGGCTACGAACACGGAGGCAAAGATAATTCTCCCGAGACACTCTTTGATCGGGTCCTCTTCGACCCGACGCGGCCGGAGGAGTATGCGCAGTCGTTTGCGGTGAAAAACATAAAGGGATAGCTGCAAAATGGGAGCGATGGAGCGAGGTGGGGAATTCTCCGCCGCGACATTTCCCTCCGGATTCAATCTTTGATGAAAAAGAGCCTTCAGGACATCTTCTTCCCCTTCGTCGGACTGGCTCTCGTCCTGGCGTTCTGGCAACTCATCGCGGGACGTTCCCTGGAGCGGGTGAGGGCCGACGGAACTTCGGAGGAGATCCGGGCGGGGTGGATCAAGGATTTGCCGACGCCGATCGACACATGGGTAAAGACCCGCAAGTATGTTCTCGAGCCGTTCGCCAAACGGGAGGAGCTCGATCAGGGAATCCTGCGCTTCACTTGGTATTCGCTAGTCATCGTGGGCAAAGGCTACTTCATTGCCCTTTTGATCGGCACACCGCTGGGATTTCTTCTGGGGTTATCCAAGACATTTGCGAGGATGTTTGATCCCCTGATCCAGGTGTTGCGCCCGGTGTCACCCCTAGCGTGGATGCCCCTGGGAGTGGTGCTCTTTACCGGGGCAGGGAAGGCGGCGAACGACCTGGGTGCCCTGTTCACCATCGCGATCTGTTCCATGTGGCCCACGGTCCTGAACACGGCGGTGGGGGTTCGCGCGGTTCCTCAAGACTATTTAAACGTGGCAAAGGTGCTCAAATTGTCACGGACCCAAACGCTATTCCGCATCCTGGTGCCGGCCACACTCCCCTACATGTTCACAGGGTATCGCCTCAGCTTGGGCATCGCCTGGCTGGTGATTGTTGCCGTGGAAATGCTTACCGGACGGGTTGGAATAGGAAACTTCCTGTGGAACGAATATAATAACGGGCTTTATACCAGTATTATACTCTGCATCATTACGATCGGGCTGGTGGGATTCCTGCTCGATCGAGGCATGAGTCTTCTCGAGCGTCGGATTCAGGGCGCTCGGTGACATCCCCGTCTCAATCATTCATCCCGCCGACTCCAATGTCTTTCCTCGAACTCAGGGATATTTCCAAGGGCTATGGTCCCGCGTCGGCACGAATGCCCGTCCTTCGCGAAATTAATCTGAGTATCGAAAAAGGCGAATTTGTTGCCATCGTGGGTTATTCGGGCGCGGGCAAGACAACTCTGATCAACTTGATGGCCGGCCTGATACGACCCGACTCCGGCTCGATCACTCTGAATGACCTTGAAGTGGTATCGCCAGGTCCAGACCGTGGAATCGTCTTCCAGAATTACTCTCTGCTCCCGTGGCTGACGGTATATGAAAATATTGCTCTGGCGGTTGATCCACTGTTTCCAAATTGGTCAGCCGCCCGCCGACGGCAGCATACCGAGCAGCACATCCACATGGTCAATTTGACACCGGCCCGGGACAAGAGACCCGCGGAGCTCAGCGGTGGAATGCGGCAGAGAGTGAGCGTCGCTCGCGCGCTGGCGATGGATCCACAAATATTGCTCCTCGATGAACCGCTCGGTGCGCTCGATGCCTTAACCCGTGCGAACCTGCAGGATGAAATCGGGCGAATCTGCCAGTCTTCCGGGAAGACCGTGGTGCTCATCACGAATGATCCGGACGAGGCAATCCTGCTGGCCGATCGCATTCTGCCGCTGAGTGCGGGTCCTGGAGCAACGCTGGGCCCGAGCATCCCCGTTGACATCGAGCGCCCCCGGGATCGCAGGGCACTCAGCCAGGATCCTCGCTTCCAAGCGATTCGGACCCAGATCGTGGATTGGCTGCTCGGCGCGGGCGGTCGCCCGACGGTAACAGTCTCAAAAAGGCTAACTTTGCCCGATTTGGAGCCTGAGGATCTCACACTGCCCCGGACGCTCTTCGGCCTGAGGCGCGAGGCGAAACGGCGGGGAGCGGAGCGACGCGAGACGGTCACGCTTTAATCCGCCAGTCCAGAATGCGAACCATGAGCGATTACGTTGAACTCTCGAATCTGACCAAGGGCTTTCCCGGCTCCACCGGACCCGTGATCATCGTGCGCGACTTCAATCTGCACATTCAACGGGGCGAGTTTGTGACCCTGATCGGCCACTCGGGTTGCGGGAAATCAACGGTTCTTTCCATGCTGGCAGGACTTTGTCCCGTGACGTCGGGTGCCATCGTTCTTGCCGGGCGGGAATTGACCGGACCAGGACCGGATCGAGGGGTGGTCTTTCAGTCCCCATCCCTGCTTCCCTGGTTGACTGCCTTTAAAAATGTCATGCTCGGGGTCGATCAGGTCTTCTTCACCGCACCCCGGAGCGAACGGGCTCGCATTGCCGAGTATTACTTGTCCGTCGTTGGGTTGGCGGACGCGATGCACAAGCGCCCCTCGGAACTGTCGCAGGGAATGCGGCAACGGGTGGGAATTGCCCGCGCCTTCGCGCTTTCACCGAAGATGCTGCTGCTGGATGAACCCTTCGGAATGCTCGACTCTCTTACGCGGTTCGAGCTGCAGCAGGTGCTCGTCAATCTATGGTCTCGGAATGCGGTGACGGCCCTCATGGTCACACACGACGTGGATGAGGCGCTTTTTCTTTCGGACCGGATTGTGATGATGACCAACGGTCCTGAGGCGGGTGTTGGTGACATTCTCGACGTAACATTTTCGCGTCCACGGGAGCGACGCGCGGTCATCGAACATTCCGACTACCAGCGCCTTCGGGATCATCTGATCGATTTTCTGGAAACCCGCGCCCATCTCCGGCCGAACCAGACTCCGGCGCCCCACCGTCCCCCGCCCTCGGCGCCGGCCAGCCGGCCGGTGAATCGGCCCGTGGTTCGTCCTCGGGAACCGCTCACGGCAGATGTTCTGGCGGTGACACCTGGCTGACGCTGTTGTCATTCAGAGAACCCATTTAGCATCGCAGCATTGCACTCTAACAATAGTTATGACTCATCGAAACTCCAGACTCACTGCCGCTCTGCTGACCGTTGCCACGACGTCTTCGATCGTGGGAGCCCCTGCACTGGATTTGGGCCTTAGCACTCCGCTCCGCCCGAGCCCGGGCTATTTGAATGAGGTGTTGCGAACCGATAATCCCTACGCAGCCGCCTGGAATGTGGGAGCCAATTACCGGGTGCGCTACGAGCTGAAGGAGAACGGAGGCTTTACCGGGGCGGGTAGTGGAGCGGATTTTTCCGCGAAGCCGGGCGTCGACAACGACAATTCGTATCTCCTTCAGAAGGTGCTGCCGCGGATTGGATATACGGGCCAGTGGATTGAGGCGTTTGTTCAGGGGCGTCACAGCTCCAGCTCCGGCGACGAACGGCCGAGCACCGGCGTGGTCTCACCCACCAACGGAGGGTCGGGTCCGGAGTCCGATGGGCCCATCGACATTCATCAGGCGTATATCACTTTGGGAAATCACAAGGAGTTCCCGGTCTCCCTCAAGGTGGGCCGGCAGGAACTCAGTTATGGGGATGAGCGACTGGTGGGAGCTTTCGCCTGGAACAATCTCGGCCGGGTGTTCGATGCAGCGAAGGTGCGCTGGCAGACTCCATGGTTCGCTGCCGAGGCCTTTACATCGAAGTTGGTGTTGCCGGATGACAATAATTTCAACCTGTGGAATGACTATGACTATTTTCATGGCCTCTACATCACATCCAGGAAAATTCCGAAGAATTGGTCGGAATTCTACTTCTTGTCCCGGAATGCCAGTGCCGAGGCCGCCCGACCCGGTGCGAATAGCCCGTTCACCGTGGGATCGGCGCGAGATATCTATACGGTTGGACTCCGGTTGCGTTCGGCCACAAATGAATGGGGGAATTGGGATTACACGGTCGAATCGGCCGGTCAGTTTGGGCACTTCAATGATCCGGCGATCGCCAATCCG
>CAMDJH010000340.1 GCA_945900455.1 Akkermansia muciniphila
AAGGGGTCGGTTCTTGGTATTAACAACTGTTTGCTGAGCCAGCCGCCACGATCCCCTGGGCCGCACAGTACGATTTGAATACCCCGGCCTGATTTATCACATCGTGTGTCGAGGGGATCGGCGAGAGGAGATCATTAAGAATGGTGAATATCGGGAGTGGCAACTGGAAATGGCCGGACAGGATTGCGTCAATGCGGCTGGGAGGTGCAGTCAAAGTGTTTGATGGAGATCCTTTTCATCTGGTAGAGGAGAAGCCCCGAGGGTAATTGGCCCCGAGCATCAAAGTGTCTTTGGGTGGCGACATGCCCGGGATAAATCAGCTGGCCAAGCAATTCGGAATTGTTTGTGTGGGAACATTGGCGTGAATGGCCGTGAGTAAACAATACCAAGAACCGACCCCCTAACGCTGCAACCCGGACGCGACCATTGGCCGCGCGCCTTCTCCAATATTTGGGCAGGGGGCGGCATCCAGACCGGCGGCATCATCGGCGCGACGGATAAGCGCGGCGAAGACGTCATCGAACGCGCCTGCGGTCCCGGTGATTTCCTTGCGACGATCTATCATCATCTTGGCATCGATTCCTCGAAGATCACCATCAATGATTTTAACGGCCGCCCGACAGCCCTCGTCAATGACGGCAAACCCATCGCGGAGTTGATGGGCCGGGCATCGTGAAGTCGAGCCGGGCCAATGACCTGTCCCTTGGCCGTCGTCCCTCGTCCGTCGTCCCTCGCGGATCGTTTTCGGAATTGGGATGAGAGGACGAGGGACGAGGGACGAGGCGCGAGGACGAGGGACGAGGGCAAGGAGCGGGCGTCGCGCCGGGCGTTCCGTCAGTCGGCGAAGAGAAACTTGAGGTCGTCCAGGGTCAATGCCGAGGCAAACCGCTCCTCGCCAAAAACATCGTCCGAAAGGGCTTTCTTTCGCTTCTGCAGCGCACGGATCTTTTCCTCGATGCTGTCCTTGATCAGGAGCCGGTGGGCAAAGACGTTGCGGGATTGTCCGATCCGGTGTGTGCGGTCAATCGCCTGGTTTTCGACCGCGGGATTCCACCAAGGATCGAATAGAACGACGTAACTAGCCGCCGTCAGGTTGAGCCCGAATCCACCCGCTTTGAGAGAGATGAGAAAGATGGCCGATCCCTCCGTTCCCTGGAATTCCTTGACGAGATCTCCCCGGTCTTCCGTCGATCCATCGAGATGGAACAACTTCCAACCGCGTTCGCTCAAGGCTTGCCGCAGCAATTCGAGCATTTCGACGAATTGCGAAAAAATGAGAACTTTCTCGCCCTTGTCGATTAATGGTTCGAGATGGTCGATCAACGCCTCCAGCTTCGCGCCAGTGCCCTTCGCATCGGGTTTCACCAAGCGCGGGTCGCAGCAGATCTGACGAAGGCGCAGCAGCGACGTCAGAACATTGAACCGCATTGAATTCAGCGACTCCGCCGTGGTGGCCGTGAGCAGCATCGCCTGAGCCCGCTTCAACTCGGCCCGGTACAGCATCTTTTGCTCACCCTCCAGTTCGCAGTACAGGTCCTCCTCGACGCGATCCGGCAAATCGCGCGCCACCTGCATCTTGGTTCGCCGGAGGAGGAACGGGCGCACCCGGGCGGCCAAACGCTGCCGGGCGAAGGCGTCATTCTTCGAGTTATACAACTGCTGGAATTGCGCCTGCCGCCCGAGCACCCCCGGCATGGCGAAGGCCAGCAGGCTCCACAGATCGAGCAGGCGGTTCTCGATCGGTGTGCCACTCAGCACCAGACGGTGTTCGGCACGGAGAGAGCGGGCGATCTGAGCTGTTTGTGACGACGGATTCTTGATGAACTGGCCTTCGTCCAGAATCACCACGAGAAAATCGGTGCGCGCAAGCTCCTCACCGATCAAGCGCATCTGGGAGTAGTTAATCACGTGCAGGTCGGCCGCCAATGCGAGCGCGGGGAGTGACTGAATCTCCGACCCCTTCCACACGCGTGTCCGCAGTCCCGGGGTGAATCGTTCCGCCTCGGAACGCCAGTTGTCCGTGACGCTTTTCGGGCAAACAACGAGCGACGGGCGACCTTCCCCGCCGGGTTGCGCGCGGACCCACGTCAGCCAGGTCAAAGCCTGGAGCGTTTTCCCCAGGCCCATGTCATCGGCAAGAATCCCCCCGAAGCGGTTGGTCGCAAGGTAGGCGAGGAAGTGAAATCCCTCCCGCTGGTACGGACGTAATTCGGCGGAGATCCCAACTGGGATTTCCGGTGTCACGCGGGCCTGGATCTCTTTCGCGCGCCGTTGGACCCGCTCGAATTGCTCGTCACCCAGGAAACGTTGCGCCGCCGTGTCGGCCAGTTGCAAGGCATGCAGCCGCTGCTTCCCCCCATCGAGCTGATTCGTCGAAAGGCCCAGGCGCGAAAGTTGTTCCTCATCTTCCGCCGAAACCTTGAATTCGAGTTTCCGCCAACCTTTTCCCGTCAGCCGCACCCACTTTCCCCGCGCACTCAACAGTGCCTGGATTTCATCGGGCGTGAGGGTCGTGTCATCCACACTCACAATGACCTGCAAATCAAACCAGTCGACACCACTTTCCTCGACATCGAGCTTGAATTCGCCCGCCACGGGTTTTTGAAGGAAGGACGCGAGTTCGCCTCGTAGATCGACCGAGGCTTCGGGCGGGAGCCCTTGCAGCCACGCCGAAAATGACGAGGCGAAATTCCGGGTGACCCGCGCCGTCCAGTTGCGATCGGTGTAATCCCAAGACGCACTCAATCCCGCCAGCGGGTTTCCCATTCGTTCCAGGGCGGAGCGATCCTCGATCACGATCTGTTTCTTGTCGGTTGGTTTGGGATTCGACCCAAATTTTGTCCACCCACCCTCCCCCCATTTCTCCCGGGTCTTGCCGTCGGGATCGATCGCGAGGACTTCGAATTGGCAGACCTCTCGTTGTGTATCGGAATCCTGAATCATTTCCGCCCGGAAGAGTGGACGGATTGGAATCACGCGGGTTCGCGCCTCGATGCGTTCCGGCAATGGCATCTGCAATCGGCGGAACAGGCTCACGCCAGAACGTGATTCCACCGCCGCCGCGGGAATCGTCAGAGGCTTTCGCATCATCTGCGGGTCGAAGCTCGAGCTGGGTCCCGGGAAAAGTCCCGCGTCCGTCAGATACAACGTGGGCTGACCGTCGAAAATTGCGTGGACTTCGGGAATCGGTGATCCGTCCGACCGCACCAACTCGAACAAATAATCGCCGTCCGCCGTGTCCGGCACCGAGACATTCCATCGCAGAGGATCGGGCTGCCGGATCAGGGGTTCGCCGCGCCCGGTGACAAACGATGAGACGAGCCACGAGGCTCGCAGCGCATGGCCGAGCTGATTCAGGAATTCGTCATCGGCATACTCGATCTCCGGTTCCGGTGATTCGTAGCGGGAGGAGCCGGAGAATATCGCAAACAGATGTTCGAACTCGGGAGCGAGGGCCTGATCGCTCTGCTCGATCTCTCGCATTCGGTTCACCTTGATCTTGGCAAATTCGCCTTCACCCGCGTACCGCCATTCGAGTTCCGCGCGGTCCGTCAGCAACCGGACCCGGATCTCGATGCGACGCGGGGGAATCCCCGTTCCGCTCGCTTCGATTTCCTTCAGGGTTGTTTGCCAATTCGCGATCTCCAAGGATCGTCGCCATTTCCGGAATTCGCTCAGGTACGGCTCGGTTGACGTGACGGGTACCATAAATGGCGGGATCTTCATGCCCTCGGCCACGGCCCATGTCGCGATACGATTCCAATACGGCACGACCTCCCCCGGTCGGACTGGCGAAACCTGGACGTGGTCCCAGGGGTTTCCCTGAGGGAGAATGAAACCCAGGGATCGAAGGTCGCTGACGCTCGGCGAGCCGCCCTTCGAAATACGCTGCCAGAACAGCTGGAAACCTTGGGTGTATGCCAGTTCATCCGGCCTCAGGGGGCGACCCACTTTTGCCGCCAAGATTTCCCGGAGAGTTGGTGTCGATAGCGGCTGTACGACGACTGGGGCGGCTCGATTGGAGACCGTCGAGGTTTGACCCAGCTCGACCGCCTCGGCCGTTCCCGCCGGCAGAGTCTGATTGGCCACGCCGTTTCGGGCGAGCAGCGCCTGCATCACGGCGTAGATATGCCGACACTTCGAGGCTACCTGACATGCGCACACACCATCCCACTTGCCGTTGCCGCTTCGAGTAAGATGGACCTGATAGCCGAACCGTTCATTCACCAGAGCTCGGTAACGCAATTGGGGCACATCGCAGACTAGGCTGCGAACTCGACCTTCGCGGAGCAGGGCTTCGCCTCGCTCACGCGTCAAAGCGAAGAAGGTCAACAAAAAGTCCTTCGCGGGGCGCGGTTCCAAAATTGGGAATTCCGGCATCATCGAAGCGCTTAAGGTAAGGAGGGTCGCTCGCCTGTCCAATCCATCATTTCATTGTGGGTCGGAAAGCGGCCGTATGTGACAAAACTGTCCCCGATGGACAATCGGCATTTAGAAAAGCCGCGGAGCGGCGGGATTTTCAGGCGATTGCTGATGCATTTTCTTCCATTCGAAACGCAGGGGAGTACAATGGGTGGCGTGAACCCCCTTGATTCCGATCTCAACCGGTGTGACTGCGCGTTCCCCTCGGCTCTCGACCGCCGATCCTTCCTGAAAGCCTCGGCAGTGGGTGCGGTTGCCGCTGCTGCCGGCGCGCTCGTGTCTCCGTTCCGGGCCTTGGCGGCTCCGTCGCCACACGACACTTCGGAGACCCTGGCGTCGCAGTTATACAAGTCGCTTTCTCCCGAGCAGCGCTCGGTGGTCTGTTTTGATTTTAATCACCCGCTGCGCCAGGAGACTGACAACAACTGGCTCATCACCAAGAAGTCCATTCGCGAACTGTTGACCGCGGACCAGCAGGATTTGGTGCGGCAGATCTACCGTGGATTGCATACGCCCGAGTTCGCCGAGCGCGCCATGGGGCAAATGATCCATGATGCGGAGGGGAAGGGATTCGAAGGGGGCGTTTCGGTTGCCTTGTTTGGTCAACCGGGCGGCAAGGGATTCGAGTTCGTCCTGACGGGTCGTCATTGCACGCGACGCTGCGACGGCGATTCGGTCGCGGGCGTCGCCTTCGGTGGACCGATTTTTTATGGGCACCAAGCGGGCGACAAGGATTCTGAACCGTCGGATCATCCGGGCAACGTCTTCTGGTTTCAGGCGCGTCGAGTCAACGAGGTGTTCCAGGCGTTGGACGGGCGGCAGCGGGAAAAGGCTCTGGTCGATGGCAAGGGCCGTCCCGAGAAACAGGCCGCGACGGTGAAACTAGGAGGCCGATCGGATGGGCTTCCGGGGATTCGCGTTGCCGATTTGACGAAGGATCAGCGCGGCCTTGTCCGAACGGTGATGGGG
>CAMDJH010000341.1 GCA_945900455.1 Akkermansia muciniphila
CTCTATATCACAATCTTGGAAAACTACCCGAACCGCCACCCACCCACAGATTCTGCTGAGGAGGCGAAAGATGGGCGATGCTTCCTGGATTAGATCGCCCCAAGAACACCGGGTAGCCGACCCATGTTATCGCCAATCCAGTGAAGGTGTTCAAGGCGATGGCCTCCCGACTGAGCCATGAGGTGCGCCACCCCAGCCAGACCCGCCACGCCTTAACGGGCTGCCCGAGATGAAACACACTTGCCGCCAGCCCGATGAAGAATAGAAGCAGGGCCAGGCTTGATCGTGTTGTCAAAGTTCCCAGGGCTCCGGAATCGAATCCCGCGATTGCCCCCAGTGCCAGTCCACCCATACCCCCCTGAGTGCATACCAGCATCCAAACGAGTGGCCAGTGGAACGGTTGCAATCGAGGCAGCGCGTGATCAACGGATCGGAGTTCGGCCTGCGATCGCTTCGTTTTATAGCGGGTGGTCGGCAGAGTTATCGACGGAGCCGGCGCATCGGGAAGCCACGCCGCCGACAGCCCGCCTGCGCTGAGGGATCGACTCGTAGCTCGGGGTTGGCTCGCGGGCGGACGGAACAGCAAGGTCACCCATTGCGTTTCCACGAGACCGATGCGAATCGCTTCGTTCGGGCAGGCCTGGACGCACGCCGGCGCCTCCCCGTCGGCGAGCCGCCCGTGACACATATCACATTTCCGAACAATGCCGCGGGTGGCCGAGTACTTCGGCACCTCATAAGGGCACATTAAGATGCAATAGCTACAGCCAATACATTGATCATCCAGATGTCGTACCACCCCCGTAACGGGATTCTTGTCGTAGGCCAATACCGGACAACCCAGCAAACAAGCCGGCTCCACACAGTGATGACAGGCGGTCGTGACCACCTGCGTCAGCGCAATCACCCGATTGCCAGACTCTGGCCTTGAACGGTCGATATGTTCGCCGGTCAATTGGCCGACTTCACGCCAAGCCTCACCTTCGTCCAGTCCATTGAGCGAATGGCACGCCGTGACACACGCCTTACATCCCGAGCACTGGTCCAGATCGACTTCAAAGGCGTACTGCTCCCCCGGACGCGGCGCGGTCAGCGGGATAAGCCGGCGATAATGGGGTTCAAGCGCCGGAAGGTCGCCGCCTAAGTGCGCCCGGGAAAAGACGTCCACGGCGGAGAGCCTTCCCTGCTCCACCAGCAGATGATCTACCAATGTCGCAACGTCATCGTGCGGGATCGGGGCTTTCATTGACACGAGCGCTCACCCTTCCGCTCCGAGAAGCTCTTGAAGCCGTCCCAACTCATGGCGACCCGCGAAGGAATGAAATGTTTCCTTTTCCCGACGGCACTTGAGGAAGTTGGTGAGCATCCGCTCAATCGTGGTCTGGATCTGGCGAACGCTGACGGACGAAAACAATTGTCGTCCGATGGCAGCGCGATCTCCAAAGCCCCCTCCGACGAAGACATGATATCCTTCCAGTGTTTCGCCCTCGACCTTTACCTTGGTCCCGAGGAGTCCGATATCCCCGATATAATGTTGCGCACACGAATTGGGACACCCCGTGAGATGAATATTCACGGGCGTGTCGAGCTGGAGCTTCCGATCCAGATAGTCCATAAGATTGAGCGCGTGGGCCTTCGTATTGGTGCTGGCAAATTTGCAGTAGCTATTGCCGGTGCAGGCCACGAACCCGGAACGGAGATTCGATTGACGCCAGTCGAATCCAAGTCGGGTCAGCGCCTTCTTCACGGTCTCCACGTACGCGTCGGGAATATTGGGCAAGACCAAACTCTGCCAAACGGTTAGGCGCAGATCACCCGAGCCATACAACTCCGCGAGCTCGGCGAGCCGCTCCAACTGGCGGATGGTCAATTGGCCCACGGGCACGAAGACCCCGATCCAATTCAGGCCAGCTTGCTTTTGCGCAAAGACACCGACGTGCGGATGCGGTTGCGGCGTCGGGTGGGCGGAATCGACGATCGGCGACGCCTCTTTCGAAAGGCGAAGGAAGGGGCGTCCGAGGAGTCTCTCCGTTTCCTCTCGATACCGGTCCAGGCTCCAGGTGTCCAGGAGGTGCTTAAGCCGCGCCTTTTTGCGATCGGTTCGATTGCCGTTATTCAGATAAACGCGGATGAGCGCGCTGGTAGCCTTCACCAAGTCTTCCGGACGGACCAGCACATCGAGGTCACTGGCAAAGCCCTTGTGACCGGTGGCCCCGCCCAGGGCACAGCGGAAATACACACCGGGTGTAAGCCCATTGCTGATGTGGTCGTCCGAGCACGGTGGGGAAGCCGACGAACCCCGGGCAAAGACGCGAACGGCTCGCCAACCAATATCATTGGTGTCCTCAACGCTCGAAATCGCACCCCCGCCGTGAACGGCAATATTGAACTTTCGCGGCAGATCGTAGAATTCCCGATGGTTCAGGATCATCTGGCCGAGTTCCCGTACGAGCGGCAGCGTTTCCACTAATTCAGCGGGATCCAGACCGCTCGCGGGGTCGCAGGTGAGATTGCGGATATTATCGGCTCCGGCTCCTCGCGTATGGAGCCCCACCCCCTGGATTCGGCGGAGCACCTCAGGCGCATTCCGAGGCTCGATCAGGCGAATCTGGAGATTGGCCCGGGTGGTGATCTGAATGTACCCCGTGGTCAGTTCCCGCGCGATCCGAGCGATCTCGCGCAACTGGAACGATTTCAATTCGCCACCCGGAATGCGCAGGCGCGCCATGAAAGCCTCCTTGTTCGGCGTCAGAAAGAAGAGCCCCTGCCATTTGAACCGGAACAGGTTCTCCCTGTCCGGCGCCTGATTGGCAGCCGCATGCTGCAAGAGGAGAGGATAGGCATCCAGTGGGTGGAGTTCCCGCTTGATTCGCTCCTCGGGTATCAAATCTTCAAGGTGCGCTCGCGACGGCTCAGCGGCCGGATTGGGGGCAACATCGGAAAACGCAAATCCACGATTGCGAAGACCGGCGAACCAACCCTCCAGGTAGGAGGTTTGTTCAACGGTCAACTTGTGACCGGCGATTTCCGTGACCGGCGGTGACAGGGGGTTCATGCGTCTTTCTAGTAAACATCCCTCTGATAGCGCTTCGCCGATTTAAGGCCGTCGACATACGCAACCGCCTGCTCTCGCGTTTTGCCGCCCGCCGCCATGATCAGGTCATGGAGCGCCGCGTCGACATCCTTTGCCATGCGTTTGGCATCCCCACAGACATAGAGATGAGCTCCCTCCTCCAGCCATTTCCATAGTTCAGCCGCCTGTTCCTGCATCCGTGTCTGCACATAGACCTTTTCCGACTGGTCCCGGCTGAAGGCGAGATCCAGTCGGTGGAGCGTACCGTCCCCCTGCCATGCGAGCAGCTCTTCCTCGTATAGAAAATCGCTCGCTCGTCTTTGATCTCCAAAGAACAACCAATTCCGCCCACCGGCGCCGGTGATGCGCCGTTCCTCGATGAATGCCCGGAAGGGGGCGATGCCAGTTCCAGGTCCGATCATGATCACGGAACGCGACGGGTCCGTCGGCAGTCGAAACCCCTGGCTTCTCTGAATGAAGACCGGCACCGGCGTCTCCATCGGCAACACTCGGTCCGCAAGAAAGCACGAGCAGACTCCCTTTCGTGATCGTCCGTGGGCTTCGAACCGGACGGACGCCACGGTAAGATGCACTTCCCCGGGGTGAGCTCTCGGGGAGGATGAAATTGAGTACAACCGCGAAGACAGCCTCCGCAGCGGGGCCAGGAACTCCGCCGGAGTAAAAACCGTTCCGCCGGACGAACGGAGAATGTCAACCAGGTCCCGGCCAAGGAGCCAATGTTCCAAGTCCGATTGTCGGGAAGGTTCCAAAAGCGCCCCGAACTCCGGGTTCGCACCCCGAGCACCCATCTCTCTAGCCAAAGCAACGGTCACCTGAGTAATCACCACATCGCGCAGCAATACATCGTGGATGGAGCGTGACGAAAGCCCAGGGCCCGCTACGGACTCGTCTCCGGAGAATCCGAGTACCGCCAGCAATTCCTCCACCAAAGCAGGGCAATTCATCGGAACCACGCCCAACGCATCTCCGGGCTCATAGTCCAATCCGGAGCCCTCCAGGACGATTTCAAAATGTCGAGTATCCTTGGATGATCCAACGCGATTCAAGCGCCGGTTGGACTTAAGCCGCGCCGGAAACGGGCGCGACCGGCCGTACCCTTCCGTCATCTCTGCCCCGGCAACCGCGCCTTCAACCCCCGGCGATTCCGTCCCCGTCGCCACCCCTCGGGTTGGGGGCACTCTACGATCGTCTCCCCGATTACCTCCCCGATCGCCTCCCGCAATCAAGGCGACCCAAAGGGATTCCGACCAGACCCTGGCCGTCGCCTCATAATCCAAATCGCATTCGCCGCGTGGTACGATTCTCCGGGCACCGAGGGCGGCCAGGCGTTCATCGAACTTCCTCGCGGCTCCGCAAAACTCGGAATAGTTTCTATCACCGAAACCGAGCACCCCAAAGGCCAGAGACTCCAGCCGGGGGCAGGCGGCATCCAACAAGACGCTCCAAAATCCCGTGGCATTGTCCGGAGGATCCCCTTCGCCCCAAGTGCTGGTCACGATCACCAACCGCTCTGCGACAATCAGGTCCGTTGCAGCGATGGCATTCAGTTCCCGCAACTCACACCGATACCCCCGTGTGACCGCCTCCTGCTGCAATTTCTTCGCCCAACCGTGTGCTGAACCCGACTGAGATCCATAGCCGAGGAGAAGAGACTTAGACCGGGTCCCCGAGGGGTCCGACTCTTCAGCCGCCGCCGCTCCCTGATCAAAAAGCAGTCCGGCAAGAAAACCATTGAGCCAGGCCCTTTGCTCGGCGGAAAAGGGAGCGCTTGCAGGCAGAACCGGAACCGTGCCGCCCGGCAGCCTCTCCCGAAACAGTTCAGCGGATTTCATTCAGCATCCTTCCATCAATCGACCCTTTAGACACGATCCTCAGTGCGGTTCAGAAATTGAACACCGCCTGCACGTATACGTAGTTCGCATCGACAGATCCCACCGCTGCTAGCGAATCCTTTATGTAGTCTCCTCGGAAGAAATGGGCGTAGGCTCCCTCGATGCTCAGAAATGGAGACACAGCCCACGACGCAACCAGATCCGTCTCCGCCCCCACAAAGCTACCCGCCTCGGGATTGATGCCGTAGCCCTTGCCAGCGGTCGGCTTAATACCACCCCGACGGGCTCCCGCCACGTTATAGAAATTATCGTGCGTATCCGCCAGCCAGAACAGATGCCCTTCGGCAAGAAGGGTCAACCGTGCCCGCGGCTTGATGCTGGTCATCAGTCGCAGGTTTACAAGATTCTGGAGGGATGCGAAGTCGGCAAACCCGTAGAACTTATGATTGGTC
>CAMDJH010000342.1 GCA_945900455.1 Akkermansia muciniphila
CTCGATCGAAATGGTCTGCGCCCGTCTCGTTATTATGTGACCTCCGACGACCTCGTGGTGATGGCATCGGAAGTCGGAGTTCTCGATTTCCCGGCGGACAAAATTGTGCAGAAGGGCCGCCTCCAACCCGGCCGGATGTTCCTCGTCGACACCGCCCAAGGGCGGATCATTAGTGACGCTGAAATCAAGGAAGGCGTCGCGAAGGCGAATCCGTACCGTCAGTGGCTGGATCAGAACATGGTGGAACTGGCGAACTTACCCGATGCGCCGCATCTGCCCGAGCCGGATCACACGACGGTGCTTCAGCGTGAGACCGCCTTTGGCTACACGTTTGAAGACCTCCGGACGTTGATGGTTCCCATGGCCCGAGACGGCGTGGAGGCCGTTGGTTCGATGGGCACCGATACGCCGCTCGCGGTTCTCTCGGACAAACCGCAGTTGCTGTACAATTACTTCAAACAGTTGTTTGCCCAGGTGACCAATCCACCGATCGATTGTATCCGAGAGGAGATCGTCACGAGTACCGAAACGACCATCGGAGCGGAGGGGAATCTACTCAGCCCGACGCCGGAGAGCTGCCGACTGATCGAGTTAAAGTCGCCGATCCTCAGCAATGACGAGTTCGCGAAGCTCAAGCACCTGAAGGATCCGCATTTCAAATCCGTGACGCTTTCTCTTCTCTTCCGGGCGAGTGAAGGGGCGGTCGGGATTGCGCGGGCGATGGATGAGCTTTGCGATGCGGCCGCCAAGGCAATTCAGGATGGCGCAAATATTCTGATCCTCAGTGACCGGGGTGTGAATTCGGAATTCGCACCGATCTCGGCCCTCCTCGCAGTGGCTGGAGTACATCACCACTTGATTCGGGAAGGCACCCGGACGCGGGCGGGTCTCGTTCTGGAATCCGGCGAACCCCGCGAAGTTCATCACTTCGCCCTGCTCATCGGGTATGGCTGCGGAGCCATCAACCCGTATCTTGCCTATGAAACGCTCGATGACATGATCCGTCAGGGACTTTTAAAGGACGTCGACCACAAGACGGCGGTGAAGAACTTCGGCAAGGCGGCCGTGAAGGGTGTGGTGAAAACCATTTCCAAGATGGGAATCAGCACCATCCAAAGTTACCGGGGGGCGCAGATCTTTGAGGCAATCGGGCTGAACAATGCCGTCATCGATAAGTATTTTACCTGGACGCCGTCTCGCGTGGGCGGCATCGGCATGGACACGATTGCAAAGGAAGTGTTGCTCCGTCACCAGCGGGCATATCCGGCCCGCCCGGCGAACGGCCACGCTCTCGACGTGGGCGGCCAGTATCAGTGGCGGTCGGACGGCGAATTACATCTCTTCAATCCGCAGACTGTTCATAAACTCCAGAAGGCGGTCCGTAACAACGACTACAAGGTTTTCAAGGAATACTCTGCCTTGGTGGACAACCAGCTTCGGGATCATTACACCATTCGTGGCCTGCTGGAGTTCAAACCTTCCACCGCAATCCCGATTGAAGAGGTGGAATCGATCGAGAACCTTCTCAAGCGGTTCAAGTCTGGCGCGATGAGCTATGGCTCCATCAGTGGCGAGGCGCACGAGGCGCTCGCCATCGCGATGAACCGTATTGGCGGCAAATCGAACACCGGTGAGGGCGGTGAGGATCCCGCGCGCTACACCTGGACGAACGAAAAGGGCGACTCCAAGAACTCGGCAATTAAACAAGTCGCCTCGGGCCGATTTGGAGTGACCAGCCTCTACCTTACCAAGGCGGCTGAGCTCCAAATCAAGATGGCTCAGGGGGCCAAGCCCGGCGAAGGGGGCCAGTTGCCCGGCGGCAAAGTTTATCCATGGATCGCCAAAGTCCGGCACTGCACCCCAGGCGTTGGCTTAATCTCGCCGCCGCCGCACCATGACATCTATTCGATCGAGGACCTGGCCGAATTGATCCATGATCTGAAGAACGCCAACCGTGAGGCACGCATCAGCGTGAAGCTCGTTGCTGAAGTCGGCGTGGGCACCGTCGCCGCCGGAGTCGCCAAGGCGCACGCCGACGTGGTACTCATTTCCGGATACGACGGTGGCACCGGTGCTTCACCGCAGTCCTCCATCAAGCACGCGGGGATTCCCTGGGAACTCGGCTTGGCGGAAACGCATCAGACTCTCGTCCTGAATGATCTGCGGTCGAGAATCGCCGTGGAGACCGACGGTCAATTGAAGACGGGACGGGACGTCGTCATCGCCGCATTGCTCGGTGCAGAAGAATTCGGCTTTGCCACAGCCCCGCTAGTGTCGCTCGGATGCATCATGATGCGGGTATGCCACCTGAACACCTGCCCGGTGGGTGTCGCGACTCAGAATCCAGCCTTGCGGGCAAAGTTTACCGGCGAACCCGCCCACGCCGTAAACTTCATGCGTTTCATCGCCCAGGAGGTCCGAGAGCTGATGGCGCGTCTTGGATTCCGCACGCTGGTGGAGATGGTGGGACGGGTTGACCGGCTGGAAGCGCGCCAGGCGATCAACCACTGGAAGGCGAAAGGCTTGGATTTATCAAATATCCTCCATCGCCCGGAAGCGGATGCCGAAGTGGGGCGCTACTGCCAGACATCCCAGGATCATGGGCTGGATAAGTCGATGGATCTCACTCTCCTGCTCGAGCTCGCCCGCCCGGCGCTCGAACGGAAAGAAAAGGTCCAGGTCACGCTGCCAATTCGCAACGTGAACCGGGTCGTCGGGACAATTCTCGGAAACGAAGTAACCAAACGGTACGGGGCCGACGGCCTGCCGGACGGCACAATCCAACTCAACTTTCGGGGAAGTGCCGGCCAGAGCTTCGGCGCGTTCGTTCCACCGGGAATCACGCTCCGGCTCGAAGGCGACGCCAATGACTACTGCGGCAAAGGGCTTTCTGGCGGAAAGATTATCATCACTCCGCCGACCGGCTCGAAATTCAAAGCGGAAGAAAATATCATCATCGGCAACGTCGCATTTTACGGAGCGACGAATGGTGAAGCCTACATCCGAGGAATGGCGGGCGAACGGTT
The DNA here is from genome assembly GCA_945900455.1 of Akkermansia muciniphila. Lineage (GTDB taxonomy): Bacteria > Verrucomicrobiota > Verrucomicrobiia > Limisphaerales > UBA9464 > SIBK01. The sequence continues at coordinate 3,027 of CAMDJH010000342.1, forward strand.
CTGCGTCCGCAATTCCGGCGTGCGTGCAGTCGTCGAGGGGGTGGGAGACCACGGCTGCGAATACATGACCGCCGGCGTCGTCGTGGTGCTGGGATCCACCGGCCGGAACTTCGCCGCCGGCATGAGCGGTGGTATCGCCTACATCCTCGACGAAGCCAACAGTGTCCCCCTGAAATGCAACGCACAGATGGTCGATCTTGAATCGATCACCAACCCGGCAGAGGCTCGCGAACTGAAAGCCATGATCGAACGGCACATCGCATTCACGGACAGCGCGCGAGGGCGCGATGTGTTGTCGCGATGGGATACGATCCTGCCAAAGTTTGTGAAGATTATGCCACGCGACTACAAGCGTGTCCTGCAGGCGATCGACGAGGCCAAGAAGGCCGGACTCACCGGAGAGGAAGCCATCAATGCCGCCTTTGAAGCAAATTCTCGGGACATTTCACGCCTGGGGGGCGGCTAATATCGGCATCTCTCGGAGCATTCCGACGGATTGGCGGCGGTTAACTCTGCTCGCCAGCCCGCCGGAAGGCTGATTTCCTCTCTGTTCAATTTCTTAACGAATTACCAAAAGCGAACCATGGGCAAGCCCACCGGATTTCTCGAATACCTCCGCGAACTGCCGCTCGATCGCGATGCCCTGCAACGCATCCGCGACTGGAACGAATTCCATGATCACATGCCCGAGTCTAAGCTGCGCGAACAGGCGGCCCGCTGCATGGACTGTGGCGTTCCGTTCTGCCACACCGGCCAGCTCATTTCCGGGATGGCCAGCGGCTGCCCGATCAACAATCTAATCCCCGAATGGAACGACCTGATCTATCGAGGATTATGGAAGGAGGCACTCGAGCGCCTTCACAAAACCAACAACTTTCCCGAATTCACCGGCCGCGTCTGCCCCGCTCCGTGTGAAGGGGCGTGCGTCCTCGGCATCAATGACCCTCCGGTCACGATCAAGAATATCGAGTGTACCATTATCGATAAGGGTTGGGAGGAAGGTTGGGTAATCCCGGAGGCCCCGCTGAAACGCACCGGCAAGAAAGTGGCCGTCGTCGGATCCGGCCCCGCTGGCCTGTCTGCCGCTGCGCAATTGAATCGGGTGGGACATACTGTGACCGTATTCGAACGGGCCGATCGGCCCGGTGGATTGCTCATGTACGGCATTCCTAACATGAAGTTAGAGAAGCAGTCGGTGGTGATGCGGCGGCTGAAGTTGATGGAAGCCGAGGGCATTCAGTTTGTTTGCAATACAGAGGTCGGACGGGATCTGACCAGCCGCCAACTACTGGACGAATTCGATGCCATCGTGCTCAGCACCGGCGCCACCAAACCTCGGGATCTTCCCATCGAAGGCCGTAATTTCAAAGGGATTCACTTCGCGATGGAGTTCCTGACGGCGAACACCCAGGCCGTTCTTTCCGGGCACCGCAACGGCGGCTTTGTCTCCGCCGAAAACAAGGACGTCATCGTCATCGGCGGCGGCGACACCGGCACCGATTGCGTCGGCACTTCGATGCGCCATGGATGTAAGAGCCTGGTACAGGTGGAGATTCTGCCCCGACCTCCCGAGAAACGGGCCGCCGACAACCCGTGGCCCGAGTGGCCGAAGACGTACAAGCTCGACTACGGACAGGAAGAGGCGAAGGCAAAGTTCGGTGCCGACCCCCGCGTATACCTGACGACCGCGAAGAAGTTCTTCGCGGATGCCGGCGGCCAGGTGTCCGGTGTGGAACTCGTCGAAATTCAGTGGACAAAGAATGACAAGGGACAGTTTGTACCTCAGGACGTGCCCGGCACCAGTCGGGTGGTACCCGCGCAACTCGTCCTCTTGGCAATGGGATTTCTCGGACCGGAGCAACCCCTGCTCGAATCGCTTGCCGTCGAACGCGACGCCCGCAGCAACGTCAAGGCTGACCATGGCCGCTTCCAGACGAGCATACCCAAGGTGTTCGCCGCGGGCGATTGTCGGCGCGGACAGAGTCTCGTTGTCTGGGCCTTCAACGAAGGTCGAGGTGCCGCGCGCGAATGCGACCGATTCCTGATGGGGGCGACGGATCTTCCGTAGGGCTCCCAGAACGGGGCCAGTTGATTCTATCCAAGACGCATAACAGCAAGACGGGGTCCGAACGAGTTATCGCACAGTTCGCTTCCGTGGCTTCCCTGCACCTTTCGTCCGGGTGCTGTCGCCGCGTAGATCAAACAGGCGACGGTTCGAATTTTCCACGCGTCCCATCTCGAGTCTTTGGCCAATCCACCCGCCCGTCAC
>CAMDJH010000343.1 GCA_945900455.1 Akkermansia muciniphila
TGCCGGCCCTTGCGAGCGATGACTCAGTCGATCCAAGACCTGCTTTTCAATCCAGCGACCGCATATCTTGATCGCCCCAAGCATGCCGACGACACTACACCGAGCCGCGGGCTATGTTTAGGGGTCTTTTTTCCGGGGAAGGGTGAGGGACTATGGCGCGCACCTCTTCGGCTCCATGATCACTGGGCTGATGAGCGAGGAGTGGTATCACTGGAGCATTCACACGAATGAACTCAGCGACTACTGCGCTCATGCCACCGGCGCGTTTCGCGGCTGGCTGCGGGCGAAGTATCGAACTGGCCCGGCGCTGCGCCGCGCTTGGAATGACGCGGGCGTAACCTTCGAGAACGTCGCGGTGCCCACGCAGGAAGCCCGCCAGCATGGCCGCGAGCGCACCTTCCGCGATCCGGCGACCGAGATGCCGGTGATCGATTGGTATCTGTTCTACAACGACCTGGTGCCGGACACGTTGGAGGCGTTCCTGCGCGCCGCGAAGGAGGCGAGCGATTTCCGGAAGGTCGTGGGTGCGTTCTACTGCTACATGTTCGAGTTCGGCGGCGACCCGGAGTTTGGCCACAACGCGCTCACGAAACTTCTGCGCTCGAAGCATCTCGACTTCGCCCTCGTGACGGCGAGCTACTTCGACCGCGAACTGGGCCGTGGCGCCGACTATGCCCGCGCGCCCATCACCTCGCTCGGACTGCACGGCAAACTCTGGTATCACGACAACGACACCGTCTCGTTCCGCTACGACGAGATGAACAAGGCAAGCCCGGACCGCGCGACGGTGGAGCGTTATCGCAAGGAACTGGGCGTGACGGAGACCGTCGAGGAAACGATCTGGCAATACCGGCGCGGCGCGGGGTTCGTGCTCGGCAACGGGATTTACCAAAGCTTCTTCGACCTGCACGGCGGCTACTTCGACGACCCGGCACTAATGGCGGAAGTAAAGAGCTTGAACGTCCTGCTCGCGGAATCGAAGCAATACGATTGCTCGTCCGTGGCGGAGATCCTGGTCGTCTCGGACGAGCCATCGTGCAGCTACGCGACGTTCGAGAGCGGCTTCCTTCAGCAGACTCTTCGACCGCTTCAGGTTCAACTGGCGAAACTGGGCGCGCCGCACGATTCTGTCCTGGTCGACGACCTCGTGCTGGCCGACCTGAAGCGCTACAAGCTGGTCATCTTCCTGAACTGCTTTTACCTGACCGACGCCCAGCGCGAGCTCATCCGGCGCAAGGTGCTGAACCGGAATCGCATGGTGATGTGGTGCTACGCACCCGGACTGTTTAACGGCGCCACCGCCTCGGTCGAAGCCATGCGCGAACTCACCGGATTGCGATTGGTCCGCGCGGAGAAGCCCGACCGCGTCCGCGCGCGCATCGCTCTGACATCGGACGGAAAGCGGCTGTGGTCGCAGACCCAGCCGCAGCATTCAGACCCAACCATCGCCTCTGCGGCTGGCCCTTCGCACACAGCCACGCTCCCTTCCGTCATCGGCCACGAACACGTCTGGGGCCAACTCTTCTCCGTCGGAGATCCTCAAGCCATCGCGCTCGGCCACCTGGAAGGGAGGAAGGAAGTCGTGCTGACGAAGAAGCGTATGAAAAACTGGACGTCCGTTTACACGCTGAACCCCGTTTTACCCGCCGCCTTCCTGCGCGCGCTGGCCCGTCAGGCCGGCGTCCACCTCTACAACGATCGCGACGACACGCTCTACGCCAGTCGAAGTTATCTGACCTTGAACGCCGACGGCGCCGGCGGCCGCACGCTGCGCTTTCCCAAAGCCGTGGACCTCTTTGATCCGTTCACGGGGGACACGATTGCCCGCCGCGTGACCGAGCTTGTACGCCACCTGCGGGACAAGGAAACTTACCTCATCCGATGTTCAAACACGTCCCGCGCATAAAATCGAACCTAGAACCCAGCAGGGTCAGATCACACAACTCATCAATTCATAGCCAAGCGGGCTTCAATTGTCGAATTGTGACAACTGAGCCTTGGCACTCCGGTCTTTCGACTGCGCCAACCGCTGCAAGCAATCCGCGTTTCTCGCAAAAGTCGCTGGCGGAAATCGTCGGTTTGGCCCGCCGCATGACCGATTTGCCGTGTTCGCAGGGTCAAAAACTCAAACCTACCGATATTCAACGATTTGCAGGGCGATCATCAGATTGCTCGTAGGCCGTTGCCGCAGTTAAGTCTCGTCGATGAATTGGAAACGCATGCTTGCGATCATCTCCGGTTCGGTTGATCAGGAGCTCCTCCTGCGCATCGAGTATCGGGTGACGGAGAACCGGATTCTCAAGAACCCGATCAAAGGGCGGTTACAGCTTACGGACCCGGAGCCAATCAGCTTGGCCGAGCTCCTGTCGAAAATGATCCTTTTCGGAGAAAGCTCTCTCCGCCACTGCCATGAGAATTACGTGAATCACTTCCACGCGGAACGAAATCACCAAGGCAAGAGCAACGTGATTCTGTTTTCAGCGCCCGAGGATCGGATCGGTGAAATGTCAGGGGACATCCAGACTCGTGTGCGCCTCGGTGGCCCCTTGAAATTTTATTACCGAGATGCCGCCTGAATTTTTTGACCACACGCCGGTAGAGCCCGAGTGACAGCCGCGATGATGGAAGTGAAAATGTCCTTCGGTTCGTACCTTGGCGAACGCCGCGCAAGTGTCTAGCCTGTCCTTGTGAGTTCGCTGGCAGAAATCGAACGGGCGGCAGGACGGCTTCCCAAGCGTGAGATGGATCGATGGTTTGTCGTTCTGGCAGGGGCCATGGCCGCAGCGAAATGCCCAGCGAGTTCAGCCACTTCTGAGGGCGGCAGGGCATGCTCGAAATTCCGCCGGCTCGCCTGTGCCAAGGACTCCGACAGGGCGACGAAACCGATCTCCTGGGTGAAATTCTCGACGGCCGGGTGTGATGCACGGCTTCGACACGAATTTTCGCGTTCAGTTCCCATCTTTTTGTTCCTATCTCGGCACGTGCATTTTGATGAGACAGGGACTGAGGTTTTCGCTCGGAAACACGGCCAAAATTCGGTCACTTTTCACACCCTTTGTGCACACTTTTGTTCCTACCTGCGTGCCAGAACTTTTGTTCCTACTAACAAAACACCAATGAAAGCTATGTTTTCAGGTGTTGGACTGGGTGAAGAGAATTGAACTTCCAGTTCACGCATCCTCATTGGCTGTGGCTGGCGCCTCCGGCGTTGGCTTGGACGCTGTGGCTGGCTTGGCGGTCGGACGTCTCGCTTCCGAGCTGGCGGCGATGGCTTGCGCTGCTCCTCCGATTCATCGTTCTGCTCCTCTTGCTCGCGGGCATTGCTGGGTTGCAATGGAGAAAATCCCAGGAGGGAATGAATGCGTTCTTCCTGCTGGATCGTTCTGATTCGATCCCGAACGGCCAGCAAGAGGAGGCTCGCGAGCTTGCGAACCGATGGGCCAAAAACAAACGGGACCAAGACAAGGCAGGATTTCTCATTTTCGGCTCCGACGCGGCGCTGGAGACCACGGCCACCGAGGTGGCTGGCGCGGAGAAAATCCAGGCGGTGGTGGGCGGCGAACGCACCGATATCGCCGGGGCGATTCAGCTTGGCATGGCGGCCTTTCCTGAGAATGGCCAGAAGAAGCTCGTGCTGTTTTCGGACGGGAATGAAAACGTGGGCGACGCCTATGCTGCGCTCTTGGCGGCGAAGTCTCAAGGGGTGGTGATGGACGTCTTTCCCCTGGGGGCCACTCGCAGCGGGGACGTGTCCGTGCAGAAGCTCGGTCTTCCGGCGAACATTAAGAAGGGGCAAACCTTTGAGGCAAAAATTTTTGCCGTTTCGGACAAGGCGCAGGCAGCAAAGGTCAGACTGTTTCGCAATGACCAATTGCTGGGGGAACAAAGGGTCCAACTTGAGACGGGCAAGAACCTATTCACCTTCCCACAGACCCTGAATGAACCCGGCTTCTATGGCTATCAGGTGCAGGTTGAAGTGGAAGGTGACACCATCGCACAAAACAACAAGGCCAGCAGTTTTACCAGCGTTAAGGGGGACCCCCGTGTCCTGATTGTGTCGGCCGAGCCTGACCAGGATCGCACGTTGGCCCGCGCGTTGAAGGAGGGCAAACTGGATGTCAAATTGACGGACCTCCGTGGATTCCCAGCCAGCCTTGGTGAGTTGCAAAGTCACGACTGCATTTTTCTGAGCAACGTCGCCGCGGGCGACCTTGGCATTGATTTGATGCGCCTCCTCGAAAGTGCCGTCCGGGATTTTGGTGTGGGGCTTGTCTGTATCGGCGGCGACAACGCATTTGCGGCGGGGGGGTACCGCAACACGCCCCTCGAAGCGACACTGCCATTGGACATGGAGTTAAGCTCCAAGAAGGTGCTTCCGAATGGAGCGCTTGTCCTGCTGATGCACGGGATGGAGTTCAACAACGGGAATCAGGTTGCCCGCGAAATCGGCCTCGCCGCGCTGGACGCCCTCGGACCTCAGGATGAAATGGGAATCGTGCTTTGGGATGGCAGCAATCGGTGGCTGTTCGATCTGCAAAAAGTGGCCAATAAGGCGAATCTCGCCCGCGAAATCGCCGGGATGAACCAGGGAGATCTCCCCGATTTTCAGGGACTCATGCAACTGGCCTACGACGGCTTGAAGAAATCGTCGGCGAATCTCAAACATATCATCGTTTTCAGCGACGGCGATCCCGGCGCGCCCAACGATGCCCTCATGAAGGACGTTGTCGGTAGCAAGATTACGATCAGCACCGTGATGATCGGCGGTCACGTGCAGCCGAACACGATGATCAAGATGGCGGAGGAAGGAAAAGGGCGCTTTTACGACGTGAAATCAGCCGCCCAATTACCGCAGATTTTCATCAAGGAGGCCGCGGTGATTCTCAAATCAGCGATCATTGAGGAGCCGTTCAAGCCGCAGGGAATCAGTTCCAGCGAACTCGTGCGCGGAATCAGTGCCGGTGAATACCCGCTGCTCCGGGGATACGTCGCTACCACGGCGAAACCTCGGGCGGAAGTGCCGTTGGTCACTCACAAAGGCGACCCACTTCTCGCCCATTGGCAGTACGGCCTTGGCCGGGCCGTGGCCTTTACGAGCGACGCCAAATCGCGCTGGGCCCAGGACTGGCTGGGGTGGGGACGCTACCAGCAATTCTGGTCGCAGACCGCCAATTGGGCACTTCGTCGAATTGATGCCGCTAACTTTAACACCGAGGTAAGCGTGGACAACGGCCAGGGCGTCCTGAGCGTCGAAGCTCTGGATGCC
>CAMDJH010000344.1 GCA_945900455.1 Akkermansia muciniphila
GACCAGAGCTCAAAAACCAACGTCTTCCCAGATCCCGTCGGGGCCTGGACTACGACGTCCTTCCCCGCCCGAAGTGCGCCGACCGCCTGTTGTTGCCATAGGTCAGGGACCGCGACGCTTTGGAGCGACGCGAAAGCCTCTTGCTGATCGGCAACCAACCGCATGCGTCGCACCGTAAGTCATCGATGGCCGCCGGAAAGTACCAATTGCAAAATCCCGTCATCGGCCACAGCAGCTCTTGTATTTTTTCCCACTCCCACAGGGGCAGGCGTCGTTTCGGCCCACTCGCGGTGTTGCACGGACCGGACGGGCCTTCTGAAGAACTTCGTTGGCTTCGGTCACCAGCTTGCTTCCGCCGTCGGCCGGCGCCGGCAACGGATCGGCACCACTCGTATCCCCGCCAAAAGCGGTCACCGACTGATGGACGGTCAGCTTCGGGAGGTTGGTGAGGAACTGCTCGAACGCCATCAGACTCGACGCGCTTCGGAAGATGTTATGACAGATCTCGGTCTTTATATTGACCATGAGTTCGTCGAATAATTTGAACCCCTCGGCCTTGTACTCAATGAGGGGATCACGCTGTCCGTAGGCACGCAGTCCGATCGAACTACGGAGGGAGTCCATCGTGTACAGATGCTCCTGCCAGAGGCGGTCGACGGCACTGAGCATGGTATAGCGCTCCAGGCTCGTGAGGGCATCCGGCTTCTCAAAACTGGACTTCAGCTCGTAGGCGTCTCGGACGGAATTGCTGATATGCTTGAACAAGGCGAACTGCAGCTCACCTAGTCCATCGAAAAGAGACCCAGCAACCGGCGCCTCTTTCCCGGTTCGGGCAGCCTGGATGAGGTCTTCCTCCGAAACACCGACCGGAAAATTCAAATTCACCCAGTCGGTAAGCCCGCGCACATTCCAATCGGCAGGATCCGCTCCCGCCGAAGTGAACTCCTGGACCTTGGACAACACCACTTCTTCCATGATGTCCATCAGGCGGTCGCGGACCTCCTTACTCTGCAGGACTTCGTTACGGAATCCGTACACGACTTCCCGTTGCTTATTCATGACGTCGTCGTATTCCAACACGCGCTTTCGTTGCTGAAAATTGTGCTGTTCGACCCGTTTTTGCGCTGTTTCGATCGACCGGTTCAGCAGGGGATGCTCCAACTCCTGCCCTTCCTCCAGGCCCATCCGCTCCATGTACTTGGCAATCCGTTCCGAACCAAACAACCGCATCAGGTCGTCTTCGAGTGAGATGAAAAAATGCGATGAACCGGGATCACCCTGACGGGAACAACGGCCGCGAAGCTGCCGATCAATTCGGCGCGACTCGTGCCGTTCGGTGCCCAGCACGTGCAACCCTCCCACGTCGGCCACACCGTCACCCAGTTTGATGTCCGTGCCACGTCCCGCCATATTGGTGGCAATCGTCACCGATCCACGCTGGCCGGCTCGAGTTACAATCTCAGCCTCCTGCTGATGGTACTTGGCGTTCAATACCGCATGAGCAATGCCCTCCTTCTTGAGCGCTCGGCTCAGCATCTCGCTCGTTTCGACGGATATCGTTCCGACGAGAATCGGACGCCCCAGGGCATGTAATTCCTTGATCTCCTGGGTCACTGCATTAAATTTTTCCCGGCGGGTCTTATATACGGAGTCGTTCCGGTCCTTCCGAACATTGGGTTGATTTGTCGGAATTGTGAGCACTCCGAGCTTGTAGATGTCGTAGAATTCCTGCGCCTCGGTCTCGGCCGTTCCGGTCATCCCCGCCAGCTTCAAGTAGAGTCGGAAATAGTTCTGAATGGTAATCGTTGCAAGCGTCTGGGTTTCCCGTTCGATCTCGACTTGTTCCTTCGCTTCGACGGCCTGGTGGAGCCCGTCGGACCATCTGCGGCCGGTCATAAGGCGGCCTGTATGTTCATCGACAATGATTACCTTGTTGTCCTGGACGACGTATTGCACATCGCGTTCGTAGATGCAGTAGGCTTTCAGAAGCTGGGAGACCGCATGAATCGTCGACGCACGCTCCTCAAATTCAGTCTGCAACGCTGCCTTGGCCTCCATCCGCTTGCGAGGGTCAACCTCTGGACCGGTGTCGATCTGGTGGTAAAGCGTCGGAAGATCCGGTAGCACGAAAGCATCGGGATCCTTCGGATTGATGAAGGCCCGTCCTTTTTCGGTCAGGTCGGCTTCGTGGGATTTCTCCTCCATCGCGAAGAACAATTCTTCCTTTTGTGCGTACAACTCCTTCTTTGACGTGTCGGTCAAAAGCAACCCCTCCGTCCGTTGAACTAGCTTCTGGTTCCGCGGATCCTCGAACAGTGTCCGCAATGCCTCAGAGCGCGGCTGACCAAGTTTTGCCCGGTACATCAGGAGCCCGGCCTCCTGCTCCAGTTCCTCCGCATTCTTCGGGGCCTTCGCGCCATCGGCCGGTCGGGCCTGCTTGAGTAACTCGTCTGCTTCGCGCAGAAATCGACTGCACAGTTCACCCTGTGCGGTGACAATTCGCTCCACCACCGGCCGAAATTCGCCAAACTTGTGCTCGACGGACACCACGGCTGGGCCGCTTATGATTAACGGGGTCCGCGCCTCATCGATCAGAATCGAGTCCACTTCATCGACGATTGCGAAGTAGTGCCCCCGCTGCACCTGATCCTCCGCGCGAGTCGCCATTCCGTTGTCACGCAGGTAATCAAAACCAAACTCAGCGTTCGTTCCATACGTGATGTCGCACGCGTACATTTGCCGGCGGACCTGCGGCGACTGATCATGGAGAATGCAACCCACGGTCAGCCCCAGGTAACGGTACACGGACCCCATCCACTCGGAATCACGAGACGCTAGGTAGTCATTCACGGTGACTACATGCACGCCGCGGCCGCTCAGTGCATTCAGGTAAACCGGCAACGTTGCGACGAGTGTCTTGCCTTCGCCGGTCGCCATTTCTGAGATCTTGCCCCGGTGCAGTGCGGCACCGCCCAGAAGTTGCACGTCAAATGGGATCATCTCCCATTGAAGCTTGTGGCCGCGAACATCCACCTCCGTACCACACAGTCTTCGGCAGGCGCTCTTCACCACGGCAAACGCTTCAGGAAGAACCGCCTCCAATTCGCGCTTCAATTCGTCATTGTCGGCAATGGCTGAAAATGTCGCCTTCCAGGCCGCCGTCTTCTCCCGAAGGACTGCCGGCGGTTGGGATTGCAGCTGTCTCTCAAACTCGTTGACCTTGGTGACAAGCGGACGCATCCGCCGTACTTCACGGTCATTCTTCGAGCCGAGGATTTTCTTTATGAGCAGGCCAATCATGCGTTTGTAAACGTGGGGACGGTAAGGGCGGGAGGAATTGGGGTCAAAAGGATACTGCCAATCTGAAGTATCCTCCACTTACTGTTCATGTCGGTCCTAATCCTCCTACTATCGATCGGTTTGCTCAAATCAACCTGCAACAATTCCTCTGTTCCGCGGTATTGAAAAAAGGAAACCGGCCGAAACTTTGACGTAACCTATTCCAGTTAAATATATTATGATGCGTATTTCATCAGAATCGGTTTCAAAGCGCGCCGAGTTGTCTTTGGCCAGAGGGACAAAGGAGTCATAATTGCGTTCCGGAGCGCCTCGTGACAGGGCCACATCGGCCGGATCGGAATTTCCGGTATCGCAATTCTCAATATCTCCTGCGCAATCCGAGCATTGTGCCGCAGATTCTCCAGCACAAGTTCAACCGTAACGTGGGCTTCATCCACCTTCCAACAATCATAGTCCGTCACCATTGCCAGTGTAGCATAAGACATTTCAGCCTCACGAGCGCATTTGGCCTCTCCAAGATTTGTCATGCCAACGACATCAAGGCCCGCTCGATGATTCGCAATCGACTCGGCTCGCGTGCTAAATGCAGGCCCCTCCATGTTAACGTAAGTTCCTCCATTGTGAACTCGAACCCGGAGATCCTTGGCCGTCCGAAATAACAACCCGCGTAATTCTGAACAAACTGGGTCGGCAAATGCCACGTGGGCAACAATTCCTTCGCCAAAAAAGGTGTGCCCAACCGAGTTCTTCGTCCGATCTAGAAACTGATCGATCACAACAATGTCACGTGGACGGTACTTTTTTTGAAGCGAACCCACTGCACTTACCGAAATTATCCAAGCCACTCCGAGCGACTTCATCGCCCAGATGTTTGCTCGGTGGTTAAGTTCCGATGGGAGAATCCGATGCCCTCGCCCATGACGAGGCAAAAAAACTACGTCCCGTCCGCCTAATAATCCGGTTAGCATTTGATCCGAGGGATCTCCAAATGGGGTTCTCACTCGGACCCACTTTTGACGCGAAAATCCCTCGATTTCGTAAAGCCCACTGCCACCAATAATACCGATCCGGTGCATTGCCATTCCTATAACATTGATCAGAAACCAGTGTCAAAATCGATGCCGAAACCGCGATTCTCGAATCTGCCCGCCCAGCACGGTAATCTCTGCAATCGCTTAAAAGCAGTTCGATTACCCGTTGCTGTAGATATGCAATTCCAAACCCCAATTCATGGACCCGTAAAATGGAGTCGGACCGTGCCGCGAGGGCAAGGGGTACAGTCTCCGGTCATTTGATATATGGAGAAAAAAAGCCGAATCCTTCTCAGGATTCGGCTTTTTAGAAAGAACGGCGGCAACCTACTCTCGCGCAAGCTATACATGCACTACCATCGGCAATGCGGCGTTTGACGGCCGAGTTCGGGAAGGGATCGGGTCGGACCACCGCTTTAGAGCCACCGAAAAATTGTAAAAGAACTTATTTGGTTCTCTGAAAACTGCGTATTTGAGGCAAATGTCGTCGCCGAGATTAGCTTCCGGATCAAGGGAAGCAATCAAGCCGCACGATCAATTAGGACTGGTCCGCACACACCTCACGGTGTTTACACGCCCAGCCTATCAACCAGGTAGTCTGCCTGGGATCTTTAGGGGGCTTACGCCCCGGGAAACCATATCTTGGGATGAGCTTGGCACTTAGATGCTTTCAGCGCTTATCTCTTCCGCACATGGCTACGCAGCGCTACCGCTGACGCGATAACTGCCACACCAGAAGTGCGTCATTCCCGGTCCTCTCGTACTAAGGAATGAACCCCTCAAGTTTCCTGCGCCCACAGTGGATAAGGACCGAACTGTCTCACGACGTTCTGAACCCAGCTCGCGTACCGCTTTAACCGGCGAACAGCCG
>CAMDJH010000345.1 GCA_945900455.1 Akkermansia muciniphila
TATATTATGTATTTAACACGAATGCCCGCACGCATACCCCTCCAGTCCAAGACCCCCTTCGCCATCGATTCTCGCCCGCTCACCGAGGTTTCCTCCGCTCACGCGGGCCTCCTGGCTACCTCGCGCGCCTTCCGCTCCCTCAAGCTCCCCGATCTCATTGCCGCCAATCTCCAGCTCAAATCCCGTAGGCGCGGTTTTACCGAATCGCAATTCATCGAATCGATTCTCCTGCTCCAGACCGTTGGGGGCGATTGCCCGGAGGACTTCTCCCTGCTCCATCACGATAGTTGCCTGGAAAAGGGGCTCGGCTATGCGTTGCCTAAGACCCGAACTGTCCGGGATTTCCTCGATTTCTTCCATGAGGAGGATCTGGCAGCCTTGCGCCCTAAACGCGAAGAACAGAAGAGCTTCATTCTTGCGCCCAGCTCGGGCATCGAAGCTCTGCAACGAGTTCAGGAAGGGCTGGTTCAACGGGTGGCCAAACTGTATGGACAACAGAATTCAGTCCTGAGCATCGCGACGATCGACATGGATGCCACGATCATCGAAAGCCATAAGGAATCGGCACTGCCACACTATGAGGGGGGGCGGGGCTATCAGCCCATGGTCGCGGTATGGTCGGAGGCCGATTTGGTGGTCGCCGATCAATTTCGTGACGGCAACGTCCCCGCCAAACAGGAGCCCCTGAGCTGTGCCAAGACCGCCTTCGGGGCACTTCCCAACACGGTCAAGCAGCGCTATTTCCGGGGAGACAGTGCTTGCCATGAGAATGGACTCATTCAATGGCTTCGAGATCCGGAGCGGTCGGCCGAGCCTGGGGGTCGGATTGGCTTTGCGATCAGTGCGGTGATGAGCGGGGCCTTGGCCGGGTCGGTGGCGATGATACCTGAGAAGCAATGGAAGACGATTACGGTGGAGGCCGACGGAACACAACGGCAATGGGCTGAGGTGGATTTTGTGCCTGGGGACAAGACCGAGAAGAAAGACTCTCAGCCCCTACGCTATATTGGAGTGCGCCTGCTCAAAGCTCAGGGAAGTTTGTTTGCCGATGGATCCGATCGCCATCATCACGCCGTGGTTACCAACCTCGATTGGGAAGGGCAGCGCCTCTTGCAGTGGCAGCGAGAAAAAGCGGGCACCATCGAGCACGTGCACGATGAAGTGAAGAACGCTTTGGGCGGGGGGCATATGCCCAGTCGGCATTTTAATGTCAACGCAGCCTGGTTTAAGCTGGCCTTGATGGCCTACAATCTAGCCAGTGCGATCCGCGGGCTATGCTTCGCACCGGCCGAACGGACGGTGCGCTTCAAAAAGTTCCGGCTGATGCTGGTGCATATATGCGGGCGGATGAGCCGATTTGGATGCAAATTGCGGCTGCGCTTCTGTGCAAGCCAGTCGGTGATCGATCGTTTCCTCAAGGTGTGGGACATCTTCCAGTTGCCTACCCAAGCCACGGCCTTCAAGTAGGCGGAGAAACCGCAATAATCTGGCCGCCACGTCCCGAACCGAACCGGGGCGAAGGTGGCCTTTTGTCATTTTCAGGCTGAATCCGATAACATCCCCTCGGAATTCGCTCAAAAGCTGCGCCAAGTCGTCTTCCGTCACCGTTTTAAGCCGCTTTGACCCTAACCGGAGAATTCCGCGGTCTCAAAAACCGCCCCCAACCGTCCTGTCCTTCCTTATCCGCGGATTTGGGCTCGCGGCAAACCATTGACAAAAGTGAAATCGCCCCCGATCAGGACCGAACCGTTTGGCAGTGGCAAGAGTGTCCGCACGGTGGAATCCGGACCGGCGCCGGGATCGAAATCCGGATCGGGCCGGCCGTCGTCAAAAAGTCGAGCGACCCGGAGCCGGTTCAGGTTGCCGACCCGCGTGAATTCGCCGCTAATCATAAGCCTCTGATTTGCCACGGGAGCTACCTTATATACGGCGGAATTGATTCGCGTTTGGAATGATTCATCGACGTTGCCATCACTGAAAAGCCGAGTCAGATACGCTCGGTGCAGATCCCCGGCGAATTCGCTGAATTGTCCCCCCACCAGGATGTCGCCCAGCGGTGATACCCAAATGGCTAATACCGTCGAGTTGGGCCCGTCCCCGACATTGAACATCGGATCCAAAGTGCCGTCCGCCGCCAAACGGGCAATCCGAGGTCGGCGCTGGCCGTTGACGATACCGAAATCGCCGCCGATGAGGATTCGGCCGTCGTCCTGGACGACGGCAGTAAAGATGGGACCATCCGTCCATGCTGCGGGATTGAAGCTCGGATCCACGGTTCCATCCGTGGTCAAGCGCGCGATACGCAACCGGTTGGCAGTTCCAGCACGCGAAAAATTCCCGGTCACGAGAATGGAATCATCCGACAGCACCGCTACGGACAATGCTTCCTGATTTAACCCCGACCTAAAGAGTCCATCGACCGCTCCCGCCTCGGTGAAAGTGTCGTCATTGAGGATCGTTAGAATGGCAGTCGCCTGCGCCCCCAAGACGGTCCCTCCGGTCGGCGTGCTCAATGAGAGCAGAACAGTCTCATCGTCCTCCGGAAACGTGTTGGGACGAATTGTGATCGCAAAGGATTTCGTCGTCTCCCCACCTTCGAAAGTGAGTTTCCCCGTCGGCAGCGTGTAGTCGCCGGCATCGGCTGTGCCGTTCGCTGCGCTATAAGTGACACTCACTGATTTGCTCGTGTCGCCGGACCGCCGGACCTGGACCATGAAATTGGGTGCTGCTTCGCTGGCAGAGAATGCTGAGGCAATGAACTCGATGACTCCGCCTGGGGCGGTTTCCGCTGCCACGATGCGAACCAAACCCGAGTGAGCAAGGTTTCGATATGTGGTAAACGCTCCTCCCACGATGAGATTTTCATCGGCTTGCAGCGCCAGACTGTAAATTGCGTCATTGGCCCCTGCGCCAACGTCGAAACTTGGGTCAAGGGTGCCGTTGGACCGCAATCGGGCGAGTCGGCTACGGGATTGACCGGCGACTTCCGTGAAAGACCCACCCAGAATTATCCGTCCGTCCGATTGAACAACGGCACTTCTTACCGAGCCGTTGACCGAAGCCACAAACGCGGGATCCCACGTGCCATCGGGAGTCAATCGAGCAATACCGACATGAGGAAAGCCGTTGATCATGGTAAAATCCCCGACCACAATCACGGTCCCATCGGAGAATGGAACTAGGCTTCGCACCGGCGAATCGGCTCCGGCTCCGGAGTCGAACGTGCCATCCAAAGCCCCATCTGCCGAGACCCGGGCGATCCGAATACGGGGAGTGCCGTTGACCCGAGAGAAGTCACCCCCGAGCAGGATCCGCCCGTTCTTATCAACCGCGAGGCCGTGGACGGATGAATTGGGCACCGCCGTGAATGTTGAATCGACGTTTCCGTCGCTGAAGAGTCGGACCAAGTAGGCTGACGCGGGTTGACCGGCGAACACTCCGAAGCTCCCTCCAACCAGGAGGGTGCCGTCTGGACGCGGCAGAATGGAATTAACATCGGAGTCGGGACCGAGTCCGGGATCAAAGGAGCGGTCCAACGTTCCGTCGGCATTGAATCGCGCGATTCGATTCCGACGGATGCCGTTGGCCACCGTGAAATTTCCGCCGACGAGGATTTTTCCATCCGTCGTCTGGAGGGCTCCGCAATAAACCGGCCCGTTGAGCCAGGCGGATGCGAGAAACGACGGATCGAGCGATCCATCAGGCCGGAAGCGGGCGATTCGGAGGCGAGACGAGCCGTCGGCTTCATTGAAATTACCCGCGGTGACGATCCGGCCGTCCGATTGAACCAGGGTGACGGACGCATACGATCCCTCTCTCGTGGCAATGCGACCTGTGAACAACCCATCGATTGATCCCGGTTGGGTGGCCGAATCATTGTCTTCGATGCTGACCGCCGCGGTAGCGGTGGCACCCAGGGCGGCTCCGCCCGTGGGATTTTCGAGCGCCACCGTAAAGGTCTCGGTGTCTTCCACGAGCGCATCCGCGCGTACGGCAATGGTAATCAGCTTCTTAATCTCACCGGATGCAAAACTTAGAACCCCTCCCACCTGAGGCGTATAGTCACCCGTGTTGGCTGTGCCGCTAGCGGTGTTGAATCCTACGGAAACCGGGTTACCCGTATTGCCGTTGCGGTGGACCTCGAGGGTTACCGACGGTGAGGACTCCGATACAATGTAACGCGCGGCGGAGAACTCTAACTCGCCGCCGGCCGCCGTGGCTAGACCCTGTACCCGGGCGAGCATCCGTCGATTGATCCCGGTGACTTTTGCAAATTCGCCGCCCAGCAGGATGTTGCCGTCCGCTTCGACTGCGACCGCCCGAAGCCGGGCATCCGCCCCTCCCGGAGTTGCCAGAGTGGAATCGAGCTGACCATCCGATCGAACACGCGCAATGCGGACCCGTTCGGCGCCGTGCACGCTGACAAAATCACCCCCAAGAATGACGCGCCCGTCTGCTTGCGCCGCGACGGACCAAACCGCGGCGCTGACCTGGGCATTGAAACTGGCGTCGGGCAAACCGGAAGGCAACAGTCGGGCCAGTCCGATCCGCGGGAGTCCGTTGATTTCTTCAAACTGTCCCCCTACGAAAACCTCGCCACCCGATGCGGGAGTGAGGCAGTAAACCGTGCTACTCGGTCCGGCGCCTGGATCGAAGGTCGGATCCAGGGTTCCGTCGGTGTTGTAGCGAGCAATGCGAATTCTCGGAATCGATCCGACCGCAGTGAAATCACCCCCCACGAGCATCTTCCCGTCCGGCTGCCTGGCAAGCGCATAAACCGCGCCGTTTGGAGTAATGGTAAGAGTCGGATCGAGAGTGCCGTTGGCTTTGATCCGGGCAAGGCCGTTGCGGGACTGGCCCAAGACAGAAGTAAACGTTCCCCCGACCAGAAAATCGCCCCCAGGAATTGCGAGGATCGCATAGATGTCGGAGCTGAATTCCAACGACGGCAGGTTGTCATCCACTCCGCCGTCCGTCTTCAACCGAACCAGATGGGATCGAGTGGCACCCGCCACTTCGGTAAAACTCCCGCCCACCAAAATCCTCCCATCGGCCTGAAGGGCGATGGCATAGACACTGGCATTAAATCCGTCCCCGAGGTTGAAACTATCATCCAGGCTGCCATTCGCCAGAACTCGGGCGAGGTGCGGCTGCTTCGTGGCGCCCCAATTAACAAAATCTCCCCC
>CAMDJH010000346.1 GCA_945900455.1 Akkermansia muciniphila
CGTCCGGACTGGAGCTGCCGCCAGGAGTCGAGATGGTGTTGGAGATCGTTCAGATCGCTGGATGAGAAGGTCGGCGATTTCATTGCTGCCGCTCATCCTGCCCCGCACCTCACCAGTCACGCACGCACACTTGCCGAAGCAACACGTTCCTTCGACGCTTAGGCGTGCTGAGTTCGGGCGATTTGGCGGCTGTTCGCACAAGGTAGAACCAAACAATGAGACTTTGACTTTGGCTGGGGCATGATGAATTCACTTGGACAGCTCCCTGCTCCTAATGTGAAAATCGCATGAACCAGCATTTGTCCCCCTCTGCTTTCCGCTTTCTGCTTTCCGCTTTCTGCTTTCCGCTTTCTGCTTTCTGTTTTCCCCTCCCCGCTGCCTGCTGAACAAGAACGCTTGGTTGCGGAGATGTTGCTGCAGGAGATCTATTTCATAACTGCATAGTCATGGCTTAGGAATCTCGGGTCGGGAGGCGGTTGCGCCAGTAGCCTGGTTTCCGGCTGCAATGCATAATGGCAATAATAAGGATGAATTCCGGCTCGATGGTGTACAGAATTCCATAAGGAAATCGCTTCGTGAGACATCGATGCACGTCTCCCTCGATACAGCGCGGCTGGCCAGGATCCGAGACAATCCGGCGAATCGTCGACTCTATCTCGTTGGTGAAGGCAGTACCAAGACCAATGTTACGCCCTTCGTAGAACGACGCGGATTCCAGGAGCTCGATCCTTGCCTGATCATGAAACTCATACCTCATCGATCCAACATCCTGCGAACCTCTTCGAACACTTGCTCACCTGGAATGGTTTTTACTTGGCCGGCTCGAACTTCATCCCGGCGCCTGAGTGCCTCCGCAGCCCAAGCTTGCTGGACCCCGTCGTTCTCACTGAATTCCAGGCTTTCGACCAGTTGTTCAGCAAGCTCAGCGCGACCGGTGGATGGAAGCCGCATCGCCTCGGACGTCAGTTGAGCAATTGTCAGTGGCATCGACGCAGGATACTCGATATGATTCAGTTCTCAAGAGCATTGCTTGCGTGAGTCGCGTGGTGAAACAGTCCAGAGGAAAACCTGAGCACGTCCCCCGGGGGATTTGGAGGACGGAGAACGGAGGCCGGACCGCACCGACGGGACAAAAGAAGGACCCTCTGCTTTCCGCTTTCTGTTTTCTGTTTTCCCCTGCCCGCTCCCCGCTCCCCGGACTAGCCGCGAGAGAAAGCAACCGGGGGGATTTGGAGAACGGAGGACGGAGAACGGAGAACGGAGAACGGACCGCACCGACGGTGCAAAAAAAAGGACCCACTGCTTTCTGCTTTCTGTTTTCTGTTTTTCTCTCCCCCCTGCCTAGCCGCAAAGAACGCAAAGAGGGCAGCCCGAGGAATGTTTTCGGGATTCCCCTTGAGGGTACATCCAACTTAACCTTCTCTCTTTGAGATCTTTGCGTTCTTTTTCGGCGATGATTGTCTCGCCTGCCTTCATCCCAATTCTTTGCCTAAAAAGCGAATCAACCACGGTAATGTGAAAACCGCATGAACCACCATTTTCCCCTCTCTGCTTTCTGCTTTCTGTTTTCTGTTTTCTGTTTTCTGTTTTCCCCGCTCATTCCCCAAAAATAACCTTTCCATCCCTCCCTCAACATGCACAGTCCCAGAGGCTCAGGTGGGCAAAGACCGAGCGATGCAAGGCATCGAACCCGAATATGAAGACTCTCCGACAATTCCTTACCAGCGCGTTGGTCGCCGCGCTCTGTTTCGCCTTGTCGCCGTTCCAAGCGGTGGCAGCTGAAAAACAGACTGCGATAGATAAACTCCAGGCGCGGTTCACCACGGTTTTCAAGAAGTTGCCCAACGCGGAAGTTCCCGCCAAAGCCGGGGAGCTTTTGGACGATGCGTCCGCCAAGGACAAACAGGACACTGCCTTCGCTATTTTGCGTGTCATCGCGACGCTGAATCCTGCGGCACAAGGGTTAGTGGTGGGCGCGCTGGTTGAATCCGAACCTGATTTGGCACTGGCGATTTCCAATGAGGCATCGCGTCTCCTCCCAGCGATGAGTGCTGAGATTAAGCAGTCCGCGGGTTTGGCGGTGGAAACTGCCAAGAAGAAGAAAAAAGAAAAAGATCACTACAAGAAGCCGAAGAAGGATAAACCCTGATCCTAACCAAAGCAGAGCTTGTGCAAAAATACTACCCCCTACGACGTTGAAAAAATTGGTTCTCTTGACTGGCCTTTGCCTCGGCGCCGCCCTGACGGTGTCCGCGACGACGACTGTCAACTATACAGACGGCACTACTTTTCAAAACCTCGGCGTCATCCTGGACGGCAATGTCAATGCCTGGAGCGACACCCGCGTGGTGAGCGGGATCGGGCAAGCGTATATTGGGGAGTTGAGCCTCCGGCTAAACATTTCGGGCGGATTCAATGGGGATTTGTATGGTTACTTGAGCCATGACGGGGTGATGGTGCCGTTGTTGAACCGGCCAGGCGTAGGCACCGGCAATGCCTTCGGTTACAGCGATTCGGGTCTGAACGTCACATTCACGGATGCGGCGGCGAACAACATTCACCTGTACCAAAGTGTCGGCGGGTACAGCATTACCGGTGAGGCCACGTGGAAGCCGGATGGGCGGGCGATCAACCCGGTGACCTCGTCACCTGCGGCGTTTGATGCTGCTGCGACAGTTACGCTGGGCGCGTTGAACGGCTTAAGTCCCAACGGGAGTTGGACGCTGGTGTTGGCGGACGTATCGGCCGGTGGCGGCAATTCCACGGTGGTGAGTTGGGGCATGGACATCAATGCGGTGCCGGAGCCGGTGAACGTGGCGCTGGCAGTGTTCGGGACCGCCTTCGCCCTGATCCAACTTTGGCGGGTGCGTCGAGGTCGGCAACGTCTCCCGTTCCCGGTGACGTGATCGATCGAGTGGACTCTACGGGTTCGGTGAAAACAGAAATTGCCAAACGAACCCACGTTCCGGGGTCACGTGTCCGATATTCGAAAGCCGCTTTCGGCGTTTCAGTCTTTCAGCTTTTGTGGCCTACGCCCTCACGCCCCACTCCAAGCCGTGCTGTGCAGCACCGCTGCTCCCAGCGCCCAGTACGGCACGCCGTCGGGGTGCAGGCGCACCACCTTGCCCATTCGTTGCGCGTGCGTGCGGAAAGCCGGTTGGCGCAGAAACCTTCGGATCGCCGCGGCGATCTCACCCTCGTGTTCCATGATATCTAAGAACACAAAAGAACTGCCGGCTGGCCAACTTCACCGCTTCGGTGATGGCCTCCATCGGTACCTTCCCGCGCCACGACCAGACGATCCGCTCCCACGGCGTGCTGCAGGCCACCTGCTCCAGCACTTGGAACACCATGACACGCGTGCCCTTGAAGGTCGGCCGGCCGTGACACACTTTGGGATCCGCCACGATGTGCGCACCGAGTTCGACCGGTTGCTGCCGTTTGTTCACTTTCATCCCGTCGATCTCCCCCAAGCCCGGACGCCCGGCAATCCTTCTTGCGCCCTTGCCATTCCGAATATTCGATCGAAATTCAACGCCAAGGCTCAAAGGCCAGCAGCCGAATTGACCCGGACACCTCAATTCCTACTCTCCGACCGTGCATGCGATTGAGTTTATCACGGAGTTGAGCGGCACCACGGCGCTGCAGATGCCCTCCGAGGCGGCGGCTGCGTTGCCCAAAGCCGGCCGTGCGCGCGTGATCGTGCTGACGGAGGAGGATACCGATGGGGCCGAGTGGCGTGCGGCGGCCTACGAACAGTTCGTCCGCGACGACGCCCCGGAGGACGCCATCTACGACTCATTTCGCTGATATGTTTGGGGACATTTTCATTTGTGAGTTTCCTTTTACTTCTGGCGCCGCCAGTAAGATCCGGCCCGCGTTGGTGCTCTTCGATTTGTTGCGGGACGCAATCATTTGTCGCGTAACCTCGGTGCCACTCAACGGGCCCTTGGACGTCCCGCTCACCGACTGGCAGGCGGCGGGACTGCTCAAACCCTCCGTCGCTCGCCTCGACCGAATCGTCACCGCCGAAAGGACCGTGTTCCTGCGTCGTTTGGGGGGCTTGAGCCCCGGTGATTTGCATGCGGTCCGCGGCACTTGGAACGAGAGGATGAGACTGTGACCTTGCCGCCTGACAAAATCACCGCAACGAACATTGGCGAGCCGCGTCGCCCCGTTCTGTCTTCAACTCTCAACCCGATGGCGCAGAAACCTTCGGATCGCCGCGGCGATCTCACCCTCGTGTTCCATGATGTCTAAAAGCACCAGGCAATACCCGGCGTGCCGCAGGCCACCGCTCCAGCACTTGGAACACCATGACACGCGTGCCCTTGAAGGTCGGCCGGCCGTGACACACTTTGGGATCCGCCACGATGTGCGCACCCAGTTCGACCGGTTGCTGCCGTTTGGTCACTTTCATTCCGTCAATCTCGCCCAAGGCCGGACGGCGATCAATCCAAAGCCGAAAGCAGAAAACCGCATAGCCTTAGAGTCCTCTCGCCACTGCGGCCCGCTAGTCCGTCGCCTCCACTTGGAACAAGTCCTGGACCTTGCGGCGAATCGCTTGGCGACGCTCATAAGTGACCCGCCCGCGTTTGCCGAACAAGCCCGCGGACGGCACGGCGTAGAGGCAGGAGCAATCGCAGAATGTCTCCCAATCCAGGCCATCGGCTCCGTTCAAGCCCACTTCGATCAACTTGGGCGGACGGCTCTGCCGTTGGCGGGTGCAAAACAACACGTTGACGACGGCCGCGCGGGCCACAATGTCCGGGTGCCCGATGAGCACCGCCGGGTGTTCGCCCTTCCCGGGAAACTCGTAGCGCCAGACCTCAAACGGTTTTCTTCCAGACTCTGGACTCCAGACTTTTCAGCCGAGACTTCAGCCCCAAGCCTTTCCGATTCCACTTTTTTGAAAGCTAACGTATGAATAATCACCCGCCCCTCCCGGCCCGTGGTACGGGGTCCTTAGTCCGTGGTCGCTTTGCGCGTTTCAGCAGTTCAGCCTTTTGTTTTCCGCTTTCCTCCCCCTCCCCTCTTTTTGTTCCTCGGAACCAATAGTATGAAAAATCGTAACTATTCAGCACAATGCATCCCTGTGAGCGGTAGATGGGCGGAATAATTATATTTTATTCGGAAATGCTGGACACAGTGTTGACGGACTGCCACACTCGTCG